>DIET01000041.1 GCA_002418765.1 Peptococcaceae bacterium UBA5767 | reverse complement strand
CTGAAAGCTTTGGAATCAGTCTCACGGTACTCCATCGCTGGCGAAAGCTGTATACTCCTGATGGGGATAAGAGCCAGACCACTACCCAACAGGAAGAGCTCACTAAACTTAAACGCAAGATTGCTGAACTCGAGGAAGAAAACGATATCTTAAAAAAAGCTTCGGCCTACTTCGCAAAAAAACCAGAAAAAGTAAGCACGGTAGTATGTTATCAATTCATAGAAGAGCAAACGCAATATGCCAAAGCGAAGTGGGCCGAAATCTTGGACGTTTCCACATCTGGTTATTATACTTGGATCAAAAATCGCTCTCGACGTGAAGAGTCCATACAGACCATCCGTAATAAAGTGCTGGAGCTCTCCTGGCAAGAAGGGCGAGGAACCTATGGTGTTGATCGTATTTGCGGTTGTATGCCAGAGATGGGGTCCCTGCTTCATATGATTATGAACCAAGAGGGTCTAAAATCAATCCATTGTAGAAGAAAACAGCGTTCCTTGACTGACAACAGAAAAGCTCGTGGCAATGAATACAAGAATCTCACAAAGAATCTTATCATCGATAGACCGTTCCAGGTTCTATCCAGTGATATTGTCTACATCCGGACCAAAGAGGGTTTTGATTATCTCTGCCAAGTCCGTGATGTTCATACCAATACAGTTTTGGCAGAAAATCAGTCTGAGACTATGAAAAAAGATCTAGTCCTGCAAACAGTTGAAATGGCCAAGAAACGTTGGCGGTTACCCCAAGATACAATTTTTCACAGTGATCGCGCCAGCCAATACACAGCCAAAGAAGTTGCCTTATTTATTTCCAGTTACGGTTGGAAGCAAAGCTTTTCCAGAGTAGGTATGCTAGGAGACAATTCCTGGAGCGAAAGTTTCTTCTCAATTCTCAAGAAAGAGATTATTCACTTACATCGAAGTTTTCTACAACCGTCAAAGAGCCCAGAAAAGACTGGGATATCTCAACCCTGTTCAGTATCTCAATCACTACCTGGATCAGTGCTGCACCTCAGTAGCTTAACTTTCTGTCCGTTAAACCGTTGACAACCCCTAGCAGATTATGTCCATTGGTACAACAACATCCACATACATTCATTAGGGTATTTTACACCCGTCGAATATCGATTGACTGACCTTAAGCAAACTGTCTAGTTTAGTGTTGACAGTCCAAACTATTGACAACCTAAAACCCAATCCAATTGTGATGATGAGATGTAGTTAGAGTGATTAAGTTGTATAGAGATGATTTTTCCTTTGTGTTGTATTACAAATTGATGGTATATCTATGTGTATCTTGCTGAATCGACAAGTTCCAGCAGGATATTTTCTTTATTCGCTGAAATAATCTAGCAATTACACAAAAATATTCAATGGCTTCCGGTACCCCCTAAGGTTTTAATGCATGGATGACGGAAGTGGAAGGAGTCTGCCATGGAGCTACAGTATGGATTGGAAGACCATTTGCATCCTGTGAAGACTATGCTGTATGGACTTCAGTGGACTGCCGTAATTTTGTCTAGTAGCGTATTCAAAGTATTGATCTTGGCTGAGGCGATGGGACTTTCAATCGGAGAAACCCAGGCCATGATGCAACGGACATTTGTTTTTATAGGGCTGGCCTCGCTGGTCCAAACCTATCTGGGACATCGGATTGCGGTTTTCGAGACCGTGGCCGCTTTTTGGTTGAGTACCTGTCTAATCATCACGACTGAAGGGTTAGCGACCGGCGAGGGTATTTCTGTGATTATGGGGAAAATTCAGGCGTTGTATATTGCTTCCGGGATACTGATTCTTCTCCTAACGGCTTTGGGCCTCACTGATCGACTGAAGCGTCTTTTTTCACCATTGGTTATGGGGGTTGCCTTAATGCTTGTAAGCATACAGGTTAGTGGAGGACTTTTGACAGGAATGTTTCGTCAAGTCGGGGATAATGAAGCATCCGCACCTTTGGTTTTGTTCTCGCTGGGACTTTTGATGGTTGTTTTATGGGTGAGTTTTCGGGGTAGTCTGATTCAAAGTATCATTGGTTTGGTAGGTATAGGAGGTGGCTGGCTAGTATATACACTAATGGGTCTGCCGGTACGCACTACTGAGTCTATGGGAATAGTGATGCTTCCTGATTTTTTTGCTTTGGGAATTCCGATTTGGGATGCTTCGCTCTTTCCTCTGACTTTTTTTACGGTATCCATATATTTCTGCAATGCTACAGCGGCCGTGAGAGCTGGTGGAGAAGCCTTGCATATGGATGTGACTGATGCCGCTTTGCGAAGAAGCAACTATGCGGGGGGGGTATCCCATATTATGGCCGCAGCTTTTTCGTCGCTTGCTTTGGTACCAGCGGCCATGGCCTCAGGGCTTACCGTTACTACAGGAGTGGGCACTAGGCGTTCCATGGTTGTTGGGTGCATCATTTTGGGAGTTTTGGGTCTATTAGGGCCAGTTGGTGGGTTTTTCGCATCTATACCCCCTGCAGTCTCATATAGCGTTAGTCTGGCGATTTTTGCACAGCTTATGGCCATTGGTTTGCTGAATTGTATGAGGGCGGCAGAGAAGAGTCATGCCCTTGCTATTATTGGGGCATCATTGCTTCTGGGAACTGGTATCATGTATTTGCCCCTCGGAATCTTCGTGTCATTTGGTTTTTTAAGTGGCATTTTAGGAAACGGATTGTTCATGGGTGTGGCTTGTGCCATTTTTCTAGAGAATATTGCGATTCTGCCTAGTTCTTGAGGATATTGAAAAACCCTGTGAAGTAAAACGATTTTATATTCACAAAGCAGGAAGCCATAAGAAGCGAGCACCGGGTATAGATGTGGATATTCGAGGATTCTTTGACAATGTGGACCATGAGTGGATGAGGAAAGCATTGGAAGCAAGAATGGCGGATAAACAACTCATTAGAATTATCATGCGCATGCTGAAAAGTGGCTTCATGGAGCAAGGTGTAAGAAAAAGTACTTTGGTTGGTACCCCGCAAGGCGTCAAAACAAAAGACGGCCGTCCGGATGCACTCAGACCAACGCCTGCAAACAAATTGCATGTGGAGGAAGCAAAGAGGATCCTGCAGGTGATGAACCAAAAAGAGCATCAAAGCCTTTCGCCAAACCAAGTTTTCCATAAGCTCATTGATGAACAAGGAATATATATCGCCTTGGTTTCAAGTTATTATCGTGTATTAAGATATTTTGGACAAATGAATCATCGTGGTTATGCAAAAGCACCCACAAACAAGAATATTACAATACATTGTGCAACAGGTCCCAATCAAGTATGGATGTGGGATATCACCTGGCTTCCAGGTCCCGTGAAAGGAATGTACTACTACTTGTACATGATCATTGATTTATTCAGCCGAAAAGTCGATGGTTGGTAAATCTGGGATCATGAGAGTTCTGAAAATGCCAGTGTACTAGTTAAAAAGGCAGTGTACTCTGAAAATGTATTGCTTAAGAATAAGCCTTTAGTGCTGCATTCCGACAATGGAAGTCCAATGAAAGGCGCCTCCCTGCTGACAACGCTTTACAATTTAGGGATTGTGAGATCCAACAGCAGGCCAAGAGGGAGTAACGACAATGCTTATATAGTAAACTGTTCACAGGACGTAGGACACAAAATTTGGAAAATAAGATAAACTAAGAGTATGAGTAGAAAAAGAAGAACATGGACCCCGGAAGAGAAGGCCAAGATTGTCCTTGAAG
>DIET01000021.1 GCA_002418765.1 Peptococcaceae bacterium UBA5767 | reverse complement strand
TGCCCATTTACGTGCGTTATACCTTGCCTATTGATGCTGAGATGCTTGATTTTATTGCTGAAATCAGGTTGCTAGGTTCCAAGGATGCAAATGGGTTCGAAGTTATTGTTAAAAGAGATGATTCATCATCCTGCAGTCACCATTCCTTTGATTCCCTTCTTTATGAATACAATGATTTTTTTCCAAGAAACAGCAATTTGCTCTGTATTCTTGATCTTAAGGGAACTTTTGTCAAAGTGAATCAATCATGGAAAGACAAGACAGGATATTGGCCAGAAGAGTTGGAAGGCAATAACCTTTTATGCTTTGTTCATGAGGATGATAAGGAGATTTCTGTTAAGGTATTTGAACAGACCAAGGAAACTGGTGAAACTGAGGAATTTATCAATCAATTTCGAACCAAAGAAAGTGGATATATATCCATGCGCTGGAAAGCAAATCTTTCGGGAAGCTTGATTTTTTGCGTTGCGGAAGATGTTACCCGAAAGCTGGAAATGACGCAGAGGTTAGAAAGCAGTGAGAAAAACTTCCGGACTTTTTTCAATACCATTGATGATTTTATCGTCATCACTGATTATAATGGTAACATCCGGTATGGCAACCAGAGGGTACTGCATAAATTAAATTATTCATTTAATGAGCTTCTTACCATGCATGTTGCTGATTTTTATCCTTCGCATCTTAGAAATAGGGCGCAGGAGGTTTTTCAAGAGATGCTGGAAGGGAAAAAAGATTTTTGCCTCTTGCCGCTGGTTACCAAAGACAAGCGAGAGATTCCAGTGGAAACCCGTATTTGGAAGGGTGAATGGGATGGCGAGAAAAGTCTGTTTGTTCTGTCGAAGGATGTCAGCAAACAACGGGAATATGAGAGGAATTTTGAAAAATTATTTCATCAAAGCCCTACCATGATGAGCATCCATGATTTGGCTGGAGGCGTGATTCGAGAAGTCAATGATATGTTTCTCGCATCGCTTGGCTTTCGCAGAGAAGACATTGTCAATAGAACTCCCAAAGAGATGAATCTGGATTCGCTGAGCGAAGCTTTGATTTCTTTTTTGGAAACATCGTCTTATAGTGACAGCATTGTTGTCACGGGGCACAATGGTGTGCGTTTTCATGGTCTGCTCTCACTCGAACACATCAAAATGCTGGACCGAGATTATGTGTTAAGCAGCATTACGGATGTGACCGGTTTGGTAGAAACAGAGGCGATGCTGGAAGAAGAGACCAAGCTACAGAAGATTCTGATGAATCTGGCAACACAGTTTATCAACACGCCTCTGGATGAGATTTCCTTGGCCATTGATCATTCTTTGGCCATGATGGGAGAGTTCGTACATGCTGACCGGGTTTATATATTTGATTATGACCAAGAGCGTGGTACCACTTCAAATGTCTATGAATGGGTAGGCGTGGGCATCGATGCGGAAATAGACAATTTGCAGGATATCCCTATTGATACCGTAGGCAGTTGGTACTCTCAGCATATACAGGGTCACCTGATCCAGATTGAAGATGTAGGCAAACTATCTCGTGAAGATGATGTCCGAGATATTCTGGAATCGCAGGGCATTAAAAGTGTACTTGTTGTTCCGATGATGCATGAAAAGGGTTGTTTAGGTTTTGTGGGATTCGATTCTGTCCGTGAACATCATGTATACAAAAGACATGAGATTGATATACTGAAGCTTTATGCACAGATGTTGGTCAATGTCCGAAATCGTGAAATACAGGAATTGAGTATTGTACGTTCTGTAGAGGAAAAAGGAATTCTCATGAAAGAAATTCACCATAGGGTGAAGAATAATTTACAGGTAATGTCTAGTATGATGTATCTGCAGTCATGCTATACGGAAGATGCAGAAGCCAAAAGGATACTGGAAAACAGTGAAAAGCGAATTTTGGCCATGGCTATTTTGCATGAACTTATCTATCAGTCTAAAGATATCAATGCCATAAGCTTATCGGAGTACATGAAAGCGATTGGCAATTCATTGGTTGATTTTTACGCGACTGACAGTTTGTCTCTGGACTTTCAGGTGCAGGTGGAAGACATCAATATTGATCTTGACCATATGATTCTTTGTGGACTGATTATCAATGAATTGATTACCAATTCTATACAGCATGCCTTTTCGGACAGAACAAGAGGTGTGATTTCCCTGCATATTTCTTTGGAGAAGGAAATCATTACCATCATCCTCAAGGATGATGGCGTAGGCATGCCCCAGGGCATTGATATCAAATCGTTTGGCATTCAGCTTGTGAATACTTTGGTGAGACAGCTAGATGGAAAAATCGAATATACTTATGCGCAAGGAACGCAAGCAAAAATTATATTTCCCCTTCCCAAATGATAGGGTGAAACGGCAGATGAATATTCATTTATAGGAGGCGTGATGAACAACAAAATTCTTATCGTAGAAGATCAGTCTTTGGTGGCTACTGAGATTAAAATGCGGCTGGAAAGCATGGGTTATTTGGTAGCAGAACCTGTAGCAAGTGGAGAAGAAGCCATTGAATATATTCACGAGCATCAGGATATTGGATTGATCTTGATGGATATATACCTAAAGGGACAGCTAGATGGTATCGAGACAGCAGAAATTATCCACAAAGAATACGAGTTGCCTGTCGTATTTTTAACGGCCATGTGTGACAACCTGACCATTGACCGGGTGAAGCATCCGATGACCTATGGCTATATTGTAAAACCGTTTCAGAAAAATGATTTAAGAATTGGGATAGAGTTGGCGATGAGTCGATTTAAAAATCAGGCAAAGAGTGATCCCCTCCCTGAAAAATCGGTTCCTGAAAATAAGAAATTTCCTTTTTGGGATGCGCATTCATTGCATTTGGTAGATGCGGAAGACATCATTTTTATTGAGGTCAGTGAGAAAATTATTCAGGTTCACCTAGCCGACGCTGTATTTTCGCAAAGAAGTACGCTGAAGGAATGGGAGGAAAAACTGAGGGGTAGTGGGTTTTTACGAGTGCATAAGAATTTCATGGTCAACAAAAATAAAATCAAGAATATCAACCAATTGGGTCAGGGAGGACATGAAATACTGATGCAAGGCATAGATATCAGTATTCCTGTAGCGAAGCAGAAATGGAAACGCCTGAAAGAAGAAGTAATGATGTAAGGCATTCTATGGGGTAGATGATTATTATATCGTGTTTGCAGCAACAGAAATTGAGGGTTTTAATGAAAAGAATTCTGGTGGTTGAAGACGAAGGTATTGTAGCTCTAGATCTTTATGAAAGATTGAAGAGGAATGGAGACTTGGTGGTGGGCACAGCCAAGTCTGCTGAAGAAGCCCTTGATTTGGTTGTGCAAGAGAATGTGGATTTTGCTTTGATGGATATTATGATTGATGGAGATCTTTCCGGTATTGATCTGGCCAAAATTCTGTATGAATTTTTTGATATTCCTGTGGTTTTTTTATCTGCTTTGAATAATGATCACGTAAAAACGATGGCCATTGAGTCTCATGCGTATGGTTTTATTCAAAAGCCGTTTTCTAGTAAGGAATTGTATACAATTATTGATTATGCAGCCAAAAAACATGAACACGATCGTATGAAACCGAATCCCTATTTGGCACAATACAACCGGATGCTTAAGGAAACAAAGGTGCTCTTGGCACCCTTTTTCGAGAAAAATATTGAAACGGCAGAACATTCATTTAGGGTCATGAAGGTTTGCAAAATTATGGCTGCTCATCTTTTTTTGCCTGAACTGAAGAGTATGCAATTGGACGCGGCTGCACTTCTGCATGACATTGGCAAGGGTTTGATTCCGGAACAAATATTGCTTAAAGAACAAGCACTAGATGAAGTAGAATGGGCTATCATGCAGGAGCATACGCTAAAAGGTGCTCATATTTTGAGTGAAACGCACGAACTCATGAGTTTGGCGCAGATTGTGGAGTGCCACCATGAATGGTGGAATGGAGAGGGGTATCCAAGAGGGTTGAAAGGGGAGGAGATTCCCATTTTATCTAGGATTATAGCTATTGGGGATGCCTGGGATGTGATGACGCATAGCAGGGTATATTCACCGGTGAAATCCCATGAGGAAGCCAAAAGAGAGCTGATTAAGAATAAAGGGAAACAGTTCGATCCGGCTTTGGTGGAATTGTTTTTAGATATTTATCCAGAGATATACAAGACACAATGATAAAAATTTTGAAGAGTCATGAGCCATTTGTAGCTCATGGCTCTTTTGCCGGGGGCTCTTCCATACTTACTTGTTCATAATGTATGATAGGTGATGCTACTTTGGTTATGAAAACGAGAGGACAATGAGAAAATGAACCACAAAGAACAAATATTACTCAATATGAATCAAGAGGAGCTCATTGAATTGACAAGCCAGTTGGTGTCCATACCCAGCCATTATAAGGTCCCTGGTGGAGAAACACGTGTAGCGCGTGTTATTTCTGAAAGGTTGCGTGCGGAAAATATCTCATCAGAAGTAGAAGAGGTTTTCGATGAACGCTGCAATGTTTGGGCTAGCCTTCCAGGCACAGATCCAAAGGCTCCCAGTTTGTTGTTATGTGGGCATCTTGATACAGTATTGGCGGAGGGCATGGATCATGAACCATTTTCAGGCATGGTGAAAGATGGGAAGCTCTGGGGACGGGGTGCTGCTGATATGAAGGGTGGCAATGCCGCCATGCTATACGCCATGATGGCCATCAAGAGGTCTGGGATATCTTTAAAAGGGGACCTGATTTATGCGGGGCTAGTAGGTGAGGAATCACCCAATAACTCTGAAGGAGCAAGGTACTGGGTATCTCACCATAAGAGAACTGACTATGCTATCGTGGGGGAGGCAACAGGATTGAATGTGGCTGGTTATCATAAGGGGATGAGCTGGCTCAAGGTACATATTCAGGGCAAAGCTAGTCATGCTAGCAAACCAACGCAAGGCATCAATGCCGTATCGGTTGCCGCGCGTATGATAGCCGCATTGGAAGATGAACTTCTGCCGCAGTTGGCCCTAAGAAAACACGATTATGTGGCTCCCCCCACGCTAAGCATAGGGAAAATTTCTGGTGGTTTACAGAATAATACAGTGCCGCATCAGTGCTGGTTTTCGATGGATCGCCGGTATATTCCCGGAGAGAACATCGCACAGGTAAAAGGGGAGATAGAGGAAATCTTGCAATCTGTGGTGCAAAGATATCCCGGTGCTTCGTTTTACATAGAGGAGGAGCCGGAGACACAAGGCAGAGAAACCTTGGAATCAGGTATAGACAATGCGTTGGCAGAAACACTGGTTGGGTGCATAAAAGATGTTACCGGTAGAATAGTAAAGCCAGGCGGTGTTGATTATTGGACGGATGGAGCGCATCTTGCACGTATGAATACCAAGACCGTGGTATTTGGTCCAGGCAACATTGCACAGGCTCATGCCGCCACAGAATTTATTGACATACAAGAATTGTTTGCCTCTGCCAAAATTTATGCCCTGTTGGCCATGCAGCTTCTGGGGGTCTAGCATTGCTTGGCATCGTACTCATGATATAATGATAAGGTAAAACGATCAAAAAGGAGTATAGGAGGCAATATGGATTTTTTTAACGGACGGTATTTTAAATATATGCTAGGGATGATCATGTTGCTGGTGGTGATTATTCTATTGAAACAAATCAATTTTGCCATTGATCCTGTCTATAAGGCTTTTAGAATTTTTATAACACCCATTCTTTTTGCTTGGATCTTTTATTATATTTTTCGGCCTTTGTATAGAAAACTGTTGGGAGTTAAAAAACTAAGTAACAGTGTCGCTATTTTTTTGGTTGTGATGCTGGTGGTGGTTTTGTTCTCTGGTGTGGTATTTTTTACCGTCAGCACCGTTTTTCGGGAATCTGTCCGAGCATATAGCGATTTTAGTGGTTGGATGGGAACAAAAAGTTTTCAACCCATCGATCCCAGTGAATTTAGTTTACCGTTTTTTGATAGCGAACAGTTCAATCAAACATTGCTGGATTTGCAGGAGCAGTTTTATATTGTTGTAAAAGATTTTACGAGTAATATTTTGGGGATACTGGGTTCTGCCGCCAGTTTAGGATACCAGATTATTTTGATTCCTTTCTTTTTGGTCTACTTTTTGCGTGATGATCGCAAGATGGCCAAAACCCTAATACGACTATTCCCAAGTAGGTATGAAGAACGTCTTCACGCGTATCTGGTGGAAGCAGATCACTCTGTCTCACGCTATATTACAGGTCAAATGATGGTGGCAGTCGTAGTTGGCCTCTTGATGTTTATTGGTTATTCCATTATTGGTATGCCAACCAAGATTTTCTTGTCAATTTTTGCTATGATTACCAGTATCATTCCATTTTTGGGACCGTTTTTGGGTATTATTCCAGCTTTGTTTATTGCACTTACCATCGATATCTGGTTGGTTGTCAAAGTTTTGCTGGTCATGCTGGCGGCCCAACAGATCGAGGGCAACTTCATCACACCCAATATTATGAGTGCGCGATTGCCTATTCATCCTTTGACAGTCATTATCATCGTTATTGGTATTACGTCTTTGTTTGGTTTGCTGGGTGGGTTGATTGCTGTGCCATCCTACATTTTGTTAAAGCTATTGATTACATCTGTTTTTAATTACAAGGAACGAATTGATGGGAAAGATTATAAACAGTCCAAGCCATCTTAAGGAACATAATGGGTGATCAGGATGCCTTATGAAAATAAACGATTGGCCGGCTATCGCCGAAATATTCCCAAAAACTATATATTTGTTTTTTTTCAAAATTTCAGGCTGACCCACGGAATATGGATGTTGTATTTGTCCAGCAGGGGTCTTAGTTTTCTGCAGATAGGATCCATGGAATCACTATTTCATCTTTCTTCCATTGTTTTTGAGGTCCCTACGGGAGTCGTTGCAGATTTGCTGGGAAGGAAATTCTCCCGGATAATCGGTCGCTTGGCTTCTATCGTGAGTATTATATTGCTTATTTATTCTAGCCATATTGTGTGGTTTGGTTTGGCTTTTGTATTGGACGCACTGAGTTTTAATCTGGAATCCGGAGCAGGCGACGCGCTTCTTTATGACAGTGTCAAAGCCATTGGAGAAAAATCTCATTACTTGAGAATTGTTGGAAGGCAGGAGCTTTTTTTTCAGCTGGCGGCGACTGCTTCTCTTCTACTCGGTGGTTATCTTGCTCAATACAGTTATGACTTGGTTTATCGTTTGTCCCTGTTGGTGGCACTGATCACGTTCATGCTGTCATTTTGTTTTGTGGAACCACGAGCGGCAGAAATCAAAGACATGGAAGAAAATTGGGAAAAGCCAGGGAATCGAGGAGCACGATCGATTTTATCTGATTTCAAGGGGAAGATTACGGATTCCATATATATTCTGCGCCATCATGATACTCTTGGATTTCTCTTGATTGTTTCAGAGATTTATGGTGCTTTGGCCATGACGGTGTTTTATTACATGCAGGTGTATCTATACGGATTGGGGTATTCGGAATTTTGGATTGGAGCCTTTTTGTCCTTAGCAGGACTCAGTGGCGCCATCGTGACTTGGAATGCATTTCGCATTGAAAAGAGATTGGGTTTCCGTAGAACTTTAAAATGGCTCGCTTTGTTGGGTGTCGCTGCTTTTTGGGGAATCTTATTTCGACCGGTCCTGCCCATGTCTGTGATTGGTTTGCTGACACTTGAAAGCATGGTTTATGTTGTCGTTATTGATTATATTAATCGGCTGATCACCTCTGATAAGAGGGCAACGATGTTGTCTTTTCAAAGCATGTTGTATAGTTTTTTTATGATCTTAATTTTTCCATTGGTGGGTAAGATAGGCGATGTCTATGGCCTTTATTGGGCCTTTGTACTGGTGGTTGGTTTGGCGACAATTTGTTTGGGATGGGTTTATCTGAGCGTGAAGTTTAACAAGACCCTGGGCATCATTGATGATAAGAGTCGTTTGAGAGAAGAGTGATCGAAATGCATATGACGATTATTGCTGTTGGGAAAATAAAAGAGAAGTTCTATAGAGAGGCTTGCTCTGAGTATATGAAGCGCTTAAGCCGGTATGGAAAACTGGAGATGATTGAGATTACCGATGAGCGTTGTCCAGAATCTATGAGTGAGGCTCAGATGCAACAGGTTAAGGATAAGGAAGGAGAAAAAATTCTTGCTAGAATTCCTTCGGGTTCGTATCCTGTAGGACTGGCTATTGAAGGCTCAAAACCAGATAGTGTGGCGTTTTCAGCTCTTATAGAATCTCTGGGGATTCATGGCGAAAGCCATTTGACCTGGATTATCGGGGGATCTCTGGGACTGAGCCAGAAGGTCAAGGATGCTTGTAAGCTTTTGGTATCCTTTTCTCAAATGACTTTTCCGCATCAGATGATGCGCGTGATTCTATTGGAGCAACTCTATCGTGCGCATCGTATCAAGCAAGGAGCACCGTACCACAAGGGTTGTGCTGGGGATGTAGATATGAAGAACAAGAAAATGTAGGGAGGTAAGCCATTGCATGTTTGGGGTTTGGTAATCACGGTAATCTTATTTATCATAGGACTTGCGGGAACGGTTCTCCCTGTTTTGCCCGGGGTGATTCTTATTTATCTTGGCATGATCGTATATGGGTTATTTACAGGTTTTGTTCTTCTGGATGTCACTTTCTTTGTCGTGCAGGGTGTGGTGACTATTGTGGTTCTTGCTGCCGACCAGATAGCGTCAGTCTGGGGAACCAAAGCTTATGGTGGAAGCAAACAGGCTGCCTGGGGAGCCATTGCTGGGGCTTTGGTGGCTATATTTGTTCTGGGCCCTTTGGGCTTTTTGATTGGGCCCGTTGTTGGGGCTGTTTTGGTTGAGCTCTTGCTGGGTAAATCATGGAAACAGGCTTTTCAAGTAGGTGTAGGTACGCTGGTAGGTCTTGTGGGTGGTACCTTGGTTAAGCTATTGATCGAGATGCTGATGATCATTTATTTTTTTATGAATATTTTTTAGCCGAAGATTGAGTGGATTGGGATCATGAAGATATCAAGGGGTGCTTGTTGTGAATCAAAAGAAATTTACTTCCATTATTAGTATTTTTTTGCTGATCATTGTGATTAGTATTACTGGGTACAGCATGCTGTTGGGTGTAGGCTTCATTGACGCGCTCTATATGACGGCGATTACCATATCTACGGTCGGTTATGGAGAAGTGGCCCCCATGACAGATGCGGCTAAACTTTTTACGGTTGTGGTGATTATGGCTGGCTTGGGAACAGTCGGTTATGGTTTTACGAGCTTGGTGAGACTTTTTTTTGAAGGAGAATTCAAGGAGGCCTGGAGGAAAAGAAAAATGATCAATCGTATCAGCACGTTGCAGCAGCATTATATTATTTGTGGAGCCGGGGAGATCGGCCAGACTGTTATTGAGCAACTACAGAAAAAAAAGGTATCCTTTGTTGTCATTGAACGCAATGAAGAAAGAGCCCAAGAGCTAGTGGAGGAAGGGATCCTCATCATCAAGGATGATGCTACCAGTGAAGATGCCTTACAAAAAGCAAAGATTATGGAGGCCAAGGGGATTGTTTGTACATTGGCCAATGATGCTGACAATGTTTATACGGTGCTTACGGCCAGACAGATCAATCCGGATATCTATATTATTGCTAAATCCATTGAAAAAGGGGCTCATGTTAAATTATTGCGGGCAGGTGCCAACAATACCATTTCAGCCAATGAAATTGGTGGAAGAAGAATTGCTGCCATGGTTCTGCGTCCCACCATCAAATCGTTTTTGGATGTGATGACACAAATTGATGATGTGAGTTTGGATATGGAGGAAGTGATGCTTTGCGCGGGTTCCCATATGGCTGGCAGAACACTGCAGGACATTAAGATCCCTGAGAAGACAGGCCTGATTGTACTGGCGATCCGCAAAAAAGGCTCTGGTAAGCTTTTGTTTAATCCAAGCTCTGATACCATGCTCGAGCAAGGTGACAGTATGATGGTTTTGGGACAAGCTACCCAGGTGGATGAGCTAAGGGGTTTTGCATGTGAAATATTGGAGAGTTAGCCAGATATGTGGTTTGGAATATTTAGGCGATTTTTTTTAAAGGAATGGATTTATTGTTGCGTTTCTGGTAGAATCTGGAATGTAGTTCATAGCAAGATTTTTGGATTGCCCATGGAGAGGTATCGAAGCAGGCCTAACGAGGCTGACTTGAAAATGACCAATGTATGTAGTAGCACAGACTAGGAGCCATTGATATGACTTGCTTCATTTCTACTTAATTGGTTCTCTCCTTTTTCTGTGGGTTGATTTGAGAATTGATGTTGAAGATAAAATACGGAGGGTTGTCCGAGAGGTCGATGGTGCGAAACTCGAAATTTCGTGTCGGTGATGAGCCGACCTAGGGTTCGAATCCCTAACCCTCCGCCAAATGAAGTACCATCTATTGATAAAAAGAATTTTATCTGTGGGTGGTTTTATTTTGTCCTGGAATGGCTAAAACAGTGAGATTTTGGGACTTTTTGGATATAGCAGGTTCCAATTTCAGGACGATATTATTTAGATTTTTGCTAGTTTGCTGGTTGATGCAACCAGGAACGCAGCTTCAAATCGTTTGATATTAGGCAGGGGTATGCATTTTTTAAGTAAATCGTTGAACATTAGATTTATAGCTTGATATGTTTCCTTGAACGGGCCATGTGGAGACGGTAGTCTTGATGTCAAGGGTAGAAAAATGATAGACGAAGAAACCTAATAATTAAGGGCTTTCCAGCGTTTGCTGCTTGATGCTATAAAAATAGCTGGTAGCAGATTGACTGGGAAGCCCCTATTTTGTTTTATGCGGGAACAGGTCAACAGCATTAATTGAGAGAGGGTTGTGTTGACAGACTAGATAACGGTCATTTTTGTATAGGTTGTGGAGACAGGATAGATGTAACACACAATTTATAATACTTCGAAAAAATAAAAACTGCTTATAAATGCCAATGCATACTAAAGCCTATTAAAGTAGTGATAAATTGGCAATTATTTGATAAAATATTAGTGGTGAAAAGGGGGTGCTGAAGTGTCAGATACTATAATGGCTACGTTTGTCAAGACACGAAATTCGAATATTTAAGATAAACATCCTCCTTTTGAAATAGACTATGCAACTTTTGTTAAAGCACCATGATAAACCTCAAACGGCGTTAGATATTTATGGCTCTGATGGCCTCTTACATAATTATATGTATGCATATACTCAGCTGTCATCTCACGCACTTCGTGTACGTTTTCTGGGCACA
>DIET01000007.1 GCA_002418765.1 Peptococcaceae bacterium UBA5767 | reverse complement strand
TGTCCTACGTCCTGTGAACAGTTTAATTTCAGGGGAAGTTCAGAAATCAAAGTCACCTTATATGATGGTTTTACTTCCATTAATGTCAAGTTAAAATCAAAAAAACTTGACAGTATAAATTGATGAGAATACAATAAGACTAAGAAAGGTGGTGAGATGTGATGAGTTACTCAACAATGGTAAAGGAAAAAATCAATAAGTATTCTGAACTAGAAATTATTGATACACAAAAAATTTACACTAGTAAATTAAAGAATATTCCTGAGCAAACTTACTATAAAACAATCTCTCGGATGACAAAAAACGGGGAGTTAGAAAGACTGACAAAAGGTATTTATTGTAAGCCTAGAATCGGAAGGTTTGGAAGAATGGTTTCCTCAGAAAAACACATTCTAGAGCATTACCTCGGGGCTAATGGGAAGAGTGGAGTTATTGTTGGTTATAGGATGTATAATAAGTATAAATTGACAACTCAGATTTCAAAAGTGATTCAAGTTTATTCAAATGTAAGCGAGCAAGAGAAAAAGAAAGTGATAAACGTGGAAATAAAAAAGGCGAATTTAAGATTTGACCCTTCTTCGATTAAAATGATTGAATTACTTGATTCTCTTGAAAATATTCATAGTATTGAAGAGCTCAATAGAAAGAATGCCATTCGTTTTATCGAAGATGCTATACAATTGTATAGCGAGAAAACCCTTGAAAAGCTTGTTAAAACTATTGGTTATAAAAAGAGTACTCTGGCATCTCTGAAGAATGTCTTAGATTACTATAAAGTCAGCCATTCGGTCGGAAAATATCTAAATGAGTTATCGAATTATAAATCGATTAGAATGGAGGACTTATATGAATTTACACAATAATGCAGAGCTTTTTGAAGAGCTTATTCAATTAGCAGCTAAACAATACAATCTTCCCTCAAGTGCTGTCAGAAAAGATTATTTTATTACACTTATCCTTAGTAATTTACAAAACAGTCCTTATTTGGAGCATGTTGTTTTCAAAGGGGGAATATCCTTAAGTAAATGTTATCCAGGATCTATAGAAAGATTTTCTGAAGATATTGATGTAACTTATATCCCTGGAAAAGACATGTCAAATAAGCAAATAAGCAAAAGAATAAAGGCTATTGAGAAAGGGTTGGTAGGTTATGGTGAGATAGAAAAGATTGATCCAGAGCGAAATGATAGAAACAAGTCATGTTATGTTTGGTTCACTGATGCGTGTAAAGAGATTGAAAGAATAAAATTGGAAATAGGGTCCAGTGTAAGGCCACATCCATATAGTAAAAAGGAGCTTCAATCTTATATACAGGATTATCTTGAGGGAATTGATGAAAGTGGAGCAATTGAAGAGTTCCAGTTAAAAAGAATTCAGGTAAATGTTTTGAACATTGAAAGGACATTTGTTGATAAACTAATGTCGGTGAAGAGACATGCAATTTGTGGTTCGCTAAATGAGAAAGTCAGACATATTTATGATGTAGTTCAGCTATGTGAAATGGAAGAGATTAAGAGATTCTTAGAGGATAAAAGCAACTTAAAGGATATAGTCCAAATCACAAAGAAAACGGACTCTGTATATCTGGGAAAGAGGGACATTCCTAAAGAGTATAATCCAGAGGGACCGTATGATTTTGAAGTATGGAAGGGTAAATTTTCGAATGATATAAAATCAAGTTATGAAGATTTACATAACACTCTACTTTACACGAATCAGAAGCAAGATTGGTCAAAAGTAGAAAAGGTATTCTCGCAAATAAATCAAGTTCTCAAAGAAATAGAGGAGTAAATAGTTGTAGTCTAAATCGCACTTTATCTAATAGGGTGCTTTTTTCATGCTCAAAATAAATGGAGGAGACAAAGATGGGACTAGGTAATTTAAAATCGAAGTTTATGACCAGAAACTTTTGCTTTACAGCAGGAAGAAAGATCACACCTAAAGGCAACATGGTCCATTCCACTGCCACGCCTGGAGTGATGGCTGCTGAATGGTTCAGCCGCTGGAATAAAACCTATAAGGCTGGCGAGATCAATCGGTAGGTCTGTGTCCATGCCTTCTTAGACGATTTGGCGGTATCGACATTGAAAGACTTAATGGACAAAAGAGATGCACTAAAACGGGACGAACTCATCAATGTCATCATGAAAAGTGAAAAATCCTATGAACAAATTCTTCAATTTATTCAAAAGTCAAATCAGGAAAAAGCTTAGGCATGAAAACGTAAAAAAACTCCTGAAATTGATCATAATCAGGAGTTTTGGTAATATTTTTTCTGGAAGTTGATATTTAAACGTAACAATAGAAATGTTATATTTGAAGTCAAAAAGTTAACTTAACCTAATGTAACGAAAATGGCTTGTAATATAACAGTGATGATATTATATTTGAAGTGCATAATGTTAGATTAGGAGGTGATTTAATTGGTCATGACAGCAGAGCATTACTTGAAAGAAAATATAGATGTGCAGCTTACAATAAAACCGTGGACTAAAAAGAATCATTTCCCAATTTTTTTAAGGGATAGTTACAACTTTTATGAGATGAAGATTCTTGAAACACAGTGTGTTTTGCTAGAAGCCGTTGATGAGATGCCAAATATCGGTCAGATTCAAAAGCATATAAGGCAAATTAAAAACCTGACGGATCGTCAAATTGTTTTATTTTACAAAGATATCACGAGGTATAGAAGAAAAAGTCTTATTGAAAACAGGATTGCCTTTGTGGTTGAAAATGGACAGATGTATTTGCCATTCTTGGGACTTGATTTGAAAAAAGCGAAAGAACATGTCGAAGAAGTGAAGGGATTCACAACACCTGCGCAGATTGCGTATTTGTACTTCTTGTATCATAAACAGGATATTGTGAACACAACTGAGTTTGCCAAAAAAATGGGCTTTAATCTAATGACAGCTTCCAGAGCCTTAAATGAACTATACCATGCAAATCTCATCACTTATGAAATTGGGGGAATGACTGGCCGCAGCAAGGAGTATAAGAGAATTTCAGATCCGGACTACTTTCTCAGGGGACGCGATTATCTAAAGACTCCAGTGAGAAAAATCATATATACAAAGACAAGGCCTTTAGGGGCTTTGACTGCTGGAATGGATGCATTGGCAGAATTATCCATGATCGATCCACCTGGTCATCCAATTATGGCGATAGATAGAAATAAGATTCATGATGAACAGATTGAAGTTGTTAGAAATAAGGACCTTATAAAAGACGCAAAACTGGTAGAGTTAGAGCTGTGGGATTATGATCCGGGACTGTTTTCTAATAATCGTCATGTGGACTTACTGTCTTTGTATGCATCTTTGAAGGATGAAAGGGATGAAAGGGATGAAAGGGATGAAAGGGTTGAGCAAGCGCTAGAAGAGGTCTTGCGAGGTGAGCCATGGTATACGGACTAGAAAAATTTAAAGAGTATTTTGGAAATCACACAAATCAATATGTATTTATTGGAGGACTGCATGCGATATTCTAATGGATGAACTTAAATCTCCATTTCGAGCAACCAAGAATCTGGATATGGTGCTCATCATTGAAGCTCTCGATTTTTCTTATGGGGAAACCTTCTGGCAGTTTATAGAAGATGGAGGTTATGAGCACCGTGAGAAGAAAACGGGTGAGAATCAATTTTATCGTTTTTCTGACCCAAAGGATACATCCTTTTCCAAAATGATTGAGCTCTTCAGTAAGCTTCCTAATGAGTTTGAGATTGGTTTCGATAGGGGACTGACTCCCATCTACATTGATGAAAGCATCGTCAGTCTCTCTGCAATATTATTAAACGATGATTATTACGACCTATTATTAATAGGGAAACGAACGGTGGATGGCTATTCACTCATTGAAATCGAAACAGTCATCCTGTTTAAGATGAAAGCATGGCTGGATATGCAAGAACGAAAAGAAGCTGGTGAAGACATCGATACGAAAAATATAAAGAAACATAAGAATGACGTCTTTCGGCTTTTGGCCAATGTATCTCCTACAAGTAAGATTGAACTCTCAGTAGGAATTCAAAATGATGTCATTTTGTTTATTGAACAAATCAAGGAAGATAAACCTGATTTGAAGAACTTAGGTATTAGAGGCACAAGTTTTGATGAAATGAGAGAGATTTTAGGGGATATTTTCTTAGGAAAAGCAGAGGCTTAAACAAAATCGTAAATTGCATTTAGGAGACACTTCAAGCGAGGTGTCTTTTTTCATGTGTTGATTGTCAAGTAAAATTGACCCACTTGTCAGTATGTAACAATTCTATAAACAGCATTCTCTATTGATGTGGGATCAATTATCATCGTTTTGATGATGAATCTAACGATATATATTTTGGTAGCTCTAACAACCGATCTCCCAGCAATTCTTGAATCAACTTTTCTATTTGAGCCGATCTATTGCCAGACGCTATATGTTTTTTTGATGCTTGACAGCGTTCCGCAACCACCGGCGAGCAAAGCTCTTCCATACTTATGAAAACGTCATTAGAATCTACTTGGCTGTGTATCGGAGTTTGTCAACGTAGTTGTCGTAAATCATTCTCAGAAATATCATTGGCGTCCGGGGTTGGAGCATTTTTCCATTTGTTTTCCTGGTAACGGGAATCCTATCGGGGTGCTGATCGGAACATTGGTGTTCGGTCTTGCCGAAGTTGTGGCGATTTTGATGCAGTCGAGCGGTACGGGCTAATTTCCCAATGAGTTTTTCATCGCCCTACCTTATATCATCATCATTATTCTTACGATTACATGATAGTCGTTCAATGTGCCGGTTTAAAGAAAGCGGACGTAGGCCGACATCCAAGCTTTGACATCAAGAAAGCCCATCCAGTACTCTTGGATGGGCTTACTTTAGGATGTCTGTGGGGTCGTTTCTTGCAGGGAATGCAACAAGAAAACGAGGAAAACACCCAGCAGGAGTCCGAGTACCAAAGCAATGCTGAGGTCCGTGACGGGATGGGGGCTGATGGGCCGGTCAGGGGAGTAGGACGTTGACATCATACGCACCGAATCGCGAATGATATTTAATTCTTTCGTATTTTGCACATCGTTCAAATAGCCTTCATAACGGAGTTGACTATCAAAAAGACGCTGGATACGTGCGTTGATATGTTTGTACTCCAGCTGTTTTTCTTTGTCTAGGTCGTGCATCTCTTCCAGAAAACGTTCATTCTCATCTAAGACATATTGTACGTTAGCCGGCATGTCGCTTAGTAGCAACAGCGTAGGCAAGCCTTCACCAGCACGCAGGGTTTGGTAAGCGCTCAAGGCTGTGGCCAGTTCGTTTGTTTCTTTGTCTACTAGCGTTTGGTATTGGGTTTCCAATTCCGTAAGGCGCTCGTTCAGGCGTTTTTCCATATAGACTTGTGTTTGGGAAATCAAGGCGGTGGTCATGGCATTGATCTGATCTTGGTATACACTCTTCAGTGTAATGTCCACAATGGTGCTCACATCTTCGGAGGCATCATCAATGAAAAAAGTAAAGCTATCTCTTACATTGCTGACGGACAATGTATCCTGCAGTTTGGATTCCGCCAGGACCTGTTGCAGCACTTCAGGGGTTTGTGCAGTTCGAATAAACAGCTCCGGAGATATAGTTTGGTTGATATAATTGGCGGCGATGCCTGTTTGGTAGGCAGGCTGATGAATCATGACGGCCGCCTGGCTTTGGTATACGGGTGTCCGAATAAAAAAAATGAATACCAAGGCAAAAAAAAGACTCACCACGGTGGTGGTGGCCACGATGCGTTTCCCTTCCCAAAGTACATGAAGGATGTCCCTTAGGCTGATTTCTTCTTCCATGATCCTTGCTCCTATGATTCTTTTCTATTGAGTATGCCGATTAACTATAGCATAAAAATATTGCTTTTGTACCCCTTATAGTTACTTTTAATGGGCATATGACGAAAAACCTTCCTTTTAGATTAAAAAACCGTTAAGGAACCGATAGAAACCCCTAAGACAGCGAAAGTGACCGGAAAATACAACTTAAAGATGACCTAGGGTCTCGGTCTTGTTATAATGGGATTATGATGTTGTGCATGAGGTATGATGGCCATGAAAGGGCAGGCAAAAAACGTGGCTGACGGTATGGCATGCGGTGTCGCTTGCAGGGGGGAGACCTATCTATGAACCCAAATATTTGGATCGGCATGGTCAACAATGCAGCCTTGTTGCTATCGCTATTTGTAATCAATGAGATAAGCGGTCTTATTGCCACCAACAAGGAAGGCATGCGGGCCAGCATCAATGGATTGCTGGTTGCCGGAATCGGACTGGTGATCATGAGTAATCCTTATCCTTTGTATGCAGGGATTTTCTTTGATACGAGAAGCATCTTGCTGAGCGTGACTGCGCTGATCTTTGGTCTGATCCCGGTTGCCATCGCTTCATTTATCACGGCTTTTTATCGGGTGCTTATGGGGGGACCAGGCGTGTTTGCCGGGGTCATGAGTATTTTGACCAGCGCAGGGATTGGTCTTCTCTGGCGAAAACGGGTATTCAAAAGAAATGAAAAAAGGCGTCTGATCTGTCTTTACTTGATGGGCCTGGTGGTGCATGGAGTAATGCTCCTGGATATGTGGTTGTTGCCCATGGCGCAGAGATTTACGGTGATCGGCGTGATTGCTATGCCTGTGATGCTGATTTATCCGGTGGTTACGGTATTGCTGGCTGAACTGCTGCTGCATCAGGAGGAAATTAGAAGCAAGGAAGAAAAATACCGCAGGCTGACAGAGAACATCATGGATGTCGTCTGGGTTACGGACATGCAGTTTCAGACCATCTATGTCAGTCCGTCGGTGGAAAAACTGTTGGGAGAAACCCCGGAAGCGCATTGCGTCCGTACCATGGAAGAAAAACTGACATCGGAATCCTTGAAAGAGTTACAGGATCTGTTTCAAGAAGAAATGCAACGAGAAGAAGAGGGTGGCTTTTCGCCGCAGAGGAGCCGGATGATAGAGGTAGAGCACTTCAAGGCTGATGGAACCAAGATTTGGCTTTCTATGCATATTTCTTTTTTGCGAGATAAGGCTGGGCAGGTCACTGGATTTCAGGGTGTCAGCCGGGATATTTCCATGCGTAAGAAAGTGGAAGAGGAACGAAACCAGGAAAAAGACCGGGCGCAAGCTTATCTGGATATCGCTCAAATGATTGTATTGGCGGTGGACCTGGATTTGCGTGTTACCTCGATCAATCAAGCCGGAGCCGATTTGATTGGCCTTCCCAAGGAAGAGATCGTGGGGAAAAACTGGCAGGAGCAGTTTGTTTCGGCTTCTTATCACGCTACGCTGAGTCGCTACATCCAGACCATGAAAAAAGACGGCCCTTTGGATCATCAGGTGATGGAAAACAAAGTTCTGACCCGGTATCAGGGTGAACGGATGATTTCTTGGCGCAACACGTTACTCAAAGACGAGCAAGGTACAGTAACGGGTATCTTGGCCTCTGGCCTTGACATCACCGAACGAGAACAGGTACTGGCCGCGCTGAGAGAAAGTGAACGCAGCAAGTCGGTCTTGCTCTCCCATATTCCGGGTGTGGCTTATCGCTGCGTTTATGACCGGGATTGGACCATGGAATTTGTTTCAAACGGGTGTCTTTCGTTGCTTGGTTGCCAGCCAGAGGATCTGATCGATAACAATAAGTATTCTTTTAATGATCTGATTTGTCAGGAATACTTGGACAAGATCAACTGTGGATGGACGCATGCTGTGACTACACGAAGCATTTTTCAGGATGAATATGAGCTGACATCGGTCCAAGGAGAGAAGAAATGGGTCATGGAGATCGGGCAGGCCGTTTTTGATGACCAAGATGAGGTGGAGGCCTTGGAGGGCATCATCATCGACATTACAGAATCAAAAAAAGCGCAGGCCCATATTTTGTATATGGATGTTCATGATTTCATGACGGGACTTTATAATAGGAAAAAGTATGAACAAGAAAAAAGAAGATTAGAAGACAATGGGGATGAACCGGTTTCTCTATTGATGGCTGACATCAATGGGATACGGTTGATCAACAATACCTTTGGACATGCGGAGGGGGACCGGATGATTATCGAAACGGCCGGGATCATGCGTGCTTGCTGCCGTAACGATGATATTTTGGTTCGGGCCGGGGGTGATGAATTTATTCTCCTGATGCCGCATACCGGGTATCATGAGGCTTGTGAGGTACAGCATAGCATTGAACAGGCCTGTGAGACGTTCAACCGCAAGCACTCCAGTGCTAAACAATACATTAGTCTGTCCATTGGACTATCCACCAAAGAAAAGCCAGAAGATAACCTGGAAGATACGGAAAAAAGAGCAGAGGACAATCTTCGTAAGAGGAAAATGTTCGAACACAAGAGTTACCACAGTGCCACGCTGTCCTCCATTATGGCCACCATGTATGCCAGAAGCCATGAAACAGAGGAGCATGCCATGCGCTTGGCACATCTTTGTGTGGAAATGGGGAAGATATGGGGTTTGCCACAGCAGTCCTTAGATGAGCTGCAACTCTTTTCCATGATGCACGATATCGGTAAAGTCGGCATCGATGACAGCATTCTCAATAAGCCAGGGAAACTTACGGAGGAAGAATGGGTCCTCATGAAGAAGCATCCGGAAATTGGCTATAGCATTGCCTTGTCTACCCCGGAGACAGAGACCGTGGCAGATTATATTTTGTCCCACCATGAACGCTGGGACGGACAAGGTTATCCCCAGGGCCTATCTGGCGAAGACATCCCTTTGCTGTCCAGAATTCTAGCCGTAGCGGATGCATATGACGCCATGACAGAAAACCGAATATACAGAAAGGCCATGACCAAGGGAAAGGCCATAATAGAAATTAGAGATCAGGCAGGGAGACAATTTGATCCCGCTGTTGTAAAGATCTTTATGGAAATTGTCCAAGATGAAAAAGCCGGAGTGTAAACAGCAAAAAGTTCACAAAAATTCATTTTTTGATTCTTCAGCCAAAGAGGGAGGCCATAAGTCGTGCACAAATCATCCATCACCGATGCATTCATCCTGGGGTACCAGAGATCGAAGAAAACGGGTACCGCAAGAGAATATGGTGGCTTCTTGGCGGGTAAGCCCCTTAGATTGATGAGTACTTCTGAAGAACTCTCCCAAATGGTTTTGCGAACGCTTGCCGTCGATGGCCCGATGCCCAAGAACGGTGCGGAGGCTATGTTTACGCTCTATCTCTTTGAGGGGTTGGAGAATATGGCCATGTCCGTGCTGGAGGGACTGATCCCGCATCAGGACAATGAGAATACGGTTTTGGTGATCAACCGGGGAGCCATCCATCTACAATACAATCCTGAGGGTCAGATTCTGTCTTTGATCGATACAGAACGTTCGTTGGCTTTTTATGCGGTTCAAGACTGTATATCTTTACCAGATTATGAGGTTTGTACGCCCATGCGCATGATTATCAACTGGTTTTTGGTTATGACCAATCAGACCTTTTTGCATGCAGCTTGCGTAGGGTGGCAAGGTACGGGAGCCTTGTTGGTCGGAAAAAGTGGAGCAGGAAAGTCCACCACGGCACTGCAATGCTTGATCCGGGGACTTTCTTTTTTGGGTGACGATTATGTGGCTGTTTCGGCATCTTTGCCGCATACCGCGCACAGAATCTATTACGGGTGTAAGATTATGGATGATGCATTGATTCGTATGCCGTCGCTACAGCCTTATGTGATTCCTACCAACAAAACCAAAGAAAAAAATGTTGCTATCCTCGACAAGAGCTATGCTTTGTCGATGGCTGATCCGACCCTTTTGCTGTCGTATATTTTGCGCCCAGTGCAGACCCATGCTGCAAAAACGACGTTTCGTTCGGTTTCTGCCATGGCGGTTCTGGGGGAGTTTGCGGGTAGCACCATCCTTCAAATGCCAGGAGCCGGGGCTACGATGCTCAGAGCCCTGTCCACCTTGTGCCAGCATCTTCAGACTTATGATGTGATGATGAGCGATGATCCGGATGAAGTAGCCGGCGCCATACAAACATTCCTTTTGGATGGAGGGCAATGCTGTGACTGAATGCCCTTTAATCTTACTGCCTCCATCTCCTGTCATCGATTCTTTGCATCGCTTGATGCTTACCCTGCTGCTGGATGAAGCAGAGACGTTTGATGAGGCCTGGTCTTTGTGGCAGGAACAGGTCGATATGGAGAACCTGGATTATGCTGCTTTTCGTCTGATTCCCATGCTGTATCATCGGGTCAAAGAGGATGCCAAAGGAAAGAGCCGGCATATGGCCCGTATGAAAGGGATCTATCGCTATTTTTATTATCGCAATCAGATGCTGCTGGCTAGCGTAGGGCGTGCCGTCCAGGCATTACATGACCATGGGATAGAGGTCATGCTGTTCAAAGGGGCTGCTTGTGCTCTTCGTTATTATGACTCCATAGCCCTTCGTCCCATGGGAGATGTGGATATGCTGATCCGCCCCCATCAGGTCAAGGAGGCAGAGGCAGTTTTGGAGCAACAGGGATGGAAGAAACGCTACCAGGCGCAAGAAGCCGTGCAGGTCATTCATTCTTGTGACTATGTTGACGAGCAGAAAAATGGACTAGATTTGCACGGGTACGCTTTGCTGGAATCTCTTGACGAGAAGCAGGATGAGAGGATCTGGGATCGGAGCGAAGCTTTTTTTTGGAACGGATGTCCTGTTCGCATCATGGGACCGGAGGATCTGGTCTTGATGGGCTGCATCAATGGACAGCGAGATGGAGATTCCGTTCGTTTGGACTGGATCATGGATGTGATGGTGATCGCCCACCAAAAGAATCTGGATTGGTCGGTGGTGCTGCGAGAAGCCTCGCAAAGACATTTGGAAGAAACACTGTATGAGTCTCTTGCTTTGATACACAGTCTTCCCGGGCATTTGGTGGACGAAGCGGTACTCGTGCAAATCATCAAGAAAGAAGAACGTTATGGTCGTTTGTGGTATCGATTGGTTTCGGAGCACAGAACAGACACCATGGGCGAGAAAGACAGATTGATTGTGAATCGTCTTCTGGGTGCGCAGGCGGGCTTTGATGCCAAGGCCATCGCGGCCCAGGATGATTTGTTCTTTTATCGTCAAGCTGCAGCAGATAAGTCAGGTGCGAAATACATGCACCTAAAGCGCGCCCCTGATGGTAGCCTGCGTTCCATTTATCTGCATAGAACAAAACGATGGCTTCTTTTTCGTGCCTTGTCTGGGGCGCGTGGATGGCTTTTTCTGCGCTTGCTGTTTTGGAGACCTGCACTTGAGGGTAACCTCATGGTGCCTGTTGGTTTTTTGCGACCAACAGATAAACTGCCGCGGCGTGCTTACCAGGCGCAAATAGAATTGGATGCCATGTGCCCGGATGTGCTGTATGGCCGGCCAGAGGAGACCGTGTCGTTTAAGGTGACGGTCCGCAATACCTCAAACCATTACTGGTGGGAACATCAGGATGCAACATCTTGTTTTGGATTATCTGGACACATACAACGCGAACAGGGTGACTGGATGGTATGGGATCTGCCCCGGGTGCCTTTGATGCATCAGCTGCCCGAGCATTTGGTTTTTTTCGGACCGGGTCAAACGGCGGATCTGTCGTTTTCTATTCAACTGCCTTCTCGTCCGGGACGGTATGTTCTGTGGCTGGATTTGGTTCACGAGCAGAAGACCTGGTTTTCTAAGCGAGGAAATAATTTTCCGACACGCTTGCTGATTGTATCCGAATCGTGTATCGGATAGAAGGAAAGGGGTAAGATTTTGGTTCGTAGATTTGCTGTTGACGCAACAAAAATTGTGCATGAAACCATCGATGATGAGAGTATCATCATCAACACAGTAACCGGGGTATATTATACTGCCAAGGGATGTGCCTCCAGACTCTGGATAGCTTTGGCACAGGGTATTTCGGCTGAAGAGTTGCTGCCTTTGGTCAAACTGGAACATGCAAAAGCCGTACTATTGGAATTTATCCAGATTCTTCTGGCCGAAGAGCTGTTGGTGCTTAGGAAGGAGGGCTCTCCTGGCATAAATCCTCCGACTTTTGATTTTTCGCCTTGCCAAGAACAAGAGATACCGGTGATTCAGAAATTCAATGATTTGCAGGAGCTGATTGAGCTGGATCCTATCCATGAGATCGATGTGGAGCAGGGTTGGCCTTTTACGGAGAGACCTTCATGATCAGTGTCATCATACCGGCCTATAATGCTGCGAGATACGTTACGGAGGCCCTAAGAAGTGTGTCGGTACAATCTAGTCCGTGCGAGGAAATTCTGGTGGTGGATGATGGGTCGACGGATGAGACCAGACAAGTGGTAAAAAAACTGCATGAAAAAGCGGTACGACTGGTGCTCGCTGAGCACCAGGGTGTGTCTGCGGCTAGAAATCTGGGCGTCAAAGAGGCGCAAGGAGACTTGTTGGCGTTTTTGGATGCAGATGATCTCTGGGAGAAAGATAAGCTGCGCATCCAGCAGCAAATACTGACCGAACAGCCAGAACTAGATGGGGTGTTTGGACACGTGACCCAGTTTGTCAGCCCGGAACTTAGTCTGGAACAATCCAAGAAGTTTTCGGTTTTGCCAGGACCCATGCCGGGCTATCATGCGGGATGTCTTTTGATCAAGCGGACCTCCTTTTTGGAGGTGGGAGGCTTTCGTGAAGAACTGCAATCCGGAGAATTTATTGACTGGTTCATTCGGGCCAAGGAAAGAGGACTTCGTTTTTTCATGCCAGATCAGGTCTTGATGCATCGCAGAATTCATGGAGAAAACTCAGTTCTAAAAAACAAAGAGCAGCTCTATCGGGACTATTTTCAGATTATTCGACTGCACCAGAAGGCGGCAATAAAACCAGAGGCAAGGGATGACGATACATCGATATAAAAACATCGACTAGGCTCTTGGAAAAACCAAGAGCAAAGGGAAGGAAAAAGAATGATAGCGAGTATCTTGTTGCCTATAGCCGAGAAAATTAAGCCGATTTTAAAAAAGATACTGCCCAGGCGCTTACGACGCTATGCTGGCGATCAATTGATCAAAATGGCCAGACGCAAGAAATTAATCGCCAAAAGAAAGCCCTTTGCCAGGATGCGCTATCCGGATGGGATTAATTTAATCGGGTATATCCGAGGTGAGTTCGGGATAGGGCAGAGCCTTCGTCTATTGTGCAGTGCCATCGATCATGCGGATATTGCCTATACCATTTACAATTTTGAGCATGCTGATAACGTCAGATTTCAGGATCAGACCTGGGCAGAAAAAATCAGCAACAACGCCATGTACAATATTAATCTTATC
The DNA here is from genome assembly GCA_002418765.1 of Peptococcaceae bacterium UBA5767. Taxonomy (GTDB): domain Bacteria; phylum Bacillota; class TC1; order TC1; family UBA5767; genus UBA5767. The sequence continues at coordinate 56,620 of DIET01000007.1, read as the reverse complement.
CATCTAAATCCTCCGGAACTCAGGCAAGGGAAATTAAAGATAGACCACAAGGTCTGGAATTACCGCTACAATATTGGATTCTGGCTATGGGAGCTAGAAGAGATTCCCAAGTCATGGGAGGAATGTTTTGCAGATGTCGATGAAATTTGGACGCCATCGGAATTTATAAGCAACAGTATCCGTAAGAAAACGAAGCTTCCGGTTCGGACCATGGTGTATCCCATTCTGGCTCCTACCGAGGATGCCTTTGACCGCGGTTACTTTGGACTGCCTGAGGGGATATTTTTATTTCTTTGTCTTTATGACAGCAATTCTGTGATGGAAAGGAAAAATCCCATGGGTGTCATTGCGGCATTTAAGAAAGCCTTTAAGCCAGGCGACGAACATGTGGGTCTGATCATAAAAATCAACAATGCCTCTCCTGCAGAACAAGACAGGCTTGCAGCTGCGCTTTCAGGTTATCGCTATGTCTTCTTTATATCTAACATCATGAGCAAAATAGAGGTAAACTCCTTGATCAGAGAGGTGGATGTTTTGGTTTCCTTACACCGTGCGGAAGGCTTTGGTCTGACGCTGGCAGAAGCTATGTTATTGGGGACTCCGGTCATTGCGACGAACTGGTCAGCCAACACTGAATTCATGCAAGAAGAAAATGCCTGCCTTGTGGGGTATCATCTTATTACTTTAGAGAAGGATTATAGTGTTTATCAAGCAGGTAATCGATGGGCAGAGCCTGATTTGGAGGAAGCCAAAGACTTTATGGTGCGGCTGGTGGAGGATGAAACGCTGTATCGTCAAAAGGCGGCTGCTGGGCAAAAAGCAGTGATGCAGCAGTTGAGTCTAAATAGAGCGTCTGAGATGGTCACGAATAGACTTTGCGAGATTTACCAAAAACAGGAGGTTCAGCGATGAAACGAGCATTGATCACTGGGGTCACCGGGCAGGATGGGTCCTATTTGGCAGAGCTTTTACTGCAAAAAGGATATGAAGTCTATGGGCTGGTGCGCCGCAAAAGTACCCAGGATTACGGGCAGGCAGAGCACCTCAAAGATCAGATACGGTTTTTGTATGGAGATATGACCGATGTGACATCGTTGGTGGCTGCACTGCAGGTATCCAAGCCAGATGAGGTGTACAATCTTGCCGCGCAGTCTTTTGTTGGCATCAGTTGGCAACAGCCCGTGGCCACCAGTGAAATCAACGGTTTGGGTGTGTTGTATTTGTTAGAAGCCATGAGAATGGTTAACAGCAAAGCAAAATTTTATCAGGCATCTACCAGTGAGTTGTTTGGGCTGGCGGCTGAGATTCCTCAGTCCGAATCAACGCCGTTCCATCCTAGAAGTCCTTATGGTGTAGCGAAGCTCTATGGACACTGGACAGCCATCAACTACCGGGAGAGTTATGGCATGTTTGTGGCCACAGGCATTTTGTTCAATCATGAGTCCGAGCGTAGAGGCAAAGAATTTGTGAGTAGGAAAATCACCAACGCCGTGGCCAGGATTAAGTTTGGGCTCCAGCAGCAACTGGAGGTCGGCAATTTGGATGCCCGCAGGGATTGGGGGCATGCGGAGGATTATGTGCGGGCCATGTGGCTGATGCTGCAACGTGATCTCCCTGGCGATTATGTGGTGGCCAGCAAAACCAGCTGGACGGTGCGGACCTGGATAGAAAAAGCGTTTGCCCGTACAGGCGTGAGTCTTGTATGGCAGGGAAGCGGTCTTCAGGAAACAGGGCTGGATGCGCAAACAAAGAAGGTATTGGTCAAAGTGAACCCACAATTCTTTCGACCGGCTGAGGTGCACCATCTTGAGGGTGATCCGCACAAGGCAGAAGAAGAATTGGGTTGGCGGCGTAATGTGAGCTTTGATCAACTGGTGAACAGGATGGTCGATTTTGACCTTGCGCAGGCTGCTTTGGAAGCGCAGGTGCACAAAAGCTGATGAAAGCACTTATTACGGGGGCTGATGGCTTTGTGGGAGCCCATCTGATTGCTGCCCTGCGTGCGTCTGGCTGGGAGGTGGCCGCCACCAAGCTGCGCGATAATCGAAAGGAAGAAAACGATGTATCGGTATACCAGCTGGACATCTTGAACGACCAGGGGCTTCGTGATTGTCTTACTGCGGTTCAACCAGATGTGGTGTATCATTTGGCGGCCCAAAGCTCTGTTGCAGACTCCTGGCAGAATCCTGCCAGGACGGTGGATGTGAATATCAAGGGAAGCCTCCATTTGCTAGAAGCGCTACGGTCAGAAAAAAGTCATGCTCGTGTTTTGTTGATTGGTTCGGCAGAAGAGTACGGGACACCCGTTTTGCAGGAAGCAGTCCTGGAGGAAAACCTTGCTTTGCAACCTAGGAACATCTATGCCGTCAGCAAGGTGGCGCAAAACATGATTGGGAAGATTTATGCCGATGCCTATAATCTGGATATTGTCATGGTTAGAGCCTTCAATCATATAGGACCGGGGCAATCGAGGTCCTTTGTGGTACCGGATTTTTGCTGGCAGATCGTGCAGATGGAAAGAGGCCTTCAAGAGCCAGTGCTTAAGGTGGGCAACCTCGAGGCAAAAAGGGATTTTACCGATGTCCGGGATGTGGTTAGGGCCTATCAGCTACTGGCCGCAAAAGGGGAAAAGAAGAAGACCTACAACGTGGGTAGCGGTTCGGTTTTGTCCATAGCGCAGTTGCTGTCGCATCTTCTTTTGTTGGCCCGGATTAAGATTAAGGTGGTCGTAGACCAAAACCGGTTGAGACCCTTGGATGTACCTAGCATCCAGGCGGACAACAGCAGTTTGGTGGTCACTACCGGATGGCAGCCTACCATCGATTGGAGACAATCGTTATCGGATACACTGGAATATTGGCGTCGCTATAGAGAGGAGGATGACCATGGACGATAAGCTTATTTCTGTAATTATGCCCGTTTACAACGCAGAAAAATTTCTAGCCCTATCCATTGATTCGGTATGGCACCAGACGTATGCGGATTGGGAGCTTTTCCTGGTTGATGATGCCTCCACTGATGCTTCGCCGGACATCATGGATCGCTATCAACAACGTGAGCCCAGAATCAAAGCCATTCACCTTGCACGCAATGGTGGGGTGGCTGCAGCAAGGAACATGGGCTTAAGCAAGGCCCGGGGCCGCTATGTGGCTTTTTTGGACAGCGATGATTTGTGGAAAGAGACCAAGCTGGAAGAACAGCTCTCATTCATGAAGGAAAATGAGGTTGCTTTTTCCTATACCAATTATGAGGTGATTTTTGAAGATGGAAGAGTCAGTAACAGAATCATCGCAGGACCGGGGCAGTTGGATTACCAGGCTATGCTCAAAGGCAATGCCATTGGCTGTTTGACTGTGATGATCGATAGACAATCTGTTGGCGACTTTATGATGCCCGAGCGGGGGCATGAGGATTATTTGACCTGGCTGTCGCTTCTTAAAAAGGGTGTCATTGCCAAGAAGCTAGACAGAAACTTGGCTTATTACCGACTTGTCAGGGGTTCACTAAGCGGAAACAAGCTGTCCTCAGCGAAAAAAACCTGGTTGATTTACAATCGCTATGAACATTTGGGTTTTTTAAAATCAGTATACAGTTTTTTGTTTTATGTGGTGCGGGGTCTGGGTAAGAGGTTTCGAAAAAAAAAGGATAAGTCATAAAACCTGCAGTTTCTGCAGGTTTTATGTTGAGAGAAGGAATCATCGGGTTCTTCTTGTGGTTTAAGACAGTTTCATGATTCCATTGGCGATGTCCATGGAGAGCTGCATGTCGGTGGTTTTGACACTGATCATCGGCTTGTGCCCAAGTCGTTTCAGTGCTGCATAATGACGTTTATAGTATACCACTAATTGTTTTTTTTGGTATATTATTTCAGGCGAATTGGAACCAGGAGGCTAAGCACACTTAGGGGAACTATCTTTTGCTCGATTCTTATTACAGTTTTTTGGATTGAAAGAAGGAATTGCCGGATTTGTCGCGAAACCCTTGTTATTGATAGAGTCATTGGATGACTTTGGAGGGTGCATGAAAATAACAGGAAAAAGTAAGTATGCTGAAGCCAGGGATGCTTTGCTGGCCTTGATGAAAGCAAGATCTTTTATGGGGAATAAGCTCCCCTCTGAGGATACACTGGCCAAAACATTGGGTATCAGTGTGGCCACAGTGAGGGAAGCATTAAGACAGTTAAACCGGGAAGGGTTTATTACCAAACGTCATGGCAGCGGCAATTACATGCATCCTAGCGCCCTCAAGCTAGGTATGCGTATAGACATCACCAAGTCTTTTGAGGAATTATTGCAGGGATCGTATGCCAAGACTTATGTGGAACAAAGCATTTTCTCAGTAGAAGTTTGTCCGCAGGACGTAGTAAAATCACTTCAGTTGCATGAACAGGAACCTTGCCTGGTTTATGACCGATTGTACTATGTTGAGGATGGGAAACTGGCGATTGCTGCCCGAAATTATCTTCCTACCAGGTATTTGCGCCAAGCAGCAGATGACTTGGAAGGAAACCATGAACAAGTTTCCCTGATGGAATTTGTTTGGGCCCATTGTCTGGATGAGATGGTGCAGACCATCGTCAAGATGGAACCGGTCTTGTCTAAGCGTTGTGCCATAGAAGGAATGAATCTGGAAGAAGATAGTGCCATCTACCAGTGGGAAGAAGTGTTTTACAATGTGTTGGATCAACCCATCGGCCTGACCAAGGCCTGGTTTCATCCAGGCCTGGTGGAAATGCATTTGCTGATCAAATGGTAGAGCAACGAGGAGGGACAGATGCTTGATCGAAACAGGATAGAAAAACCGCATGACCAACACTTTGATATCTTGGTTCTGGGTGCCGGAATCGTGGGTGCGGCGGTTTCCTTTTACTTGAGCAAGCTGGGGTATAAGGTGGCCATCATAGAACGCGATGGTCCTTGTGCCGGAGCCACAGGAGCCTGCAATGGAGGCATCAGCTATCTGGGAAAGCGGGCTATGGAACTGAGTCAGACCCTAGAAAGTCTGCAACTGTACCAGGATTTAAGCAAGGAATTGGGCTACCCGGTGGAACTGGATCAGACACGGGATATGGTGCTTCTAGGTAAAGGAGAGGAAGACTTAGAAGACCTGGAGATTCTCATCGCCGAAGCCAAAGCCCAGGGACAAGAGGCCAGGCTTTTAAGTCGAAAAAAGCTTCTTGCATATTTGCCTCAGGCCTCGCCGCTGGTTTCCTATGCTGCGGTGTCTCCGGGGGGGCTACAAGGGGTGGCCAATCCTTTTTCTGTGACCTACGCCTACCTGGGGGCGGCCAGTGACTATGGTGCTCAGTATAGGCAGGCGGATGTTCAATCTTTGTGGATGGAGGCAGGAAGGGTGCGGGGTGTCGTGACGGACCAAGGTGAAATAGAAGGCGATATTGTGGTCAATGCCCTGGGTGTGGACGCAGATCGCATTTGGGAAATGGAGCAAATAGATTCTGGCATGGTGCCCCAAAAGGGTATTGTGTTGGTCAGTGAAGCCTATCCCAGAATGTTTCCCGGCAATCTTCTCAATGCTGCTTTTATGAAAAAAAATCCGCCGGAAATTTCTTTGGCCATAGAACAGACGTTGTCTGGACAGCTGCTTTTGGGGGCTGCGAAGCTGATAAATCAGCCTGGCAAGGATATGCCGCCGGGGATCATGGAAAAAATTGCCATGCATGCCATGAGCTATGTTGCTGGATTGGAAGAAGTGAATATTATTCGTGCCTATACTGGTCTTAGACCAACACGCTCAGAAGGTCACTGGTTGGGTGAAACGAAGATACGAAATGTCTTTGCGGCGCTGGGATTTGGAGGGTCTGGTATTACCTTGGCTCCTTATGCTGGGAAGAAACTTGCACAAATCATAGGAGGAAAATCATGAAACGTACAGGCGCTATTGTCAACACTACCTTGATTACCATGGATCCCCAAAGAAAGAGGGCGGAACAAGGCGGCATGGTTTGGGAGGAAGGGGAAATCGTATTCATTGGGGAGAATCAGGCGGTGAAGCGCTGGGCTCAACAAAAAAAACTGCCTCTAATCGATGGAACGGGCCGTTATGTATTTCCTGGTTTGGTCAATACTCATATGCATCTGTTTCAGAATCTCCTGAAAGGCTTGGGCGCCGACCTGACGCTGGAAGCCTGGTGGCCCAGCACCATCAAGCCGGCGGCCATGTTGCTGGAGGCGAAGCATCTTCAGGCCGCTGCTGTGGGTGGGACGCTGGAAGCCATAAGGGGGGGCAGTACGACCTTGGTGGATTACATGTATGCCCATCCCCAAGAAGGCCTCAGCGAGGTGCTGATTGATGCGGTGTCTCAGGTGGGCGCCAGATTGATGTATGCCAGAGGGTATCGCAACACCGGGGCTGATTATGGATTTCCCAAGGTTCTGATTGAACGGACGAAGGATGTGTTTTCTGAGATTAATCGACTCCAGAGAGACTATGAAGAAAAGCAGCAGATGGTTTCTTTTATGCTGGCTCCAGCGGCTGTCTGGGCTCTGGATGCCAGTGGGCTAATGGACACCAGGGGGTTTGCTGATGAGGCCGGGATCCCCATCACCATGCACATGTTTGAAACCAAGACAGACAATGTGGTATGCCGAGAACGCTTTGGAGTCAAAGACGCGCTTTCTTTTTTCAAGCAGACACGTCTTTTGGGAGATGATCTGTTGGCTGTCCATGTGGTGGATGTCGGTGCTAGAGAACTGGACGCTTTTTTGGAGTATGGAGTCAAGGTAAGCCACAATCCGGTGGCCAATATGTATTTGGCATCGGGTATTTCACCGGTCATAGATATGCTAAAAAGAAATATTGTGGTGGGGCTAGGGACCGATGGCGCTGCCAGCAACAATACCACGGACATGTTGGAGACCATGAAAATAACGGCCCTTTTGCACAAGACAGCTGCGCTTGACCCAACAGCCATGACGGCCGATAAGGTGCTGGGAATGGCGACCATTGAGGGAGCCAAAGCCATTCATATGGAAGAGTATGTCGGTTCACTGGAGGTGGGGAAAAAAGCAGACTTCTTCGTTTTTTATCCAGACGGTTGCGGGAAATCGAGTCCCTGCCATGACCCAGTGGCCAGCCTGGTGTATTCATCGGGGCAGCAGTCCATCGAGACGGTAGTGATCGATGGCAGAACGATTCTTGACAAGGGAAAATTTGTTGATCTGGATGAGCATGAAGCCTATGAACGACAAAGTAACATGGCCAGGGATTTGATGCAAAAAATACAAGAGGCGTAATGTTTCAGGATTTTTTGTAGTTGAACAAAAAATCAGCAGGTGGCCTGTGATGCCAGATGACCCTAATGGGGGAGCATCTGGCATTATTTTTTATTCTTGATGCTTGGTAAAAAAAGACGATGGGAATATGTTTTCTATCAAGGTTATACAAAATAATATTAAAAATATAAAATTAATATTATATAATAAACAAAAGGTGCCTGCGGTATAGAAAAGGCATATGATGACACAGTGGGAACTATAAGAAATAATGAGGCTATGGCTGGCACCCTGGTGCAGGAGGCACGAAACATTTTTTTGAAAAACGATCTTAGGGAGTAAAAAGACTCATCTGTAACAAAAAAATTTAGAAGTATGGAGGGAGAGTAGAAGATGAAAGTGGAGTTGGAAAGCATTGTGGCTATGGAAGAATTGGAGCGAGACGCCAAAGGAGTTTTTGCTAGGGTGGCCCAACAAGGGGAGGTCATTGTTTTTGTGAACAATATGCCTGCTTATGTGATACAAAAGTTTGCAGGGGAAGAACGCCCTAGTCAAGAGGAAAAAAAGAGGGAAAGTGCTCCCCAGGCAAAAAACAAAGCGAAGATTAGCCAGAAGAAAGTAGTGAGCAAAAAGGTTGGTAGGGTGACTAAGAAAAGAGCTTCCTCCTCTTCGAAAGGATTGACACTGAAGGCCGCAGCCAAACAGATTCTTTTGGAATCGGAAGGCAAGCAGATGCATGTCCAGGCACTCGCTGATGCCATTTACGACAGGGGGCTGTATCAGAAAAAAGATGGTAGCAAGGCAATGGCCACACAGGTACGGGCCATGTGCGCCCAGTACCAAGATGATTTTGTGGCACTTGCTGGCAATATAGTACAAATGAAAGAATCCTGATGAGGGATTCTTTTTCTGGGTTTTTCACTTGGGATAAGGGCGCTTCTTAGATGCTGACGGTATATGTTGGCTATGATATACTGTTTCGTATAAAGCATCTATGAGAATAATCAATAATCATCATCTTTGACTGTGAGGCTTCTATGCTTTTCAATTCACTTCATTTTTTGTTGTTCTTTCCTGTTGTGGTGGTAGTTTATTATGCGACCCCACCGTCGTTTCGGTGGATATGGTTGTTGGGCAGCAGTTATTATTTTTATATGAGCTGGCATCCAGCCTATATTATTTTGATTGTTTTTTCTACTATGGTGGACTATCTGGCTGGATTGGGCATGGGTAGAGAAAAGGAAAAAAGAGGGCGTAGAAAATATTTATGGGGTAGCCTGGCGGTCAATCTTGGGCTTTTGTTTTTGTTTAAATATTATGATTTCTTCCATGAGTCTCTTCGGCTGGCAGCCAGTTGGTTTCATCTTTCTTATTCGGCTCCCAGTTTGGGTCTTTTGCTTCCGGTGGGCATTTCCTTTTATACGTTTCAGACCTTGAGCTACACCATCGATGTTTACCGGGGAAATAGAGAGCCCGAAAAGCACCTGGGATATTTTGCCTTGTATGTCAGTTTCTTTCCTCAACTGGTGGCTGGTCCCATCGAGCGATCGGAAACATTGCTGCCTCAGCTGAGGGCGAGCCATTCGTTTGATGCCCGCCGGGTGAGCAGGGGACTGCTTTTGATGACCTGGGGCTTTTTTAAGAAGGTGGTTATTGCCGACCGGGTTGCACAAGTGGTAAACACGGTCTATGGAAGACCGGGTGACTTTAGCGGATGGCAGCTTACCTTGGCGACGATTCTTTTCTCATATCAATTGTACTGCGATTTTTCAGGCTATTCAGATATCGCCATTGGGGGAGCCAATGTCTTTGGCATTTCTTTGATGGAAAACTTTCGCAGACCTTTTCTGGCCCGCTCGATTGCAGAGTTTTGGACAAGGTGGCATATTTCTTTGTCGACCTGGCTTAGGGATTATGTATCGGTGCCACTTTTGCGGACATTGCGAGGGCTGAAAAAAATATATCGTTATGTTTTGGCCATCATGCTCACGTTTTCGCTTAGTGGTCTTTGGCACGGCGCCAATGGCACCTTTGTAATCTGGGGCATGATTCAAGGTGTTTATATCGTTCTTGGCCATTTGACTACACCATTTCGCAAAAAGCTTAGAGCAAAATGCGGGATTGCCGATCATGTTTGGTATCTATCTGCGGTGCAGATTGTATTTACTTATGCGCTGGTTTGTGTGGCGGGGATCTTCTTTCGAGCACAGTCCGTAGCCGATGCCTGGCTGGTGTTGAAAAATCTGGGCACAGGATGGCAGGTGCTGGTTCAGGGGGAAAAAGCCAAGGAATTGCTCCTGTCGATGGGAATGAATGAATTTGGTTTCATTGTGACCATGGCTTCCATTGTTTTTATGGAAGTCGTCCAATATGGGCAGGAAAAAAGATGGTTTTCGTCTCCTTGGTTGGAAGCCAGACCAATTTGGTTTCGGTGGACAGCGTATTACTTGCTTGTACTTTGGATCCTTCTGTTTGGAGCATGGGGAGGCCAGAATTTTATCTATTTTCAATTCTGATGTATTTCGATTAGATCAAGTGAGAGGCTTATGAAACATTTTATCAAGCAAGGACTGCTTTTTCTTTTTTTGGGTGTGCTTATCTTTTCCTTCATCAATGATCGATACAGGCATTCCCATGGGTTTCGCAACAGTATGGACATCGAGAAATACGATGCTGTGCCAGACCATATAGAGATTGCCAATGTTGGTTCCTCCCATGGCACCAATAGCTTTGTCTATGATGATCTACCACTGCTGGGTTATAATTTTGCTTATGCCAGTCAAAATTTTCATTATGACCTTCTTGTGCTGCAACAATTTGAGGAGCATTTTGCTCCAGGCGCCATCTTGATTGTTCCTGTTTCCTATCCGTCGTTTGGGACGACAGATATGTCGCGGCAGGATTATATTTATTATCAGTTTCTAAGGCCGGGATTAATCGATCATTTTTGTTTAGAAGATTATCTCAAATACAAACTGTTTCCGGTGTTGACGGCAGAAGAAAAGTTGATTTGGCTCATTTATGATGAAGAAGAGAGGGAGCCAGAATGGGATAGCATTGATTACAATATGCATATGGATGATATGGAGGAAGTGGCGCAAAAGAAAGCGCAGGATTTCAAGAATGTTGGCTTTGGAGACACCCGCAGTATCTTAGACCTTAGGGAGTTACTTACCTATATTGACAATCAAGGCTGGGAAGCCATGTTGGTTACCACTCCGGTTACCTGGCAATTGAACCAGCATTTCTCTGCTTCCTTTCGAGAAGAATTTGAAACATTGATATCTGGATTGGCAGAGGAGTATGACGTATCATATTACGATTATTCTCAAGATGAGCGTTTTGAGACGCAGATGCAATGGTTTAGAAATGCTGACCATCTCAATACGAAAGGCAGAGCCTATTTCTCAGAAATCTTTTTTCGTGAGAGTCTGACTTGCCAGGAGGGAGCACGAGATGGTAGATGATAAGCATCAAGGGCAGGAGGGTTTGATAAAAGAAATCCTGTTGCACGTGGGTTTGCACAAAACAGCAAGTACCAGTATACAATGGACGTTGGCACAGGAGCAGAACAGACTTCTGCTCGAACAGCTGGGTATTCATTATCCGAATTCCTGGCCATCCAATCACTCAGATCCTTTGTCTACCTTGTTTGCGGACAACCCTCAAGATCTAATTTTCCATGTTTTGAGGGGCTATTCCGTAGAGGACATAGAAAGGGAAAGAGAATCGTTCATTACCCAGTTTCTGGAAGAGATTCGTGTCACCAAAGCGAGAAGGCTGTTGTTGTCGGGAGAAGGGGTTTCTCATTTAAATCGATCGGGGCTGGTTCGCTTAAGGGAGTTTTTAAAAGCTGTGGCTGCGCCAGATGTAACCATTCGGGTTATTGTTTATGTTAGGAATCCTTTGGATATGAGTATCAGTATGATTCAACAGCAAAGTCGGACTGGGATGCTGACGGCCGCCTCTTCTATTTTGAGGCATCAGGAAAAAGTCAAAGATCATTTTCGTGGCGATCTGGGCAAAATGGCCGCTGTCTTTGGTGATAAGGCGCTGGAAGTGTATGCTTTTGAAGAAGCCAAGGCCTATCCAGGTGGTCCGGTTGCTCATTTTCTTCATATAATAGGGCTATCCCAAGAAGATATTGGGGCTATGAATATTTTGCGTGCCAATGAGCGTATTTCCAAGATTGCATCTTCTTTGATTGCTCATATCAATGGACAGATTCCTATTTTGTTGGATGGTCGTTTGAACCCACAACGCTCTGCCCATGACACCCATCCTCTCTTTGAAATTCAAGGTCCCCGCTTTGATATACCCTATCAAGATAAGCTGGTCATCCAGCAAAATGCCAAGGAAGATGTGCAGTGGTTGAAAGCGTATGCCGGCATTGATTATTCCACATGGCCCAAGCCAGAAGAAAAGGAAGAGCCAGTAGTCTATGATGAAATCATAGCCAACAGCGTTGTGCAGGCGGTTGCCAGGATGGATAGTGCACTGCAAAAACTCGTTTTGGATTACTATGGTTCCATGAAGGATGCTGGTGGCGTAAATACCGAGTTGCAGATTATTGGTCGCCTTTACGATCAATTGCAACAACTTGTTTTGGAGAAAGCAGTAACTGGCTCTAATCAGGAGCGATTGCCCACAGCCCACATACAGCACTCCGGATGGATTTCTATGTTCGAGCGCATGAAAAAGCGTAGGATAGCATGGCAGCTGCGCCAGTGCGCCTGTTTGGATCCTATTTGGTATTTGGAACAGAATCCGGATGTGGCCTATGCCGGTATTGACCCAAGAAAGCATTTTATAAAACATGGGCTATGGGAAGGAAGGACGCCCAATCCTGATTTTGATGCTAAAATGTATGCTGTGCACAACCCGGATATCCAGAACAGTGCAAATACGCCTTTGATGCATTATGCATTGCATGGATATGCTGAAGGGAGAACCTCAAATAAAAGCTGGTCAGGTTTGGGCACGAAAGACAACCAGCGCATCAAGGTTGTATGGGTGGACAACAACATATCCGATCGAGAGAATAGGGAATTGGCCAAGGAGCAAATCAGATTCATTCGTGATGCTGGCTATTCTGTTCTTCGTATTACACCGTCATCGCTGTCAAGGGTGAGCGAGCAAGTCCAAAAACCGGATATGGTTATTGTGGAAGAGGGAGACATTAGCACCAAAGAGGCCAAGTGCCTCCACGTTTGGAAAAAAAGAGGTGTCGTGGTCATCTTGCGTGGCCAGCAATCCATGTCTGCTGATGGGGCAAGCACTTTTCTTGATTGGTCCATAGGATATGATCCTGTCGAATGGCAAAGTGCTTTGGCACGGTACAAAATGCAAAAGACGCATTTTCCCCCCGGGCAACTGCGCATGGGTTATGTGAGCCTGGGGAAGCCTGAAAAATTGGGAAGCGCTGGTGCATGGACTGCCGCTACAAAAATAGCCCATGAAGAACCACACTGCAAACTGCTGATCTGGGGGAAATATGATTTGCTGGAATCAGCAGATGCGAAGGGTCTGATTGAGTCTGATGCCTGGATCCAGTTGCATGAAATGACGGTTTTTGATGATTTGGCAAAAGCCGGCTTTGATGTCTTATTGTATGAAGAAACAGGGCAAGAGGATGAGTTGCTGGCGGAAATCATTTTGAAAGCAGCGCTTATGTCCATCCCGGTATTTTGTGCTAATAGTGTAAATGAACTCTGTCTTGCATCGTGTTCTGGGATGACCACGACCGAAGACTGGTATGATAACTTAAAGTCTTCGATTTTTCATGCCTCTGTGTGGAATGATCTAAAGAGAAATGTGCTTTTCCAAGTGTTTCGGGGGCGAACTCTAGAGGGAAACAGAGAAAACTTCTTAAGGACACTGCGCATGCTTGCGGAAAAGCCTGCTCCCTATGAAATTGATGTCTTCCATGGAGATCCTGAGCGTGCAGATTATGATGTGCTATGGCAATGGGAAACCGACAGGTTGGCTGATGTGGCCATCGTTGTTCCTTGTTATAATTATGCAAATTACATTGAAGAAGCGCTCGATAGTGTGGCGCAGCAGTCTTTGACCAATCTGGAATTAATTGTGGTGGATGATGCTTCGACGGATGAGTCTGTAGCGGTGGTGCAAGCCTGGATGGAGCGTCATCACACAAGATTCACCAAGGTTTTACATTTACGCCATCACCACAATGCTGGTCTCTCCAAGACCAGGAATGCCGGATTCTACGAATCGGAGGCCAGCAATGTGTTTCTTTTGGATGCAGACAATGTATTGACGTGGGATTGCTTGCGCCTGTTGCATGAGACCATCACGGCTAAAAAAGCCAGTGTGGTCTATCCTACATTACGCCATTTTGGGCTAGAAGAAAAGTTGGTTCCTGCGCCACAATGGTCTGTGGAACGTTTTCGCCATGGCAATTATATCGATGCCATGGCCCTCATTCGAAAGAGCTTATGGTGGAAGGTAGGTGGCTACCAAGGCATGCTCTATGGCTGGGAGGATTATGATTTTTGGTGCCATATGGTGGAGGCGGGTATGCAGGGCATGCCCCAGGCACAGGCGATTGCTTTGTACCGGGTGCATCACCAATCACTGACCAGAACCAAGACATTGGCCGCAGGGAATCATGAAAAGGTAGTAGCGATGATGCGCGAGCGTCATCCCTGGCTCCTTTTGTAAGGTTTTGAAATGAGACGAGGACAGACAATGAGAGAAAACAAAAAGAAACATGATGCATCATGCCAAACAGTGGTCGTTATAGGGATGCACCGCAGTGGAACTTCCATGTTGGCCGCCATATTGGAGGCTTTGGGCGTGCACATGGGCGAAAACAAATTGGGTGAACATGACAGCAATCCCTTGGGTCATTTTGAAGATTTGGATTTTTTGCAGTTCCATGAAAGGTTTTTGGCTGATTTGGGTACTACAGCAGAGCATCCCCCTTCACGGCAGGCTATTTTGAATCATGCGCATTTGGAAAAGGAAACCATCATACGTCTGATTCAGCAAAAGAGCCATGGACTTTGGGGTTGGAAGGATCCCAGGAACTCCATTTTTGCGGAATTGTATTTGCCTTATCTGAAGAATCCTTATTTTCTGGTGATCCGACGAAATGAAGCGGCGGTTGTTCATTCTTTATATATTCGTGATACTATGGAAGAAGCCAGGGCAAAAGCCTTTAAGCGATGCTATGATGAGCGTATTGATGATTTTTTACGACGCTATCCAGAGCATAAGGTGTTGGAACTGGACTACCAAGATATCGTAGAAAGACCACATGCTGCCATCGAAAGAATAGTAGGTTTTCTGGGTCTTCCTGAGGGAAAAACGGCAAGAGAGCATGCCTTGCAGATCATTCTTGATCAGAAATCGTTGCAGAAAGCCAAAATGGCTTACAAGAGAAAAACGGGCCAGCCTCATTTTGTTTTGGGAATAGGGGTGCAAAAGGCCGGGACCAGCACGCTGCATAGTTTGCTGTCCGCCCATCCTCATTTGGAAAGTGGCCAGCAAAAAGAACTGCATTATTTTGACCGGGGAGATCAACATTCTTTGAAGAATTATCTATTGCAGTTTCCAGGCAAGCAAGCTGTCAAATTGGATGTCACGCCTGCTTATGTCTTTTATCCGGGCGCTCTAAAACGCATTCATGATACGCTGCCTATCAAGGATACGAGCATCATTCTGATATTACGTGATCCTGTGGCGCGCGCTTACTCCCATTATTTGAAAAGCAGAAGAAATGGGCTGGAAAAAAGAAGTTTTGCGACAGCATTCAAATGGGAGCAAAGGCGCATGAAACGCAGTGATCTGCAATTCAGAGAAAACAGTTATTTTGAACGGGGAAAGTATGCTGCACAGGTAGAACGTCTTTTGCAGCTATTTCCCCGGGAGCAAGTGCATATTATCCTGTTCGAGGAGTTTGTGGGCGAGCAACAAAAGACCATGGACGATTTGTGTGATTTCCTGGGGCTTATGCGAATCGTAGTGCAGGAAAAACATGAGAATCAAGGGTATGACGTGCAATATCCCCTTTTTGAACGCTGGGGACGGTCCTTGCTGCAAATGGCAAAAAATCAGGATACTTGGCAACATTGGGCCGGGAGCAAGCTATTGTCTTTCAATAAAAAAGACAGTGATGGACCAGGTATCGATGAGGCCTTCTATCTCAGACTGCGGGAATACTACCGGGAGGATCTACAAAAGTTGCAACAGCTGGTGGGCAGGGATTTGCCGTATGCGTGAGAATCGTGGTACACGTTGGCTTGGCAAAGAAGGGGAAAGTGGCGATGTTGGGAATAAAAAAACACATAACAAACTTTAGAAAGTATTCCTATCTGCTGTCCGTTTTGGTCGTGCATGATATTGAGAAAAAGTACAAAGGATCGATTTTGGGCATTCTTTGGAGTATGCTGAATCCATTGTTGCATATGATCGTGCTAACCATTGTATTTTCTTCCCTTTTGCAAAGACAGATAGCCAATTTTCCCTTGTATATTTTGACAGGACGATTGGTTTTTGGTTTTATTTCCACGTGCACCTCCACAGCGATGAAATCCATTATCTCAGCAAGCAAGTTGATCAACAAGGTGTATATCCCGAAGTATATTCTGGTGTTTTCCAAGGTGATCGCGGAGTTTATTTTCTTTTTGATCTCGATGTTCAATCTGGTTTTTGTCATTCTTTGGTCAGGGGCGTCATTCAGTTGGCATTTGGTGTTTTTACCATTGTATTTGGTATTGCTTTTATTGTTCGTTTTGGGTGTGAGTTTGATTTTGGCGACAGTGACAACCTTCTTTCGGGACATAGAGCATATTTATGGTGTGTTCATCACCATGGTCATGTATTTGTCTGCTATCTTCTACCCCCCGGAAATTGTGCCGGCCCGGTTTCAGTTTCTTTTGACATTCAATCCGGTTTTTCATTTTATTCAGGGATTTCGCCAGCTGATTTACTATCAGATGCTTCCGGGATGGAATAATTTCCTTGCCTGTCTGCTGGTTTCTTTGGTATTTTTGGCGTTGGGAATGATTGTTTTTGAGCGATATCAGGATCAGTTTATTTTTAACCTGTAGGGAAACAGAGGGACAACATGCAAGAATTGATGATGCGAATAGAAAATGTGTCCATGCATTTTCGTCTAAGAAATGAAAAAGTGCACAGCCTAAAGGAATATTTGATTCGGCTTTTGAAACGGGATTTGTCTTATTCGGATTTTGTGGCCTTGGACCAGGTTAGCTTTGAGGTATACAAGGGCGAGCGACTGGGAATCATCGGACCAAATGGAGCCGGAAAGAGTACGTTGCTTAAAATCATTGCAGGCGTGATGAAGCCTACCTCCGGCAGGGTGCAGATTCATGGCAGCGTGGCACCACTTTTGGAGCTGGGTGCCGGATTTGATGATGAATTCTCGGGTGCCAAAAATATTTACTTGAATGGCGCGATTTTGGGGAAAAGCAAGCAGTTTTTGGATGATCATTATGAGGAGATGGTTGCTTTTTCGGAGTTGGAGCATTTTATCGACAAAGCACTGAAGTATTATTCATCAGGAATGAGAGCCAAGCTTGGTTTTTCGATTGCCTCTTTGGCCTCGGCGGATATTCTGATCGTGGATGAAATCTTGGGGGTGGGGGATGAAGCTTTTCGTAAAAAAAGCTCCCAAAAGATGGCCCAACTGATCGAGGAAGGTCGGACGGTCTTGATGGTTTCCCATAGCTTAAGTCAGATGGTTGAGCTTTCAGACCGCATTGTATGGCTCGATCATGGCAGGATCAGAGCCATCGGTGACCCTGAAGAGATTTGTAGGCAGTACGAAGCACAGTCAGCGAAAAAGCGATGAAAACTGTTTATTTGCACGTGGGCATGGGAAAAACAGGAACCTCTTACATCCAATCTACCTTGTCTGTTAATCGCAAGCGCTTGGCAGAGTGTGGCGTTCTTTACCCGGTTTTGGGGGAGAATAAGCGGATACGCTTGGGAGGCATAGATTCTGGCAATGGAGTGCATCTAGCGCAGTCATTGCTTCCGAATCGGTTTTTTCTCTCGGATAAACGGAAAAAAGAAATATGGCGTGATCTGGATTCTGAATTGGGGCGGGGCTTCGAATATGTGTTGATCTCCAGCGAGTTTCTGTTGAGTCTTTCGGTAGAAGGGTTTTTGGAAATACAGGCGCATGCCAAGCGCTTTAAGTATGCGTGTGAAGTCATTGTGTTTGCCAGAAGTCTTCTCGAACGTGTCTATTCTCAGTGGATGCAACGATTGAAACGCAGTGGAGGTACATCTGATTGGGAGGAGCATGCTATCCATGCCCAAAGCGAAATGGAGCGTCAGCTGGATAAGCTGGATAGTATTTTCGGCAGAAACCGGATGCATTGTTTTAATTATGATTCTTGGAAGAACGATTTGTTGGCGCCTATGGCCAGACTTTTGAAATGGGACTGTGTTCTGGCCAGACCATTTCGGGTGGTGAATCGTTCGTTGGCTCCGGAAGAGGTATCCCGGATGCTTTATTTTAACAGACGTTTGGAACAGGAACAGTGGCCGAACCATAAAAGAAATGTTTTGGCGACCCAATTGTCTGATGCCATGATGGAATTGGATGATAAGGATGTCAATCGGGATATCCAGCTGTCCGATGAAGCTTGGAAATCGTTTAGAACCAAGCATGAAGATATGCTAGAGCGCGTCAATATGCGCTATTTTAGCGATGACCCTATTGTGATGTCCAGTCCTCATACCGGAATTGGCATTATGGATTGGCCGGTATTGCCTGAGCATGAAAAGAGAATACTCGATAGCATCCAAGATGGTATGCTTAAGAAAGATCAGGATAAGACAATCGCAGAAGCTGATATTTTGGGGATCAATGACGTGAGTTTGCTGCTACTTATGGCCCAAACGATGCTGGCGAAGCGAAATCTACCGTTGGGATTGGCGGCCGCCAAAAAGGCATATAAGATAAAGCCGGATCATCTTCTTGTGGTGTCCACGCTGTCAGCGTGCTATGAAGCATTTGGTGGTTATCTCGAGGCGCTAGCGCTGGTGGAACGTTTGATGTTTCTAGATCCACAGCAGCCTGGCCATATTAGGCAGGCCATTCGCTTGGCTGGAAAAGTGCCAGATAGAAAGAAATGGCGAAGGTATTGGTGGAAGTTTCTGCACAAGGCAAACTTTCTTGACGGGTATCTGTCCTGGTTAAAAGCTTTCCAGCGAAGACAAATGAAAAGAATAATGCGAAAGAAAATGGATGGATAGGATGAGGTTATTACGGGAAATGAAGAAAAAAACTGTCTTGCGAAGGGCGATTCAATATTATATTGATGACGTGCATTTCGATGGTTGCGATACCGTGGTGAGTGGTTGGGCGTTGTCTTCCAATGGACCCGTTAGCATAGAAGCAAAAGATGCCGATGTAGGGGAATCTTTTGCCAGAGAAGATGTGCTGCGGCGGCTGGGACGGTTATCTTCGGAAGCCATGGTGGGTTTTATTCTTCGGTTTGCAGGAAAACGATTCTGGATGAGGCTTGTTTTTTCTGATGGGATACAAAGCCGTTACGTATACCTTCATCCATTTGATTTTTGGTGGCGCAGCGTGAAGAGGCTGATTCGTCATCTTTCATCCGTGGTGCGTTATCTGAAATGGGAAAATATACCCAGAGCGAAGATATTTTTGGAAATATATGGCTGGCGTACTTTGTTAAAGGCGATGCTTGGTGTGTTAAAGGGCTCTCAAGCTCCACTGTACTCCGATTGGTATGCCAGACGGAAACCGGATGCAAAGCAGTTACAATCCCAGCGGCAAAGACCAATCCAACCTGGGCTGCATCCTTTGATCAGTATTGTATTGGATGGACAAAATCCATGGGATAAGGAACTTATGGCCTCAGCGCAAAGTGTGGTGCGGCAGACCTATGTCCATTGGGAGGTTTTGCTGATGACCTCTGCAGAGAAGCCTCTGTCTGATGCGTTTTTGGAGACGATTTTCTCTGTTTTTTCTATGCATCATGTGGAGATCTGTATGCTGGAAAAAGGTCAGGTTGGTATAGATGAAGTCATGGCGAGGAGCAAGGGAGATTATGTACTTTTTTTACCTGCCGGTGACAGACTTGGTGAAGAAGCATTGTATGTCCTCGCTGAGGAAGTAGAAAAAAATGCTGCGGATATCCTTTATGCGGATGAAGATCATATGGATCCGTCTGGTCGGTATGCTTTTGCACCATGGTGCAAGCCTGATTTTTCTCCGGACATGCTACGAAGTATGCCTTATATCGGGTATGCTTGTCTTTACGCCCGAACCCTCCTTCAGCAACTAGCAGTGACTTATCCTGTATTTGATGAAGCTGGATTGTATGATCTTTTGTTGCAGGCAACGGAGAAAGCGGAGCAAATACGTCATCTTCCGGTTATTCTGTATCATCGGCAAGGCAGAGCGAGTGTCTATGAGAAAGGATATAAAAATGATGAGGCAATGTATCGGGTGCTGCAGACACATTTACAGCGTTTGGGATTAGATGGCATTGCAGGACCTTCTCTTGCCCAGGGAACCTACCGTATTCAATATGCGCTGATTAAAAATCCACTTGTTTCCATCATTATCCCCAATAAAGATCATAAGGAAGATTTGGAAAAATGCATCCAATCCATCTTGGAGAAAACCACCTATGATCCTTACGAGATTCTGATTGTGGAAAACAACAGTGTTGAGCAGTCCACATTTGATTATTATCGAGATTTGAACAGATATGGTGATCGGATCAGGATACTTGATTGGTCCGGACCTTTTAATTATGCCTCTATCAACAACATGGCTGCACGAAAGGCGAAGGGCGAGTTTCTTATGTTGCTCAACAATGATGTTTCTGTGATTACGCCAGCGTGGCTAGAAGAGATGCTGATGTTTGCCCAAAGGCAGGATGTCGGGGTTGTGGGTGCAAAGTTGTATTATCAAGACAACACCGTGCAACACGGTGGAATCATTCTGGGTGTGGGTGGATTGGCTGGTCACGCCCATCGCTATGCCCCAAAAAGTGATCATGGCTATATGAACAGATTAAGCATCGTCCACAATCTAAGTGCATTGACGGCGGCTTGCATGATGCTGGAGAAGAGAAAGTTTCTGGAAGTAGATGGTTTTGATGAAGCGTATGTGGTGGCGGTCAATGATGTTGACTTGTCCATGAAATTGAGAGAAAAAGGATATTTGAATATCTTTACACCTTATGCGGAGCTCTATCATGATGAATCCAAATCCAGAGGCCCAGATGACACCCCAGAGAAAAGAAGACAGTTTATGTTAGAGCGAGAACGGTTCTTTGCCAGATGGGGGAAAGATTTACATGATCCATATTACAATCGTAATCTGACCAGAGCCAGAGAAGATTTTTCACTGACTAGAACCTGGGAAGAGAGATAGGAAAGGATTTCACCATGGATGTTTCTATCATCATTGTCAATCATAACACCAAAGCCTACACCGAGCAGACTGTAGCCTCGATCCTGAGACATACACGAGATCTTGATTATGAAATTATCGTGGTGGACAATTCCAGCGATAGCCAGGAACAATATGTTTCTTTGAACAAGCAGGTTCAGGTTTTATCGGGAATTGAAAACCGCGGATTTGGTCAGGCCTGCAACCTGGGGAGCCAGCATGCCAAAGGAGAGGTTTTGTTGTTCCTGAATTCAGATACACAACTGCAGGACAATGCAATATACATGGCTGTCCAATGTAAGCGGACAAAAAAAATAGGGGCCGTAGGCGTTCATTTGGTTCTGCCAGACGGGAAGCTGGATCATGGATGCAAGCGTGGTTTTCCTACTCCGCAAAATGCCCTTACCTATTTTTTGCATTTGGATAGATTGTTCCCAGAGAGTAAGAAAATGGGTCAATACCGGGCCGTTCATGTGGCGGAGCATGAAATAGGAGAAGTCGATTGTATCTCTGGGGCATTTCTGATGCTGGACAAAGTGTTGTTTTTGGACTTGGGAGGATTTGATGAGGATTTTTTCCTGTATGGCGAAGACTTGGACCTTTGCTACCGGATTAAGCAGAAGGGCTTAAAAATCATGTACTATCCTTTGACCACGGTCATTCATTTCAAAGGGAAAAGTGGTTTAGAACAATCCAACCCCGATGTGATACGCTGGTTTTATCAGTCTATGGTATTGTTTTATGATAAGCATTACCGTGAACGCTATGGTGGATTCCTACGTTTTTTGGTGTGGCTGGCCATTTATGGCAAAATGCATTTGGCTTTATGGAGAGGCAGGATACATCGTGATTGACGTGCTACTGGCTTCCTACAATGGAGACCGCTATATTGCAGAACAAATCGATTCCATTTTGGCGCAAACGCTGGACGCCTGGCGTTTGCTCATACGGGATGATGCTTCTACAGATAAAACAGTTGCCATCATAAAAGCCTACCAGGAAAAGCATCCCGATAAGATTTTACTGCTGGAATCACCAGTAAACTCGGGCTCGCCTGTCTCCAATTTTGGCAGTCTCATTGCCCAGGCAACACAAGAGTATGTTGTGACCTGCGACCAGGATGATGTGTGGTTCCCGGATAAATTGGAGAAATCGCTGCGTCGCATGCAAGAGGAAGAGTCCCTCTATCCAGATGCCCCTGTATTGTTGCATACCGATGCCAAGGTGGTGGATCCATTGCTTTCGCTGGTGGAACCATCGTTAACCAGGCGGCTTCACCTGGATATGAGTCGGTATCAACTACGCCATCTGCTGGTGCAGAATATTGTGACAGGCTCGACGATGATGCTGAATAGAAAATTGTATACCAATGTTAAGGGATTTCCCCCACACACCATCATGCATGACTGGTGGTTGGCTTTACTGGCTTGTGCGACGGGGAGGATCGTATATCTTGATGAGCCTACGATACTGTATCGCCAACACGACAACAATGTCGTTGGCATTCCGAGCCCAGCGAGCTATTATCGCCTTAGAAAAAAAGCCTCTTTGGTCCGGGCGTCGTATGCCCAGGCAAGTGACTTGCTTCAGGCTGTTCAGAAAGATCCTTTGGTACAAGCAAGTGACCTAGCGATGATAGAAGCCTATGCTCAGATGGTGGACCAGCCTAAGTGGAAACGCATGAGACTTCTGCTGCATTACGGGTGGTGGAAGAACACCTGGATAAGGCGAATAGGCCAACTTTTCTTGTGTTGAAAAAATAGCGGGATATGAATTTTCTATGGAGGTATAACCCTGATGAAAAACAATCAGACCAAAGGTATTATTCTGGCGGGTGGATCGGGAACGAGAATGTATCCCATGACACTGGTGACCAGCAAACAGCTTCTCCCCATTTATGACAAACCGATGATTTATTATCCCTTGTCCGTATTGATGCTGGCGGGCATCAAAGAAATTCTTTTGATATCGACACCAGAAGATCTGCCGCATTTTCAGCGTTTGTTGGGGGATGGTTCTTCCTTGGGCATCCAACTGCAATATGCTAAGCAGCCTTCTCCGGATGGGCTGGCCCAGGCCTTTTTGATTGCAGAATCCTTTATTGGGGTAAGCCCCGTTACGTTGATTTTGGGAGACAATTTGTTTTATGGCAATGGGCTCACGGATCTTCTTAAGAAGGCCATGTATGATGCGCAGCGGCAAAAAGCCACCATTTTCGGTTATGCAGTGAAAGATCCTTCGCGCTATGGCATCGTTTCGTTTGATGCAGAGGGCCGTGTGGAGTCGGTGGAAGAAAAACCACTTCAACCAAAATCAAATTATTGCATTACAGGGTTGTACTTTTACGATCACCGGGTGGTGGATTTGGCCAAACAAATTCAACCGTCTGAGCGGGGAGAGTTGGAAATCACGGATATCAATCGTCTGTATCTTAAGGAAGGGAATCTGCAGGTGCAGTTGATGGGCAGAGGGTATGCCTGGCTGGATATGGGCACGGTGGATAGCCTTTTGGAGGCGGCCCATTTTGTGCAGACCATTGAACAAAGGCAGGGTATCAATATTGCGGCCCCGGAAGAAATAGCTTATGTCAATGGTTGGATCGATGAACAGGTGTTGATGCTGGCGGTAGACAAATACGGGAAGTCATCCTATGGTGCGCATCTGAGGAATGTCTTGGAAAGAAAAATCGTAGTGATGAGGGAAGTAAAATGAAGGTACACGGTACACCAATACAGGATTTATTGTTGCTGGAACCCAAGATATGGGCTGATCACAGGGGATGGTTTATGGAATCCTTTTCGGAAAAGTCGATGGAAACCTACGGACAGCGCGTCCATTTTGTGCAGCAAAATCATTCCTACTCTGCGCAGACAGGAACACTGCGGGGATTGCATTATCAGTCCCAGCCCCGGGCGCAAACCAAGTTGGTGCGTTGTACCAGAGGAGAAATTTGGGATGTGGCTGTCGATCTCAGGCAGCATTCCGATACCTACCTTCAGTGGCATGCTGTGCATTTGAGTGAGGATAATAAGTATCTTTTTTGGATACCCAAGGGATTTGCCCACGGATTTTTGACCCTTCAAGACCATACGGAGGTGCAGTATTTGGTGGATGAGCCGTATGATCCCAGTGTGGATTGCTGCATCCGATATGATGATTCCCAATTGAACATTGTTTGGCCGGTTGCCCAACCGATTCTATCTGATAAGGATAGGCGGGCGCCTTATCTGGCAGACATCACGTTGGATTTTTAGTTGGATGGACATAAAGGAGGATAAGGATGAACAATTTGACCCATTTGGACAGATTGGAAGCGGAAGCCATCTATGTCATGAGGGAAGTGGTCGTTGAATGCGAACACCCAGTGATGCTTTACAGTATAGGTAAGGATAGTTCTGTGATGTTGCATCTGGCCATCAAGGCATTTTATCCAGACAAACCACCCTTTCCTTTGCTCCACATCGATACAACCTGGAAGTTTCGGGAGATGATTTCGTTTCGTGATAGAAAAGCCCAGGAACTCGGTATGCAGTTGTTGGTGCATACGCATCAAGAGGGTCTCAGAAATGGACTCAATCCTTTTGATCATGGAGCTGCTTATACGGACATCATGAAGACGGAAGCCTTAAAGGAGGCGTTGGATCAGTATGGTTTTAGCGTGGCTTTTGGGGGAGGCAGAAGGGATGAAGAAAAATCCAGAGCCAAAG
This sequence comes from Peptococcaceae bacterium UBA5767, assembly GCA_002418765.1. GTDB lineage: Bacteria > Bacillota > TC1 > TC1 > UBA5767 > UBA5767. The sequence continues at coordinate 32,249 of DIET01000007.1, read as the reverse complement.
AACGGATTTTTTCCTTTCGTAATGCGGCCCATGCCTGGGATCCCAAGAATCAGCGGCCCGAGATGTGGAATCTCTACAATACCAGAATCAACAAAAAGGAAAGTATCCGGGTTTTTCCTCTTTCCAATTGGACAGAGAAAGACATTTGGGAATATATCAAAAGAGAGAATATTGAAGTGGTGCCCTTGTATTTTGCCAAAGTGCGTCCGGTTCTTTACAGGGAAGGCAACATCATTATGGTGGATGACCAGCGATTAAAGCTACTCCCTGGTGAAGAAATTGTTTACCGCCGGGTTCGCTTCCGTACTCTCGGATGCTATCCCCTAACGGGTGGTGTGGAATCGTCTGCGGAAACCCTGGATCAGATTATCGAAGAAACAAAAAGTGCAGTTACGTCGGAGCGCACCAGCCGGGTCATAGACCAAGAGACAACCTCTAGCATGGAAAGACGTAAGCGGGAGGGATATTTTTGATGAATGATTTACTGAAATTTATGACTTGTGGCAGTGTTGATGATGGGAAATCAACGTTGATCGGGCACATGCTGTATGATGCCAAATTGCTGTATACAGACCAGGAAAAAACCTTGTGGCAAGACAGCAAGGTGAAAAATGCAGAAGGACATATGGATTATTCTCTTTTGCTGGATGGACTGGTGGCAGAAAGAGAACAAGGCATTACCATTGATGTAGCGTATCGTTTTTTTTCGACGCAGCACAGATCATTTATTGTGGCAGACACCCCAGGGCATGAACAATATACACGCAATATGGCGGTAGGGGCCTCATTTGCCGATTTGGCGATTATTCTGGTGGATGCGACAAGAGGCATTTTACCGCAGACCAGACGACATGTGCGTATCTGTGCCTTGATGGGCATAGAGCATTTTGTTTTGGCCCTTAATAAAATGGATCTTGTAGATTATGCGAAAGAGCGTTATGACAGCATCAGCCAGGATGCTATACAAATGATGAAAAGTCATGATGTGCAAAGCTGGCAGGTGATTCCCGTGTCGGCTACGCAAGGGGACAATGTAACACATTGGTCAGTCAATATGCCCTGGTATGAGAGTGAATCTCTGTTGTCTTATTTGGAAAAGGTCAGTACTTTAGAGCAAAGAACGAATAGGTCTTTCTCAATGCCAGTGCAAAGAGTTAGTCGACCTCACCAATATTACCGGGGATTGCAGGGTCAGGTAGCAGGAAGTGCCATCAAGATCAGTGATGAAATCATGGTATTGCCAGGCCAAGAGAAAGCCAGAATTAAGACTATCCATCGAGGAAGTACGCTCGTGGAGATTGCGGAAGAAGGCCATTTTGTGAGTATTCAACTGGATCGGGAACTGGATGTCTCGCGTGGATGTGTGTTGGCAAGCTCAGAAGATTTGGCCTGTACAGATATGTTTACAGCAAGCATTCTTTGGATGGATGAGCAGGAGCTGATTCCAGGAAGAAACTATCTTCTTAAGATTGGAACCAAAACATTAACGGCATACATCATGTCCATCAGACATAGAATGGATATCAATACGGGTGAATTGGTCTCAACGGACAGTCTGGCAAAAAATGAATTGGGTCAATGCGATGTGGCTGTATCGGAGCCTATGGTATTTGAGCGGTTTGCCAACAACAAAGCATTGGGCAGTTTGATTCTGATGGATCGCATCAGCAATATGACCTCTGCTTGCGGGGTAATCGATGACGTTCTGACACGATCAAGTCATGTGGTTTGGCAGGAAATGGAAATCACGCGGGACATGAGAGCCAGACAAAAAAATCAGGTGCCCGTAACGATATGGTTTACAGGTTTGTCTGGTTCTGGTAAATCTACGTTGGCCAATGCGCTGGAAAAAAGGCTGGTTTCCTTGGGGCGGCATACGATGATCCTGGATGGAGACAACATAAGACACGGTTTGAACAGAAACCTTGGCTTTGGTGAAACCGACCGCGTAGAGAATATCAGGCGTGTTGCCGAGGTTGCCAAATTGATGAACGATGCCGGCTTGGTGGTGTTGGCCAGCTTTATTTCTCCTTACGAGAGGGATCGCGAGTTGGCCAGAGAGATTTTGGGGGAACATTTTTTAGAGATTTATTTGAGCACATCACTAGAGGAGTGTCAGCGTAGAGATGTCAAGGGACTGTATGCGAAGGCCAAACGAGGTGAGATCCCTGGATTTACCGGCATCTCAGGACCCTATGAAAAACCCTCTCACCCGGATTTGGAAATAGATACAGGTCAGTGCTCTGTAGAAGAAGCCATAGATCGTATTGAGAAACTTATGGATGATGTATTGATGACACACAATGGGTCAGTGTATCAGGTTGAAGAATGAGGTGAAATAAGCAATGAAGATATTAATCACGGGCGGAGCCGGATTTATTGGTAGTAATTTTATCCACTATATGCTGAAGAACCATCCTGAAGACAAATTGATTTGTGTCGATGCCCTTACGTATGCCGGGAATCCGTATAACCTGAAAGAAGCAGTCTTGCAGGGGTCTGTTGGCTTTGTAGATGGGGATATAGCGGATGCAAAGCAGATGGAAGCGGTTTTTGCGAGAGAAGCGTTTGACGTGGTCGTGAATTTTGCGGCAGAGTCGCATGTAGACAGGTCCATTGAGGATCCGGGTGTATTCTTGAAGACCAATGTTCTGGGTACGCAGGTTTTGCTGGATGCAGCCAGAAAATTTGGTGTGGGACGTTTTCATCAGGTGTCCACCGATGAAGTGTATGGCGATTTGCCTTTGGATCGGACGGATCTTTTGTTTATAGAGGACAGTCCTCTTCTTCCCTCTTCTCCTTATGCAGCCTCCAAGGCCGCGGCGGATCTTCTGGTTTTGGCCTATCACCGGACGTATGGCTTGCCGGTAAGCCTATCGCGTTGTTCCAACAATTATGGACCGAATCAGTTTCCGGAGAAACTGATTCCTTTGATGGTAATCCGGGCTTACCAGCAAGAGTACCTGCCTGTTTACGGGGAAGGACGCAATGTGCGAGACTGGATTCATGTGGAAGATCATTGTGAAGCCATTGATCTGATCGTTCGCCGGGGGAAAGTTGGAGAAGTGTACAACATTGGAGCCAATCAAGAAAGAAACAACTTGCAGGTGGTAAAGACCATTTTGGAGGAAATGTCTTGTCCTTTGTCCTTGATAGCCTATGTCCCTGATCGGGCGGGACATGATTTACGGTATGCCATTGATGCCAAAAAAATGAAAGATGAGTTGGGTTGGCAGGCCAAGACATCCTTTGAGGAAGGACTTTCTAGGACCATTTCCTGGTATCTAAACCATCCGCAGTGGTGGGAGGATATTCTTTCTAAGGCTTATCTCGTGGAGCAGCATCGCTGGAAACAAGACATGATAGGTGCCCCCAGATGAGGGTGCTGCTGACGGGGGGCGCAGGACAGGTAGGGGTGGCTATCCAAAAGCTTCTTGCGGACCATCAAGGGGAATTTTTGTCCACAGACAAAATCAATATGGATATTACCAAGCAGAAAGAGGTGGACCGGGTTATGGATGCGTATAATCCGGATCTGGTTTTGCATTGTGCTGCCTATACGAATGTGGAGCAGGCTGAACAGGAAGAGACTTTATGTCGCAGAATCAATGTGTTGGGTACCAAAAACGTGGCGATCAGCGCCTACAGAAAAAAGGCCAAGCTGGTGTATCTCAGTACAGATTATGTATTTGACGGTAGGAAGGAAACACCTTATGATACAACGGATTTTCCTCATCCTATCAATGTCTACGGACAGAGCAAATATGAAGGAGAGCTTGTGGTACAAGATCTGCTTAAGGAGCATTTCATTGTGCGTACGTCTTGGTTGTTCGGAGGATATGGTCGAGATTTTGTAAAGACCATGTTGTCTGTGGGTAACAGTCAAGAGGAGGTGAAGGTGGTTTGCGATCAGTGGGGTTCTCCTACCTACATTCCTGATCTGGCCAGGTGGCTGCTGGCTCTTATGCAGACAGAGCAATATGGAATCCATCATGTGACCAATGAGGGATATTGTAGTTGGTACGAGTTTGCTTCGGAAATCGCTCGAAGAAAGAAGCTCAAAGCCAGATTCATACCTGTAGCCAGTGAGGAGTTTTCAATGAAAGCCAAGCGACCACGCAATTCCAGATTGGTTAAGACGTCGCTTTCTCTTCCCGGATTGACCAGGCTTTCTACCTGGGAAGAAGCTTTGGCTGATTATCTCTTGACCATAAGGAGAGAATGAAATGATGAGAGGGTTTACCTTGGGTCGCATAATCGACTTTCGTTATAAGACCAATCGCAATATGAGCATCATCAGTATGCTTCTTTTCTTGGGCGGAGCCTGGTGGTTTTCATCTTTTTCGTTGGGCGCACAGTTGGGGTTTGGGTTTTTCCTTTGCTGGGCGCTGGCCAGAGAGATTGATCCGGAGCATGATCTATCTGCTTTTGTAGCTGGATTTATTTATCTGGGTGTTGTTTTTATATTGGATGGTTTTGATTTTGGAGTGTTGTTCTTGTTGCTCCTTCTCCTTCGTCTGATCACCAAAATTTGCGGACAGGTGCCCAGCAATCTGGATATCGCTGGCATTGCGGGTTTGTCATTTTATCTGGTGCTAAGTCAGAGAAATGGTGTCTTTCTTCTGCTTCCGGCCATGGCCTTCTGGATGGCTTATAGCCGGTATGATAAAGACAAGAGGATGGCCTTCATGGGGATATTGTTTGTGGGATCATTTTTGGGGAGTTTTCTATTCTATCCCTTGACCCTGGTGGATGCCTCTGTGCTGTTTTCTTTGGCAGGCTGGAAAGCCATCTTGAGTGTGCTGATGCTCTCTTGGCTAGCGTACCTCACCCAGTTTGATGAACAGATCCAAGATGACTTGGGGAAGCGTTTGGAAGCCGGATATGTGCAACAAGGCATTTGTTTTCTGATAGGATCTCTTGTGCTGCTCTTTGTGGTGGCTTCTCTTTACCAGGCAACGTGGTGGCTTATCCTTTCTTTGGGTTCTGGTATCTTGCTATATCGCTTGCTCGGGTGAAAGCAAGAAAAGGAATATAGAAGGACCAGACTTTCCGGAGATGGGCAGTCTGGTCCTTTTTTTATTTCATAGAGGATGTCAGTCGATGAGACCAATTTCCCGGTAGTACATTTCTGCTCCTGGATGCAAAGGAATGCCGTGGGTATCAATGAGGATCTCTGGATTTAAATCGGCCAAAGAGACATGGATGCTCGTAAGATAGTCAAGATTTTCATGTAGCGTCTTGGCCATTTTGTAAGCTTTGTCCACAGGCGTTTGGTCTGAGGCCCCCAGCATAGAGTATGTGGTCAGGGTCAGAAGATCCTGAGATAGAAAATCATAATTGTCCTGGGTGATGGTTCCTAGTGCATAGCCATACTCTTCAGCCAGTTCTTTGATGATGGGTTCTTCTATGACCACAAAGTTCATGGGTGTGTTGACGATATTTTCGATGATGATAGGGTTCTGGGCAGCGGCAATGATAAAAAAGCCATCCAGAACACCATCTGAAAACATTTTGCTCATATCAGCTTGCCCTTTGTATTCAATGGTGCAGCCCCAGGATTCCAAGTCTTCGACTGTCAGGTCATAGGCACCGAGTACCCGCAGGAAAGCATCTGCGGTTGAGCTTCCCTGTGAACCGATGGATATGCGTACAGAAGGTTTTTCTTCTATAAATTGCGCAAAGGAAGTGATGTTGAATTTTTCCTTGAGTACAAATTGCACATAGGAAGGATAAAAGGAAGCAATGCCCCGGATATGCTCGTGTGTTTCTTCATACCCGCCCAGTCCATAGATGGCTTCATAGGTGAGGTTGGAGTGAAGCATGGCAAAGTCAGCTTCAGAAGCGTCAAGTCGAAGAATGTTCGGGCCTGAAGAGCCAGGTGTGATATTCAGTATGGACCCGGGGTAGGTGTCGCTTAGAGACTCGCTGATGGCGGTCGTCAGCATATACCAAAGTCCGCTTGGATTTCCCTGAATGAGAGTGGCTTCCATCGGGGCTTCATCGGAAGACAGTTCTGTAGCCGTGACCGGGGAAGACGCTGGTGCAGGCGTTTCACTCGCCTGACATCCTGTCAGGGTAGGTAGGGCAAGACTGATGATAAGCAGAAATCGAATCATAGTTTTCATTTGTTTTCCTCCAAGATGGTTGCTATTTTTTTTCTTTGCCAAGTTAAGAGTATATGCAGCCCAATGGCCAATGTTAAGCCACCCAGGATGAAATAAAGGTTTCCTGTTAAGGGCATGATACCAGCCAGGATAAGGGGCAACGCATAGGTCCAGGGTATGGGGCTTTTGGCCCACCATCTCTCGCTGCCATAGGCGATGAACGAAACGCCCAGCAGGGCACCCCCAAAACCCAAGAGGATTTGCAAGGGTGTACCAATTAGCAAAATGGCGGGATTGGTGATGAAGACAAAGGGTAGGATGTAGGCCACCATCCCCATTTTCATGGCTGAAAAACCGACCCGCATGGGAGAGGCTCCGGCCATGGAGGCAGCCAGAAAAGCCGTGACGGCGACAGGGGGCGTGATGGTGGCTGTGGTTGCAAAATAGAGAATAAACATATGCACACTCAGCGGTTCAAATCCATATCGGATGAGTATCGGTGCACAGATCACCGCCGTAATGAGATACGAAGAAGTCATATTCATGGCCAGGCCCAAAAACAGGGTGATCAGCATCACCAGAACGAGTGTCAGGGTGATGGAAAAATCAACCATGGACATAAGATAGGAACTAAATTTGGTGCTGATGCCGGTGATGGTGATGACGCCGACCAGAATGCTGCAGGTTGCCAGGGTGCTGACCACCATGATGCTTCGCTTGATGCCGGCTACCAATGTTTCACCCAGTGTGTTTAGATGAAAAAAGCTATGCTCTCCAAAGGCGGTGATAATCATGATAACGGCAATGGTTTCCAAACCGGCTCGAGATGGGCTGATGCCACTGATAAGCCGGATGATGAGATAAAAAAGAGGGACAAAGAAATGGATGCCCCGGGTCATTAGTTTCTGAAAGGATTCGCGCTTATTCTCCGGGTAACCCGAAATACCCAGTTTGGCGGAACGGGCATCAATAATAAAGAACAAAGCAGAAAAATAAATAAGGGCCGGCAGGAATGCCTGTTTGCCGATTTGGCTGTAGGGTATACCAGTGATTTCAGACATGATGAAGATGACGGAGCCCATGATGGGGGGCATGAAGATCCCTCCCACAGAAGCACAGCATTCGGTGGAGGCAGCAAATTCCGGTGGATAGCCGTTTTTGACCATGGCCGGAATGGTAATAGATCCTGTTGTCGAAATGTTGGAGATTGGTCCGCCTGAAATCATGCCAAACAGGGCGGATGTGATGACGGCGATTTTGGAAATGCCGCCACGGCTTGCTCCGGCAAAGGCGGTAGCAAAATCAAAAAGAAAATCTCCAGCCCCTGAGCGGATGAAGAAGGCCCCGAAAATTAAGAAGATCATGACATGACCTGTGGCGGTGCCCATGGTGGGGCCCCAAAGTCCAAAGGTAGACAAAAACAGCCCATCAGTCATGTAGGCTAGGCTAAATCCTTGATGAGAAAACTGTCCCGGAATAAACTGACCTAAAGTCAGGTACAACAGAGAAAAAAGGGTAAGACCGGGAAGCCATGGGCCGATGATTCTTCGACTACCTTCCAGCATGAGGAACATGGCGATACCAAAAAAAACCACATCAGATAAGCTTACCGGATCAAAAAAAATATAACGGGAAATCAAGCGCTCCAGGTTCAATCCGATGTAGGCACTGACGCTGAGCGACATAAGGGCAAAGAGGATGTCTTTTTTAGGCAAGGAGGTTTTGCTATCAGAACCCGGCGAGGTATAACTTAAAAATAAGATGGCAAAAATGAGGCCAAAAGACAGACTCCTATGCAGATATGGCTCTGGATAGATGAAGGCAGCCAGCATCGTGTAGAGTGCTGTGATGATGGACAGGAGATCACGTACTTTTTTGGGTCCCTGGGAGAGCAGACGTTTTTCTCCTGTTCCAGTCAATGTGTTAAGCATCGCGTTCCTCCATAATTTTTTCTAATTCACTTATCAGCACCTTAGTATTTTCATCCGTATGCATGTAATTGTGATAACAGTTCATGGGTATCACGGCCAGATGCTCCGCCATGGATGCCCAATAGTCCTTTCTTTCGTGATGCTGGACTTTGTCTAACGTTGCTTCGAAGTAATGAATGGTACCGTGGTAAAAATCGCGTTCATAGGTTGCATAGGCATGACTGAGTGCGGCGCGATATCCTCCTAGCCGGTAGAGAAAGGGAGCATGGAGTTTGGTGGCCAGAGAATAGATTTTTTTACGTTGTCGGTTGAGGCTAAGCCGGATGAACGATCTTCCTTTCTTTCGGATCAAAGGGCCAATCTCCTGCCAGGGCATATGGAGAATTTGGTGCAGGCTGTTGGCCAAGAGTTTTCCATAGATCTTTTTGTTTGTCTTGGGTGGAGCCGCATCGAGCATGGACAAAGATCCGATTATACCGCCAGCTTCAATCAGGGCGGCACAGATGGCCAGACCAAGAACCCCACCATAGCAGGTACCCAAAACATGATATGGTCCCTGGGGACTGAGTTTTCGTATTTCCGTGGCGTAGCGTGTGGCCAGTTCTTTGAATTGCAGTGGATGAGTCCATCCTGCTTCCGGCTTGAATTTAATGGCATACACTGGCCGGTCTTCATGCATGTACCACCCCAACCGGTGATAGGTGACTGCCTCGCCATCACCGGTGTGCAGACAAAAGAGCGGTGGTCTGTTGCCGGTTGGTTTGATGGGAACCAAATATGTATAAGAAACCGATTGTTTTTCATACCCATCGAGGAAGAAAGCCAATGAGCGAATCGTATCATGGGCAAAAAAATCATTTGTTGATAGGACTACGCCCCATTTGGATTCTAGTTCACTCAGTACGATGGCCAGCATCAAGGAGTCTCCTCCCAAATCGAAAAAGTGTGCATCCAGGGAGATGGAAGATCGTTTCAGCAGTGATTGCCAAAGGGTTTGCAGTTGCATCATGGTATCTGTCAGTGGCAGCGAGGAAACATCAGAAGAGGAGGCCTCTTCCTGACAAAGCGTATGGGGATAGTTTGTTTCCAAGAGCTGGTACAAGTTTTTTCTCTGCACTTTGTGGTTGTCGCTGGTTGGAATCTCATCAAGGCAGTACAGACGTGTCGGCATTTTGTAGGCACTAACCTGTCCTTTGAGATGCTGTCTGAGTATGCTTAGGGTTATTGCTGCACCCTTTTTGGGGACAATCACCGCACCGACATCCTCGGAACCAATGTCATTGGGGTAGGGGAATACGGCTGTGTTTTCAATGAAAGGATGACGCACGATGGCCGCTTCTACTTCATAAGGTGAAACTTTTTCTCCCCCTCTGTTGATCATTTCCTTGATTCTGCCGGTGATGAAAACATAACCATCTTCATCAATATAACCCAGGTCACCTGTGTGAAACCAATCGTCGCTAAAAACCTGTTCTCTTGGTTCAGCAGCATGCTCATAGCCTGGGAAAACACCAGGCCCGGAAACCAGGATCTCGCCGTCTTGCACCTTCAACTTAGCCCCAATCGAGATGCCCACAGAACCTTCCTTATAACCCTTGGGGGCATGATAAGTCGATGTCAGCATGCGTGTTTCGGTGGCACCATAGGTTTGGTAAACAGGAACACCAAAAATATTCTCCAACACTTCCTTTTGTTTTTTGGGAAGAGGCGCGCCGCTCGAGCGGATGAATTCCAAATCATAGCTTGAAAGACTTTCCTTGTTTTGCTGCAGATAATCAGCAAAGGAATGGAGTACGGCTGGTGCTGCTGTAAACCAGGTTACATGGTGGGATGCGATGGCTTGTTGCACATCTTTGTGTTTGAAACCATCTAGAATCACACAGGAACCACCAACGGCCAGGGCTGTGGTCACGGCTGTGGTGAAACCGTTTCGGGATTTTTTTACAACAACCAAGGTCACTGTTTTTTCGTTGAATTGGTAAAACTGGGCCATATTATGGTGGCTGGATAGTATATTCTCATAAGTGATGGGGACAATCTTGGGTTTGCTGGTGGTGCCGGAGGTGGTTCCTATGGTGGCCTGAGATGCATGTTTGAAGTCCGGTTGAAGAAAGGAAGATCTCGTTTGCAGCCAATGCCCTTGGAAAGAGCACTTTGTTTGTTCCTGGTTTAATCGAAACTGGAGAATCCCCAGACCCATCTTTTGGGCTGATAATGCTGCAGGATGCTCCGGTAGGTCTGTAAGGAGTATGTCGATGGAAAGAAGCTCGAAGTAGTCTCGGTATTGTTCTTCACTTTGCTCTTCATCAAGAGGGATGTATACACTTTTTTCCATCAATGTAAGACCCAGCAAGGCATAGCTTATCGGAGCATGGGACAATAGGGCAATCCGTTCCCAGGGCTTGATATCTTGGGCATGAAAAAAAGCGCCAGCCTGATCAAAGACTTGCATGAAGCCAGCATAGGTCACAGGTGGACCGCTTGCATCAAGGATAGCCTGCTTGTCCGGATGCTGTTGTGCTTTTTTGGCAATGAGGGTGGATAAATTTGATTTTATCATGGACATAAGCACTCTCTTTCGATGATAATATAAACATCAATCCTACGTATCATTTTATCAATTCTGGTCAAATCTGCAATACGTTTTTCATGGGGATGTGATGTATACTTGTGGTGCGACAGCGGATTCAAGAGGGATTAGAAGTTGGTCCTATTGAAAGCAAGAAAAGGAGACCGGGATGTGGTTAGGAGAAATGTTTGCGGATCGTGTGGCCTTAAGAGAACCCTCGGGCATGGCCTTGACCTACCGGGATTTGAAGAAGGAAAGTAAGATATTTTTAGACAAGGTTCATTGTGTTTCTTGTGGAGATGAACCAGAAACAGGTTCGGTGAGGTCGGAAAAACCATTGCTTTTTTCTTTAAGCAACAACACCATAGGATCGGTTCTTGGTTATGTGTCCTGTTTAGAGGGAGATCTGGCGGTTCTTCTTTTGGATCAGAAGATGGATGGGGACAGGCTGCTTTATCTTCTTGGTTTGTATCATCCCTCGTTTCTTTGGCTTCCTTTGGAGAAGACAGCGCAGTTTTCCAGGTGGGAGCGGGTGCATGAAGCCTTTGGCTTTGTGCTTCTGCATCAGGCGCAGCCAGAACAACATAGGGTGCATACCGACTTGCGGCTCCTTCTTTCCACATCTGGCTCTACAGGCAGTCCCAGATTGGTCCGATTAAGCCTGGAAAATATTCAGTCCAATGCTTGGAGTATTGCCCAGTATTTGGGAATCACGGAATATGAACGGGCCATCACCACGTTACCTATGCATTACGCGTATGGCCTTTCTGTGATCAACAGTCACTTGATGCGAGGTGCTACTATTTTACTTACGGACCATTCCCTGATGAACCGTGATTTTTGGGATTTTTTTCGAAGTTATGAAGCGACCAGTCTGGCCGGTGTACCATATCATTATGGCTTGTTAAAAAAAATGGGTTTTTTGGACTGGTCGCTTCCTTCGTTGAAAACCCTGACGCAGGCGGGTGGAAGGCTGGATCTTGCATTGCAGGAAGATTTCGCTCGCTATGCCAGAGAACATGATCTGGCTTTCTTCATCATGTATGGACAGACAGAAGCGACAGCCAGGATGTCGTATCTTGATCCCAAGCTGGCTTCTGTGAAGCGGGGCAGCATCGGTCGGCCTATTCCGGGAGGAAGCTTTGTTCTGGTTGATGCAGAACATCGACTGATTGATGGGCCTGCAGTGACAGGGGAACTGGTTTATCGCGGACCCAATGTTTCACTTGGCTATGCCGAGAAAAGAGAAGACCTGGCTCTGGGAGATGAGTGTCAGGGTGTGCTCTATACCGGGGATCTGGCCAAAAGAGATCAAGATGGTTGCTATTATATTGTAGGAAGGAAAAAACGCTTTATCAAAATCTTTGGAAAACGGATTAATCTGGATGAACTGGAAGTGCTGTTACGGGAAAAAACTGGTGTGTCTGACTGTTTCTGCCTGGGTGAGGACGATCTGTTGTACGTGGTTTTGACGGATATGGCCAAAGAGGCCCTGGTAGGAGCCTATCTGCAAGAGCGTCTTTGTCTAGGGAAGACTGTTTTTAAAATCAAGCTGGTGCAGCGCATTCCTCTTTTGCCTTCGGGGAAAATAGACAGGGTAGCTTTGATGACGTTGGTAATGGGGAGTGAACAAGGAAGATGAATCAGAGCAAAGAAAAACGGCTATTTGCCATATGGAGAGAGATTTTTAACAAAGAAGACATTGGTGTTCATGATCAATTTTTTCAGCTAGGGGGAGATTCCATGCTGCTGGAAGAACTGATGGCGAGGATGGAAGAGGAGTTTGGGGTGCAGGTCCCCTATGATGCTTTTTTTGCTTCACCGGATATCGGATTTCTCGTGCGCTATTTGACCCAAGCAGAAGAATCGATTCTAAAGACAAAGCCAGCGGTTCAAAGAGAGCATTTGGTGGCGCTCAAGGAAACTGGCAGTAAGCCCCCTTTGTTTTGTGTTCATACAGGAAACGGTCATGCCTCAACGTATCATGCGTTGGCCCGCTTTATGGAAGAAGATCGTCCTGTCTATGCGTTTCGCTTTTTGCGCCGGGCCTATCATGGCACGCATCCTCTGAATTTTGAGGCGTTGGCGAAGACGTACGTAGACGAGTTGTTGCTCCATTTTCCCCAGGGACCATACCATTTGTGTGGGACATGTTATGGGGGGGTTCTGGCTTTTGAAATCGCCAGGCAACTCAAAGAACAAAAAAAGACAGTGGGACTATTGGCCCTGTTTGATGCATTGCAAAGAAAGGACAGAAAATCGGGAGAAGGGATCCGAAGAATTTGGAAGCGGAGCCTTTGGGAAATACGTGATAGCAAGAAGCGCTTTTTATTGCCACTGCTGTGGCGCAAGTTTACTTCGCTTGTTTTTCTCTTGGTGCGCAAGCGAGTAGGCGCTTTGTACCGCTGGAGCAGTCAGAAGCATTTGACCTGGGTGGAACCATGGTATCCTGTCACTGTGTATCTTACGCATGCCATCAACCATTATCAGCCCAAATACTATGCGGGTCGGATGATATATTATAGTACCATTCATCCCGATGGATTGGCCACACGGCACCAGGATTACTGGCGGGAGCAGGCGCAAGAGATGGAGGTCGTATTTTTGTCGTGCTATCACAGTGAGATCAATTACGATGAGCATTCCCAGTGGCTGGTGCAGGATCTGCTGAAGCATATCAAGGACTGAGGCGATGTGCCTTTGCATCAAGACCAAAGGGATCTGATCGATTTTTCTCCCCGGACTATCTTCCAGATATGCTCCATCCAGGTTCGTTCTTCTGGACTAAGAACAAAGAGGTAGGTAATGCTGAAAAACACCAGAACATAGACTGCTGAACCGACGATGAGGCGAAGCAGAACGGGAAGGCGTAGGGCGGTCAAGAAAAGGTGCAGACAACCGGTGGATACCAAAAGGGCGACCGGTATTTTTAAATAGGAACGGTTGTAGGGTTGTATACGCAAATGGTGATAGAGAAAGGCCAGATTCATCCCGTTCGATACCATCAGTGAGATCATGGTGGCGATGGCCGCTCCGTTGATGCCCCAGAGGGGAATGAGCCATATATTCAGACTGATGTTGCCAAACACCACGACCAATTTGGTATAGAGAGCATAACGGGGATGGCCGGTCATGTTGTTGATATTGGCTGCTGTTCCTGTAAGGGAATTGACGATTTGCCCCAGGGCGATCAAGATCAAGACGGTGCTGCCTGATACGAATTCTCTTCCCACCAAGCCCAGAAGGTCTGTTGCAAAAACAAAGAAAAGTCCGAAAATGAACAGGTTGATCAAGGACACCCACTTGGTAGAAACCACATACATTTCTTTGAGCTCAGTCCATTTTTTCTGGTGATACAAATCCGCAATGACGGGATCAATGGTGGTGCGCAAGGAGATATAGGCGATGCTGGTGAGCACGGCAAACTGGGAAGCCACCCGATAGATGCCTACTTGTGCAGAGGCTAAGTAATAACCGATCATGAATTGGTCGATATGGGTGGTCAGGACCATGATGATGCCACTGAGCATAAGAGGAAGAGAGTACCGCAGCATGTCCTTATATAAGGCCAAGGGGCAAGACCAAGACCCGATCAGACGATATTTTTTCAGGCGAAAAAAGAGATAAATGAGAACGGCTGCAGAATAAAGATAATATGGAACAATGAGACTGTAAATGGATCGAACATCCAGTGCAAAATAGAACAGCACAAGCAAGGTAAGTTTGCTTAGCGGGATGATCAGATTGTTGACATAAACAACTTCCTTGATGCGTTTGCTCGCCCTGATGATGGACAGCATGGTATGTTCCAAGGCCAGTAAAAAGACAGAAGGAATTAGTATCAGTAAGGTGTGCCGGTACTGAGGATCACCCAGGATATAGGTAGCGATGCTGTGGGAGAATACGAAAAGTAAAAGACACAAGAATAAACTTGCCAAGGCTGAAAAGGTCAGGACAAATTGACCGATTTGCTTCCTGGTATCCTCAATTTTTAGATATCTGGGAAGGAAGTGCATGATACCATTGTTCAGTCCGGCATGAGAAACAACGACAAAAAAGGACAAAAAGCTGGTGATGAAGATGTATTCACCATAGCTTTTAGCACCCAGCAGTCTTCCCACGACAATGGCAAAGAAAAAACTGAAGACTTTCCCAAGGACATTGCCAATGGACACGATGAGTGACTTTTTTCCGACATGCGCTAGAGCTTGGTTCATGGTTTTGTCCCCTTGGTTTCGGTCATGAGATGATTTGCATGGTAACCACCATCACATCATATCATTTCCTTGGATGGGCGTAAATTCCCATTTGGCTGAGGCTTGGTTCTTGGATTAGGAGGGGTATTGAACATTCTTTATGTAAACCCAAGAAGTATGAGTGAACCATCAGGTGGCGGTTTGGAATCGCGAAAAATTTATACTCTGCTGCTTAGGTTGAGCCAAAAGCAGCCAGGATGGGTTTTTAAGTGTATCAGTACAGATCAGGTGGATGAGATTCATCTGGCGAGCGTCAAAAAAACCAAGATAAAAGATGTTCTGGCAAGACTTTTTGGCCACAGCAACTACCTTTGGTGGTCCTGGCATTTCTCGGATCTGCGTCACATCATGGTATCGTTTAATCCGGATTTGCTGGTATTGGGCAGTTCCAGGCTTGGTTTTATAGCCAGGGATATAAAGAAAATATCTCCCTCTGTTCGGATCATAGGGCAGTACCAAAACGTGGAACTCGACTATGTCTATAGTGCCCACCGAGTAGAAAAAGTAAGCCTGCAGGCTTTGGTAAGGCAACTGGAATATGCTTTGGTCAAGAGGGATGAAGGGCTCTTTGGCCGTCATATTGATGCGGCTTTGTTTCTTACCAGGCGTGACCAATATCGCACCCAACGCATCTACCAGGTGCAAATAGAAAAAAGTGCCATCATACCCATTTGTCTGGAGTCAAAGAACGGTATGCTCCAAAAGAACAGCCAGGGTCGGCAGGTTTTGGCTTTTATCGGATCCCTTTGGTACGATAGCAATGTAGAGGGACTGCGCTGGTTTCTTGCTGAGGTTTGGCCTATGTTGCGGCAGAAAAATGAGCATGTGCACCTGATCATTGGGGGAAGCCGGCCATCTCTGGCATTGGAAAAGGAGCTGGGTCAACAGCCAGGGGTGGAATTGTACGCTGATTTCAGCAACATTGAAGATATTCTCCCTGCGAGTGCCATCATGATTTCTCCTATTCTTAAGGGTGCCGGTATGAAGGTGAAAATCGCTGAGGCGCTAAGTCTCGGACTACGCATCGTGGGCAGTACAGAATCGTTTGTAGGTTATGAAGAATTGCTGGAAGATCCCGCCAGCACGGGCATCGTTCAGGTGGCCAACCATAAAGAAGAATATCTCCGTAGCTTATATGAGATGCTGCAGGAAACACCGATGGACGTTGCAGTAAGAGCCAAATCGCTGCAGCAACAATACTATTCTTTGGAAAGGGCCTCTTCCCAGTTGTCTCAATTGCTTTTGGAGGTCATGGCGTAGTCCCTGCAGACAATCACATGAGAAAGGAAAAACAACATGCATATCCTATTGTTATCAGGAGGATCAGGGAAACGGTTGTGGCCTCTCAGCAATGAAATCAGAAGCAAGCAGTTTCTCAAGGTGCTGCCAGACGGACAGGGACAAAAACAGTCCATGGTGCAACGCATCTTTGGTCAGATTCAACAGCTCCCAGGTCTGCAGTCCGTGACCATAGCAGCTTCCAGCAGCCAGAAAGATCAGATTCAGGCGCAGCTTTCAGGTCCGTTTCATCTGGTGCTGGAGCCAGAAAGGCGAAACACCTATCCCGCCATTGCCCTGGCATGTGCTTATCTAAGAGATCAGGTGGGGCTGGGGGAAGAAGAAACTGTGGTGGTCATGCCCATTGATTCTTATGTGGAGCAGGATTTCTTCGACCGGATCCATCAGATAGACGAGATTTTAAATACAACCCAAACGGACATTGTTCTGCTCGGGGCTGTACCTACAGAACCGCTAGAACAGTTTGGTTACATTGTGCCAGAAAAAAAAGAGGGGCAGCACCTGAAGGTGCTACGCTTTTCAGAGAAACCTTCGGTGACTAAAGCCATGACACTGATAGAAGAGGGGGCCTTGTGGAATTGTGGTGTGTTTGGCTTCAAACTGCATACCCTGCTTATGCTTTTGGAAAATGAGTTTCCCGGACAGGTTACATATCCTTATCTGTACGAGCACTATCAAGAACTTGAAGCCACCAGTTTTGATTACAAGGTCGTGGAAAAAGCAGTTCGGGTGCGTGTTATTCCCCACCATGGACGTTGGAGCGACATGGGAACCTGGGATGCACTGGCCAAGGAGATTGAAGAGGTCTTTACGGGACGGGTCAATCTGGATGAGAGCTCTAAGGACACCCAAGTCATCAACGAACTGAACATCCCGGTGGTGGTCATGGGTCTGTCACAGTGCATGGTGGTGGCCACCTATGATGGTATCTTGGTCACACACAAGGACAAGGCATCACAATTGAAGGCTGTGATGGGTTCTTCTCCTGCCAGGCCGATGTTTGAAGAAAAAAGATGGGGTCACTATCAGGTGATGGACCAGAGTGTCCTGTCGGATGGTACGTTCTGTATCACCAAGAAGCTTACCATTGAGGCCGGGAAAAAAA
The DNA here is from genome assembly GCA_002418765.1 of Peptococcaceae bacterium UBA5767. GTDB lineage: Bacteria > Bacillota > TC1 > TC1 > UBA5767 > UBA5767. The sequence continues at coordinate 14,982 of DIET01000007.1, read as the reverse complement.
TCAGCCATCAGTATCATCAAAAGCGAAAAGAGATCTGGACGATATTGGACGGGGAAGCGTTGTTGCTGCTGGATGGGGCAAAAAGTCAGGTGCAATCTGGAAGCACAGTGATCATCGAGCCCTATCAAAAGCATTGCCTACAGGCAATCACGAGGGTTTCTATGGTAGAAGTGCAACTGGGCAAGGAATTGACAGAAGACGATATCGTCCGTTTGGATGAGGAATAAAGAATGAATGAAATCATGACGGAAGTCTTTCATTGGCTGGAACACCCTTATATTGATGCAGCAAATAAGCAAGAGATCAGGGATATTCTGCATGATGAAGAAGCGTTGACGGAGCGGTTTTCTCGGTTTATTGATTTTGGAACGGGTGGTCTCAGGGCTCTTCTGGGTGCTGGAACGAGTCGTATGAATGCCTATACCGTGCGCTGGGTCAGTCAGGCTTTTGCCAAGGAAGTGTGGGAGCATAAAGAGACTGACATTACTCCCTGTCTGATCGTCGCCTATGATGTAAGGCATGGCTCAGCCATCATGGCCCAGGTGGCCAGCCAGGTTTTCTTGGAACAAGGCCTAGACGTGTTGCTGTTTTCCTTTGCCGTACCCACACCTCTTTTGTCTTACGCCATTCGGCACCACAAGGCATCCGGGGGTATTGTGATCACGGCCAGCCATAATCCGAAGTCATACAATGGCTATAAAATCTACAATGCGCAGGGTGTTCAATTGGTGCCCAAACAGGCTTTGTTGATTCAAAAAAGAATGAAGGAGCAAACCTTTGCAGAATCCCTTCGGCCTGGTGTACCGACAAAAAAACAAGCACAGCTGTTGGGTAGCGAAGAAATCCAGGCCTATATCCAAGATGTCCGGTTGCTTTTAAAAGAAAAAAAAGTCATTCCGGAAAATAAGGCTGTGGCTGGGCGACTCAAGGTTGTCTATACGCCGCTTCATGGTACGGGACGACGGGTCGCCCAGGCGCTATTTTCATCCTTGGGATTTGTGGAGGCCTATGAGGTTGCCAGTCAGTCCGACGACCATCCGGATTTTCCCACCGTCAAAACACCGAATCCAGAGGATAAAGAAGTGTTTCAAAGGGCCATTGTACTCGCAGAGCAGGTAGATGCTGACCTGATCTTCGCTACGGATCCTGATGCCGATCGATTGGGTGTGATGGCAAAAAAACAACACGGACAATACCAGTATTTGGGAGGCAATGCCTGCGGTGCCTTGATGCTGGCTACACTTTTGCAAAAACAAGCTGTGGTTGGTCCTGGGGACGTTGTCCTTCAGACCGTGGTGACTTCGGAACTGGGAGCCAGCGTGGCCAGATATTTGGGTGCTTCTGTGGAGTACACGCTAACAGGATTCAAGTATATAGGTCAGAAAATGGAGACATACGACAACATAAAACAAAAGCAAGTGGTGTTTGGTTATGAGGAGAGTGGCGGCTATCTATGGGGCCATCTGACCAGAGACAAGGATGCCATTTTGGCCATGGGGCTGATGCTGGGTCTGGCCTATGATCTAGGGAAAAAGGGCAAGACCGTATGGGATGCTTTGGCCAATTGGGAAAGCCGGTGCGGAGTACATCTGGAAAAGAGCTGGTCTGTCGCCTTGTCAGATGTCAGACCCGAACAGATTGCTTCTCTGGCTGATGTTTCTTTTGTGCTGGATTCACTGAGCCGGGTTGTGCGTATCGAAGACTATGCCAGGCACATGGCTTTTGTGAGAGACAATATGACGCATCACGAAGAAGCGTTAGACTTTCCTTATGAAGCCCTGATCAAATGGATCTACGATGATGGATCCTGGATAGCCGTAAGGCCTTCCGGCACGGAGCCCAAGATCAAGATGTATTTGGGAAGTGTAGCCGCAGATAAAAAAGCTGCTTCCAAAAGATTGAAGCAGCTGGAAGCAGATCTCTTGATGGTATCACGCGCCAAGAATGTACCGTTTTTGGTTGATCAATAGGAATCGATCAGCAATCCTTTGGCTACCCGGACAGCTGTTTCGGCATCTACGAATTTCTGAATCAAGGTGAGGGCGAACAAAACCGCTGTACCTGGACCCTGGGAGGTGATGAGTGCTTTGTCCGTGACGACAGCATCGTGGCTTATCAAGGCCCCGATGAGCTTATCTTCCAGACCGGGATAGCAAGTGGCCCGGCGCCCATGAAGAAGACCCAGTTCCCCCAAAATGCTTGGGGCGGCACAGATGGCTGCAATAGGAAGATCCTTTGCCATGCGTTGGATAAGCGCCTCTTTAACGGCGGGGTGTTCCNNGTTCACCCAGATGTGTGGTGCCGGGCATGCCGCCGGGAAGAATGATCAGGGATGATGAGAAAAGATCGACCTCATCTATGTGTTGGTCGCATTGGATTTTAAGACCATGAGCTCCATTGACATGGGTTTGTTGACCATCCCTGGTGACAGCCACCACACATACATCCAGTTTTGCTCTGCGCAATACATCAATCGGGGTAACGGCTTCGATTTCTTCAAATCCAGGAGCCAAGAGAACATGGATCATGGGAATACCTCCTTTTTATCTTGTTCATACTCTGATGATAGAACAATAGGCAGATTGGCGCAATGACAAATCATTGGTTTTTTAGACGCCAAGGGCCAGGGGCATGAAGAAAGAAACATTTAGGAAAGGATCGTGAAAGGATGGAACAGCCATGGGTCAGTATTTGCTGCACCACCTACAACCAGGAATCGTTGATCCAGGATGCCTTGGAGAGTTTTGTCAGGCAAAATACGACGTTTCCATTTGAAGTGCTCGTGGGCAATGACTGCAGCGAGGATGGGACGGGAGAAGTGCTGGACCTCTATCAGAAAGCATATCCGGATTTGATTCATGTCGAGCATCGGCAAACCAATCTTCAGGGCAAAGAAAATCTTCTGCAACTGATTCGAAAAGCCAAAGGGGCTTATATTGCTTTGTGCGAGGGCGACGATTATTGGACGGATGAAGGAAAGCTGCAAAAGCAGATTGATTTCATGCGGCAGCATCCTGGCTGCTCCATGTGCTTTCATGCAGCCAAGGTGGTGACAGAAAAAAAGCACAGTCTTTGCTTTCGCATCAGACCCTTTTTAGAAAGCCAGGTTTGTCAAGCCGAGGATATCGTAAGACTGGCTGGTGGAGGAATCCCTACCCAAAGCAAGGTTTTGCGCAGGGAGGTCTTTGATGTCATCCCTGCGTGGTACATGAAGGCGCATGTAGGCGATATGGCACAGGATCTATTGGCCGTATGTCATGGGGAAGTATATTATATGGATGAGGTTATGTCCGCATATCGTTTGGGTGCCAGGCATTCCTGGACTAGAAACCTGTATACGGGACCAGATATTCTCTTAAAAAAGATGGCTATGCTGCAAAAAGATAGGGATTTGTACCAATCTTTTAACCAAGACACTCAGTTCGTCTTTAATGAGGTGATTGGTGAGGTCTGTGATAAGATCGACAGAACGATACTTCTTTTGGAAACAAGAGGCGTAAGCGCATTGTGGAAGCAGTGGAAAAAGTGGCGTACTCACCAAAGCATCAAGAAGACCGCCACCGTCTTTTGTAAGTACAGAGGCCTGAGGGCGTATGCTACTTTCATGCACTGGGTTTATCGTAGGGGAGAAAACCACCGAGGTGAAAAAAAATGATGAAGAAGCTAACGGTCACGCAACCCATGTTGCCTCTCTGGGAGGATTTTCTCCGAGAAATTCAAGATTTGTGGGAAACACACCAACTGGCCAACGAAGGCCCGAAACATCAGAGATTGCAAAAAGCTCTGCAAATGTATCTTTCTTGCCCACCGTTGTTGCTTTTTTCCCATGGCCACCAGGCCTTGGAGTGTGCCTGGGAGGCGCTGGCGCTTGAAGGTGAAGTCATTACCACGCCATATACTTTTTCTTCCACGACCCATGCCTTGGTCAGAAAAGGATTGAAGCCGGTTTTCTGTGACGTGTGTCCTGAGGATGCGACAATGGATGCTTCTCTCATCGAGGCATTGATTACGCCTGACACGGTAGCGATTTTTCCGGTGCATGTGTATGGTCATGTTTGTGATGTTGAGGCCATCGGACGTTTGGCGCAACGTTATCACTTGAAGGTCATTTATGACGCAGCCCATGCCTTTGGCGTCGAGTATCAAAATAAAAGTATCGCCTGTTATGGAGATATCACCATGTTCAGTTTCCATGCCACCAAAGTCTTTCATACTCTGGAAGGGGGCGCCCTAGTCTGTGCTGAGGATGAGGTTCTAAAGCGTCTGGCGTTGCTGCGCAATTTTGGTATAGAGGACCAAGAGCATGTTGTGGCCGTGGGCACCAATGCCAAAATGAATGAGATGCAGGCGGCCATGGGCTTGTGTAATCTGAACATAGTGGACCAAGAAATGGCAAAACGCAAGGTGTTGGCAGAACAGTATGAAAGGAATGTAAGGACGATGCAGGGCATTGATCTTTTTAGGAGAAGGTCTTCTAAGCACAATTACGCTTATATGCCTGTCTTGGTCCAGGGAACAAAAAACCGAAGAGATGCGGTTTTTACAAAACTTAGAGATGAGGGGATACTGGTCCGAAAATATTTTTATCCTCTGACCTCGGAATTTGCCTGCTATCATCAGGAGTCATATGCGGCGACACCTATAGCCAAGAGTCTGTCTGAGCGGGTGCTTGCATTGCCTCTTTATGGAGACTTGACCTTGGATGAGGTAGACTGGGTATGCTATTCTTTGCAAAAAGCGTTGGGACCCAATACATATGGGAGTTGAGCGTTTGGTGGAAAAAACGAGGTATGGTAGGGAGGTGTAATGCATCAAGATGAAAAAGATTGTAGTTTTTGGCACCACCAGTTTGAGCCGTATGGTGGCCTATGAGGCCATGTCGCATGATGTCCTTGAAATTGCTGCTTTTACGGCAGATGCGGAGTATTTGAGCCAAGATCATTTTATGGATTGGCCGTTGGTGGATGCCAGGTCCGTGGAAGATCTCTATCCACCGGCGGCATTTGATATGCTGCTGCTTTTCTCCGGTTACCAGGCCATGAGGCAAAGACAGATATTGTTTGATAGAATGAAGAAGAAAGGATATTATTTGTGTAATTATGTCAGTCCTGCGACAGATTATGCTGGACCTAGAATCCAAGGTGAAAACAATGTCATTTTGGCCGGAGCTCATCTGGGGATCCATGGTGTGATGGGAGACAATAACCTCATTCGGCAACAAGTGTATCTAGGTCACGATTTCAAATTGGGCAGCCATTGTGTTCTGGCCCCCCGGGCTTGCGTGGGTGGGCATGTGGAGTTGGGGGACAATTGTTACATCGGTATGAATGCCACCATCATCAACAATACTGTCGTAGCCAAAGAGAGCTTGGTGGGTGCCGGGGCAGTTGTGATTCATCATACGGAAGCTTATTCTAAAAATGTGGGCAATCCTTCTCGGCTGATCGGGTATCATCTGGAAAAAGGAATAGAAATGAGGGTGGAACATGAATGAAGTGGTGATTAATTTTACGCCAACGGGCTTGATCCCTCGCAAGAAGGACAATCCCTTTACCCCTATCTCGGCCAATGAAATCATTGAGGAGGTCCACAGTGCCTATGAGACAGGGATCACCATGGTGCATTTGCATGCCAGAGACGAGGTCACGGAGCTGCCCAGCTTTTCGAGCCGGCATTATGCCGCCATTATCGAAGGCATCCGCAAGGTAGCGCCTGCGTTGGTGCTCGGGGTATCGACCAGTGGTCGCTATGGTATTGATCTGGCTAGCCGTATGGAGGTCCTTGAACTGGATGGACCGGCAAAACCGGATATGGCCAGTCTTACGCTGAGTTCACTGAATTTCAATCAGCAGGCCAGCATCAACAGCCCGGAAACCATTATCGCCTTGGCAGGCAAGATGAAGGACAGAAAAATCAAACCTGAGTTGGAAGCGTTTGATGCCGGCATGCTCAACTATGCTCAGTATTTGGCACGAAAAAAATGGATTGAGCCTCCCTTTTATGTCAATCTAATTTTGGGAAACATTGCCTGCGCCCAGGCAGACCTCCTTCATGCAGCGCTCATGGTGGAGCGATTGCCAGAGCCATGCTTGTTTTCTATGGGAGGCATTGGTCAGGCCCAATTGAGAGTGAACTCTTTGGCTATTTCCATGGGTTATGGTGTCCGTGTAGGGTTGGAAGACAACTATTGGTATGATGGGAACCGCACCAAGCTGGCTACCAATCAGGACTTGTTAAGGCGAATACATACGATTCTGGCTGCCAATGAAAGAGTGGTCATGACCTCGAAAGATTTTCGAAAGAAGATGGCGCTTTTGCCTGGACAAGGTCAGTATGGCTGTTTATAAGACGAAAAGAATGACCACAAGGAGAACCACACATGGACAAGATCTTGGTCAGCATCATCATACCCTTTTATAATACCCGGGATTTTTTGGAGGCGGCGCTTGACTCTGTCCAGGAGCAGGATCTCAAAGACATCGAGGTGATTTTGATTGATGACGGATCGACGGACGATAGTGCTGAACTGGCCAAGCGCTTTTGTATAAAGGACGCCAGGTTTACGCTAATCCAGCAGGCCAATCAAGGTGTGGCTCAGGCCAGAAACCGGGGACTGCAGAAAGCCCGTGGCACCTATCTGTACTTTATGGATGCGGATGATCTTTTGATGCGACATGGACTCAAATACATGGTAGCAGAAGCGCAGCGCTATGGCCTGAGTATGGTTGTTGGCGAGACGAATCTTTTCTATGGATCTAACATCACTTCTTTGACTGATGTGCCGGAAAAATGCTATACCATGGAAATTATGTCCAGCTCGAAGTTTGTCCAGAGGCATCAGAAGAAATGTGTCGTCTGGGCTTATCTTTATCGAAAAGATTTTTTTGAGCAGCAGGTGGTTTCTTTCCTGAACGTACGTTATTTTGAGGACTGTGAACTGACACCGCGCGCTGTTTTGTCTGTGGAATGTATTGGTTATGTAGCGCAGCCCTTTCATGGTTATCGCAAGCGTTTTGGCTCGATAACCACCGGAAAAAGAAATGAGCGCTTCAGTGAAGATGCCCTGCGCGCCGCCAAGAGTCTGGTTGCGTTTTTTGATGGGAAGATCTTGTCAGAGCCTCAAAACAGGTATCTCGCCACCTGGATTGCCGAGCTGTTTTTGTTGGCTTTGGGGAACGCGCGGCGTAGAAATTCTACTTCTTATCATGATGTCCGGATGGCCAGGGACCGATTGCTGCCTTTTCTTATGGTCAGTATTCACAAGAAGCACAAGATGATCCACCAGGTTGCCCGTGACCATTGGCAGCTATTGCATGTCTTGTTTCAAATACGTTATGCTTGGGGACAAATCTACGACAACATGGTCATTTTCATCAGAAGAGAGGAAAAGGTATATCGATGACAATATTGATCGCCGGGGGCGCTGGTTTCATTGGGTATCATTTGTGTAAGAGATATTTGGAGCAGGGGTGGCGCGTTATCATTTTGGATAATTTATTGACTGGTTCAATGGAGCATGTGGTTGCTCTGTCGCCGCACAAGCATTTGGTATTTATAAAAGGAGACGTCAGTGACGATGTCTGGCTTAAGGATGAGCGTCTTGTGGGTGTGGATCGCATCATTCATTTGGCTTGTCCGGCATCGCCGGTGCAGTATATGCGAGACCCGGTCCATACCTTGAAAAGCAATTTTCTGGGTACGCTGCATTTGTTGGAACTGGCCAAAAGGGAACAGGCTTCTTTTTTACTGGCTTCGACCAGCGAGATTTATGGAGATCCAGAGCAGCATCCTCAATGTGAATCTTATTGGGGAAACACCAATACCATGGGACCCAGGGCTTGCTATGATGAAGGCAAGCGGGTGGCTGAAAGCCTGTGCTATGCTTTTCATACGAAGCATCAGGTCAAAGCGACCATCGCCAGAATTTTTAATACTTATGGCCCTCATATGCAACCACATGATGGGCGGGTCATAGGTAATATGATGCTGTCCGCTTTGCAAGGACAGCCTATGGTGATTCATGGGACAGGAAAGCAGACCAGGTCATTTTGTTATGTTGATGATTTGGTGGAGGGACTGATGCGCCTTTTGGAAAACCCAAAAGCCAGGGGTATGGCCGTTAATCTGGGAAATCCTGAGGAAATCAGCATGCTGGAGTTGGCCCGGATGGTGCAGGAGCTGGCGGGCGTAAAAAACGAATTCACCTTTTGCGCTGCCAGGCAAGACGATCCCGCAAAACGCTGTCCATCCATCCAGCGAGCCAGGGATTTGCTTGGATGGGCACCGCAAATATCATTACAAGAGGGACTTCAGCGGATGTTTGCTTATGAAAAGGCGCGTTTGACGAGAAAAGAACAGGATGAAGGAGAAATCATATGAGGCGAAAAAGGATTGCCGTCGCAGGTATTGGTTATGTGGGACTTGCCAACGCAGTGATGTTGGCCCGGTTCCATGATGTGGTGGCCTTGGATATCGATGAGAAAAAGGTGCAGCTCCTTAAAAAGAAGATAAGTCCGATTATCGATAAGGATATCGAAGAGTATCTCTGTCAAGAAGGACTCAGTCTGACGGCAACACGGTATCCCAAGGAGGCCTATGCCGGAGCGGATCTGGTGATTATCGCCACACCCACAGACTATGATCCTGAACGAAATCATTTCGATACCACCAGCCTAGAACAGGTGATGTCACAGTTGTCTGCGATCAATCCGGAGGCTTTGGTGGTCATCAAAAGCACGGTGCCGGTGGGCTATACCCAGCATCTGAGACAAATGTGGCAACGAAAGGACATCGTTTTTTCCCCGGAATTCTTGAGGGAGGGAAAGGCCTTGCACGATTGCCTGTATCCTTCTCGCATCATTGTGGGAGATCAGGGTCCTTATGGCCAAGAGGTGGCGGCGCTTCTTCTGCAGGGTGCTCTGAACGAGGATGTTCCTGTGTTGCATACGGATTCTACAGAGGCCGAAGCCATCAAATTGTTCTCCAACACCTACCTGGCCACCCGCATTGCTTTTTTCAATGAACTGGATACTTACGCCGAGGTACGAGGACTGAACAGCAGACAGATCATCGAAGGTGTTTGTCTGGACCAGCGTATTGGAGCGTATTATAACAACCCTTCCTTTGGCTATGGTGGATACTGCCTTCCCAAAGATACCAAGCAATTGCTGGCCAATTATGAGGATGTTCCGAACAATATGATGAAGGCTGTGGTGGATGCCAACCGTACCCGCAAGGATCACATTGCAGAACAGATCTTACGCCGAGGACCCGAGGTGGTAGGCATTTATCGTCTGACCATGAAACAGCACTCTGATAATTTTCGTCAGTCCTCCGTGCAGGGCATTATGAAACGCATCAAGGCCAAAGGTATTCCAGTTGTGGTCTATGAACCAGAGCTTGCGGAGAATACCTTTTATCATAGTGAGGTCGTCAAGGATTTGAATGAATTCAAAAGAAGAGCCAGTATCATTGTAGCCAACCGTGTGAGCGAAGACCTCGATGATGTGCTTCACAAGGTATACACACGCGATCTTTTTGGACGAGATTGAAGAAGAAACGTTGGTCGGGATATGCTATAATGGGGAAAGCATCATGGCTTGATTTTGTTGCTAAGTAATAACGGCATAAGGAAGAGAAGAGATAAGCTTATGAAAAACGGGAAGAGAAGGCGGTCTTACCTGAGCCTCCAAATCATCACGGATCTGATGCTGATGTATGGATCCTACATGCTTGGCATCAGTTTGTTCAATTTGTTGCACCGGCACCATTATGGAATGGGCGTGGTTCTTCCGCTGATGCCAGTTCTTTTGTTGGTGGGGTTGGTTTTGTTTGATGTGTTCCACCTCTATGATGTCAAAAGACTTGATGGACCGGGAACGTTCTTGGCTGTTATGCTCTCCACCATGCTGGCCAATGCCGTGTTGGTTGTCATTGCCTATGGGTTCAATCTGACCGATTTGCCTGCCAAATTGTTTATCTATGCCTGGTTGATCCAGATTGTTTTGTTTTCGGTGGGCAGATGGATTCGTAACAGACTGTATCGGCGTATCAACCCCTTGCAAAAGATTTTGCTGTTGACCAACGAGAGTGAAAGTGTAGTGCTCCGGGAGACGTGGAAAAGCAAACTGAAGAAGGATTATCAGCTTTATCAGGAAGCTTCCTCCCTAGAAGAGATCACGGATCAGGATTGGACAGAGGCAGATGTGTTGTTGTTGGGACAGGGGTTGTCTGAATCGGAGAAGGAAAAAGCCTGGCAACAATCCCTGCTGTATCAGTTGCCAGTGATGTTTGTACCCAGCCTTCCTCATATCTTGCTTCATCGTGCCAAATTGATGCAAATAGATGATGTATTGTTGTTTCGCATGGAACCCAAAAACCTGATCATGGAAGAGCGTATCGCCAAAAGGCTGATGGATTTGGTGGTTTCTTTGTTGTTGATGCTGGTGTTTTCACCACTATTGCTCCTTGTTGCTCTGGCCATCAAGTTGGAAGACAAGGGACCGGTTTTGTATTCGCAAGAGCGGTTGACAAAGAATGTAAAACCATTTTGGATATACAAATTTCGCACCATGAGGGTGGATGCGGAAAAAGAGTCAGGACCGGTTTTGGCCAGTCGTGATGATGGCCGCATCACCAAAGTAGGCCGCTTTTTGCGAAGCACCCGTATCGATGAATTTCCTCAGCTCATCAATGTACTCAAGGGAGATATGAGTCTCGTGGGACCCAGGCCGGAACGTCCTTTTTTTGTGGAAACCTATCAGCGAACCATCCCGCATTATGGGGAGCGTTTTCGGGTGCGACCGGGCTTGACGGGTCTGGCTCAAGTGGAGGGCAGATACCAGACCAAGCCAGAGGACAAGCTGACTTATGATTTGCTGTACCTCTTCAATTACAGTTTGCTTTTAGACCTAAGAATCCTTTTGCAAACCATGCAAGTGGTTTTGTCACCGTATCAGGCCAGGGGCTTGGAGGAAAATGCGGGATTTGAAGAGAGACCCAATGGGTAAATAGCATTGTGAAATTCTTTGGCATCAAGGCAGCCAGCAAAAAAAAGGGGGAACGACATCGATGAACGATATTGTATTGCGTGTGGAACGGATGACCAGTTTTAGTCAGGAAGCCAAACTGGAGAATATCGGTTTATCGCTTCAGGCAGGCAGTTGTCTTGCGCTGGCGGTACCAGACACAGAGCAAAGACGTTTGTTGTTGCGTTCTTTGGTGGGAGCTGTGCCGATCACAGAGGGCATCATTGAACTCAATGGTGTACCCATAGAAGAGGAAACACCATTGGCCAGGGTGACGTCCGGGATGGGCATTATTTTGCCCAGAGCAGTGAATGAGTCAATGTTTCCTGACGAACGGGTCTTTTCTCAGAGCTATATGGGTTATCAGAAGTTTAGTTTGAGTGGTGTGCAGCGGGGCATTCCCTGGGTTGGCAACAAGAAAAGCTATCGTTCCTTCAAAAAAGATTTTCAGATCCATGTACGTGGACCATTGTCTCCCGAGATGTTTATTTTATATGATGTGCATATCGAACCAGATTGTGAATATGGCAAACTTTTTTTGGAAAGCATGTTGGCCTTTCGAAACAAGGGTGGCGCTGTGTTGCTGATCACGACAGATCTGGGACCGTACCTAAAGTATATTGATAGGGCAGGCATCGTTCACGATGGTCGGATGCTGGGCTTGGTCGACAACCAAGGAGATATGCTGCAGACACTTCAAATGCTGGGAGGGTCTTTGTTGCATGCGTAAATTATCCAATGACAGCAAGGTTACACTCATCTATAAAATCATAAGAGACAATATTGCGACGGGACGATGGTGTCAGGATGACCAGTTTTCTTCCTTTGAGGTGGCCAAGAAATACGGAATTGGGAGGACGACGGTCAACGATGCAATCAAGGTGCTCGAAAAGAATGGGTTTGTCACCATTCTCCCCAATGTGGGCTTTCGCATCAATGCTCTCCAGCCCCAGGGTGTAAAGGAATACTTTGAAGTGCGGTTGGAACTGGAGAAGATGCTGACCAGACATTTGTTGGCTGCGGCAAATATAGATCAGCTCAATAGGATCAAGGATCGTCTGAAACTGGCATTGGCCAGTTATGAATTGCAGCAGTTTGAGGTTGCATTGCAGGGTATTGAAGAATTTCATCTGTCTATCAGTGAAATATTGGAGTCTTCTTATGTGCAACGTATCTTTCGGGAAACCGAAGACATGGAGTATTTTATTTTGTCTCAGCTGATGGTCTACGATTCGCCTTGCTATCTGAAGGTGCTCAAGTGCAAGGAAGCCTTCGTTGACGCCGTTATGGCCAGAGATCGAACCTTGAGTATGGCTATTGTAGAGGACAAATGTCAGCTTATGAAGCATGGTATGATCGAAATCCTGGAGAAGAGGGAGTGTAACCATGAATCGAGTTAAAAAGCGCTATGAGATGGAGAATTATCCATTGTCTTCTATCCCTTCGGCTGCCAGGTCGAAGTGGCTAAGTCTCACGATGGTTTGGGCTGGATTTGTATTGGCCATATCCAATTACTTGACGGGCAGTTTGGTGGCGGGAGGTTTGAATCTCTCTCGCAGCTTCATGGCTATCGTTCATGGCAATGTGTTGCTCTTTGTCGGTGCTTTGTTTATGGGGCTGATTGCACAGGATACGGGGTTATCGACAGCCTTTAGTTCGCGGTATGCCTTCGGTGTACGTGGATCGAAATTCGTATCGGGTCTTATTTCTCTTAGTTTTATTGGCTGGGGGGCCATCGGCATTGGTCTGGCTGCAGAATCGTTAAGCCATGCTATTTCTTTATCGGATGGCTGGCTGGTGCTTGTTATGACCATCTTATTTGGACTGACGGCCATTCGTGGATTTAAAGGCATGCTGCAGATTTCTTCTGTAGCCATTCCTTTGATATTGTTTATTTCTTTCTTTGGTCTGTACCAGGTTCTTCAAGACCGCAATATTCACATGTCGATGTTATTGCTGATTGAACCGTCTGAAGCCAGGGGCTTTGGGGCCACGGTATCCATTGTGGTGGGTTCTTGGATTGCCGGCGCTATTTCTTCCCCGGATATTTTGCGCTACGCACTCAGAAAAAGGGATGTGTTCATTTCCTTGTTGTTGGCCTTGGTGATCATCAATAGCATACAGATGGGCATTGGAGCTGTGATGGGCACGGCAGTAGGCTCGTCGGATTTGCCGCATATTCTCGGACATCTGGGATTTGGGGCTTTTGGTATCCTTCTTTTGGTGTTTATGGCCTGGACGACAGCAGACAACAATTTTTATGCAGCAGGACTTGGCTTGACCAATTTTATGAACAACCGAAACCGGATGCTGGCTACCGTCGTTTCCGTGATGTTGGCCGGTGTTCTGGCGCTTCTAGGTTTCTATCATTATCTGGGTGAGTTCCTTTCATCGATATCGCTGATTTTTGCTCCCGTGGGCGGCATTATTATTGCAGATTTCTATCTTAACAAGGTGGGACAGATCAACCATGATCTTTTTTACCAAGGTGTGCGTTGGAAGGCCATGATTTCTTTGATGTTGGGGATTGCTTTGGGAATATGGATTCCCTTCCCCATGCCTTTCTTCATCTCTTTTGTGGGTGCCGCACTCCTTTATACCATCATTATTTTGTTGACACGCAAGGAACGTATTGCCTGAAAAGAGGCTATCCGTATGTTCTGACGGCATGGTACAACAGAGATATTAGGCAATACTAACAATGGTCAGACAGCAACCAGACGGATAGGCAAGAAAAAGCGTTGGGAATAAAGGGTTTTTTGCATTTTGAAGAAGATGGAGAAAGGACGATTTTTTCCTGAATAAGACTAGACAAACTTATTCAACTGGAGTAATATTAAGTGGTAACCGGACTACCTGGGCGGTTGCCCTTTTCTGGGTGATTCACCGGGTTGGTTTGATTATACCAACTGGCATATTCCCCCCCGAAACTCCCTTGCATGGGAATAGGCCAATAACAAAGATGGAGCCCCCCCTGGGCTCTGTCTTTTTTTCAACAGGGATTACCAGAGAAGCACCGTAAAGCCCCTAGCTTTAGCTATGGGGATACGAGGTGCTAAATTTGCCTTCCGCTTGTATCATACAGTATCAAATAGTACAATATATATATGAATACAAAATATAAGTCAAATAACAATATCGTATATTCGTGCAAGTACCATATCGTTTGGTGTCCCAAATACCGTAGAAAGGTTTTAGTCGGCCAAATAGAGATTAGGTTAAGAGAATTGATTGCACAGATTTGTCATGAAGTTCAAGCGGATTTAATTGAGTTTGAAATCATTTTGAAATCATGCCAGACCATGTACATCTCTTGGTTGAAATTGACCCGCAATACGGCGTACACAAGCTTGTAAAGACCCTGAAAGGAAAAACGTCCAGGATACTTCGGGGGGAATTTCATCACTTGACAACCAAGCTTCCGACATTGTGGACAAATTCATATTTTGTGTCAACTGTAGGTGGTGCGCCTATGTCAATCATCAAGCAATACATTAAGAATCAAAAAACATCTCAGAGGAAGTAATCTTATGCAGATAACAGTACAAATTAAATTGTTGCCGACACCCTTGCAAATAAGGTTGCTCGATAAAACAATGCTGACATACATTCGAGCGGTAAACGAAATTGTAAGCGATTTCTTAGAAGATAGCACTCTGAAGCCAACCTCAAAGACGATAAAGGCGCAACTCCCCAGCGCTTTAAAAAATCAGACAATACAAGATGCCAAAAGGGTATTCAGAAAACATTCCAAACAGCTTCAAACTGAAGCTAAAAAAGAGGTCTCTAACCAAAAAGAGATTAAAGTACCTATCTTGAAGAAACCTGTTGCCATCTGGAACAATCAGAACTACAGCATTGAATCCAACCGGATTTCAATTCCTGTATGGTATGAAAACAAGTCAACACGATTGCTTATTGATGGTGTAGTGACTGATTATCAGATTGACCTTCT
>DIET01000008.1 GCA_002418765.1 Peptococcaceae bacterium UBA5767 | reverse complement strand
CCGCCAGGTGAAGGAGTATGTGACCAAGGCGCTGGGTGAGGAGCCTTTTCGGGTCTACATGCCCTATTATGACAAAAAAGGCTACAAGAAGACGGATTTCGGGCAAGAGCTCTATTTTCCTGGTTGGAAGATGGAAGAGGAGCATCCGCTGGTGCAGGCGGCCGTGAGGGCGAATGAAGCTTTGTATGGCGAGAAGCTGGTGCCGGGACCTTGTCGGTATTCCACCAATGCGGTGGCCTTTTGCGGACGCCATGGCATCCCGGCCATCGTGATGGGTCCGGGGGATGTATCGGCCTGCCACAGGCCAGATGAGACGACCCGCATCAGTGACCTGGTAAAATGCTCTGCTCTTTATACCCTTCTTCCTTATAATATATTGTAAGAAAGAGGACAACATAAACTTATGAAAGGCTGGTGAAACGATGGAGAGTCCTTATCTGGAGATGAAGCACATTACCAAACTGTTTTCCAAAGTGGTGGCCAACAATGATGTAAGCTTGCATCTGGGCAAAGGGGAAGTGTTGGCTTTGCTGGGAGAAAACGGTGCCGGCAAAAGCACCATCATGAAGGTTTTGTATGGCTTGTACCATGCGGATTCTGGGAGCATACGGATAAACGGGGAAGAAAAGAAAATTCGGAGTCCCAAGGATGCCATGGCTCTGGGTATCTCCATGATTCAGCAGCATTTTTCTTTGGTGCCGGCCAATACCGTGACAGAGAATATCATCATGGGCAATGCCCATGGCATCATAGATTGGAAAAAGAAGGAACAAGAGATCCAGGCCCTGGCCGAGCAATATCAGTTCGATATCGACGCCAAAGCCTATGTGCGGGATCTGTCGGTGGGGGCCCAGCAAAAAGTAGAGATCCTAAAAGCCTTGTATCAGCAGGCCAAGATCCTCATCATGGATGAACCGACTGCTGTACTTACGCCCCAGGAGATCGACTCCTTGATGGATTTCGTCAAGAGCTTTGCGGCGGCAGGCAACTCTGTGGTCTTTATTACCCATAAGCTGCGGGAGGTCATGGAGGTGGCAGACCGGATTATCGTCATGCGAAACGGGGTTTTGATGGGCAGCCTAGAGAAAGATAAGACAGACGAGAAGGAACTGTCCCGTTTGATGGTGGGCAGGGAGCTTGTGAAAACCAAACGAGACGAAGAACAACAGGAGAAGGAACAAGCTGACTGTCTGGTGCTGAAAAACATTACGCTTAAGGCCGAAAACGAGATTGCCAAACTAGAAGATGTAAGCTTTTCGATCAAGGAGGGAGAGATATTTGGTCTGGCTGGGGTCAGTGAAAATGGACAGCAAGAGCTCTGCGAAGTGCTGAGCGGTTACAAAAGTCCCACCAGCGGCACGATATGGTTTCAAGGAGAAGACATCACCCAGAGTACCATTGAAGAGCGCATCAGCATGGGGATTGGTTATGTTCCAGCAGATCGTCATAAATTCGGTATGGTGATGGATATGTCTCTTTCTGAGAACATGCTCCTTAAGTCCAGCTTCAAACCGGACTGGTATCAGCATTATTTTATTGACAAGAAAAAACTGAATGCCTATACAGCCAGTATGATCGAGCGGTTCGATGTCAAGGCTTCCGGACCGGACGATCTGGCCAGAAGCTTGTCCGGTGGCAACCAGCAAAAGGTGGTGGTGGCCCGGGAAGTAGACAATGGAGAGACATTGATTATTTTTGATCAGCCCACCAGAGGTTTGGACTTAGGAGCGATCCAAAACGTGCATGAGACGATGTTTGGGGAAAAACGAAAAGGCAAAAGTGTTCTATTGATTTCTACGGAGCTGTCTGAGATCTTCGACTTGTGCGATCGTATCGCGGTCATCTATAAGGGACGCATCCAGGGCATCTATCAGCATACGGAACTGACGACAGAAAAAATTGGTCTTTTGATGGCCGGCTATCAGGAGAAGAAGGAGGCGCTGGTATGAATTCTAAGTTTCGGGACTTGCTTTTCATCAATGCCCTGGCCGTCCTGATGGGACTTATGGTCAGTGGGATAGTACTTTTATTCTTGGGAGAAAATCCCTTTTATGTCTATGCCACCATGGTACAGTCCATCACCAGTGACCGTTACATCATGGCTGAGATCTTTGTGAAGACAGCACCTCTGATCTTGACCTCATTGGCCTTTGGTTTTGCTTTCCAGGCCAATCTATTCAACATCGGTGCTCAGGGACAGTTCTATGTGGGAGCCCTGATTGCGGTCTCCAGCTCCTTGTTTTTGCAGGATAAACTACCTGGCGTGATCGCGTTGGTGGTGGTGTTTTTACTCACTCTTTTGGGTGGCGGCTTATGGGGTGCGTTCATCGGCTATGCCAAAGCCAAATACCAGGCCAGCGAGTTTTTGGTCAGCATGATGTCGACCTATGTGGCTTTGGCTTTTATGAATTATTTTCTGCGCACTTTTTTATTGGAAACCAAGGGGGAATATCCCCAAACGGATCCCCTAAATCCCAGTGTCTGGCTGGGCATCCTGGTCCCCAACACGAGGCTGCATGTGGGCTTTATTCTTTCCATTTTGATTGCCGTGGGCATTTATGTGCTTCTTTTTAAGACGGCGCTGGGCTACCGGATCAGGGTGGTCGGACACAATGCCGATGCGGCCAAGATGGCCGGGATCAATGAGAAAAAAATTATGGTCATTACCTTTGTCATCAGTGGGGCGCTGGCAGCTTTGGCTGGGTTTATCGAAGTAAACGGTGTGCAGCATATGCTGGTACAGCGTTTCAGTCCGGGTGTGGGCGCGGCCGGGATTGGGATTGCCATTTTGGCCAATGCCCACCCCATCGGCATTATTTTTGCTTCGATACTGTTTGGGGCTCTTCAAGTGGGGGGGGTTATGCTGGGGCAAACCATGGGCATTCCTTCTAGCTTTGTAGAAATCATGCAGGGATCGGTGATGATCTTTGTGATTGCCTCGTACTTTGTACGCGAGCAACTGGAGAAGCGTCGCGAAAAACGTAAACTGAAGAAGGTGGTGGCAGCATGACCAGTTTTTTGGCACGAGCACTGATGCTCAGTACTCCTCTTTTGTTTGGCGCTACGGCAGAAGTCTTTGCCCAGCGTTCTGGTGTCATGATCACGGCCATTGAAGGGGTGTTCGTGATGGGCGCCTGGGCCGGTTTTGTAGGATCTTATCTCAGTGGCTCCCATTTGGTGGGTTTGTTGTTTGCCATGCTGGCTGGGCTTCTTACTGCCGCTTTGCATGGTTGGATCTGCGTGTATTTGGGACAGCAACAGGTGGTCACCGGAACGGCTATCAATATCCTGGCGCTTGGTGTGGTGGCTTTTTTTCACCGGGTCATCTTTGGGGTACCTATTTCGCCACTTCAGGTTGTTCCATTGGCCAAAATCGACATACCATTGTTGTCTTCAATTCCCTTTCTGGGGCCGATCTTTTTTCAACAAAACATACTGACCTATCTGATGTACCTGATGGTACCTGTGGCTTTCTTCATTTTGTTTCGCACATCTATAGGGCTTAGCATCCGCTCTACGGGAGAAAATCCGGAAGCCGTGGATGTGGCCGGCATCAATGTGAAAAGAATCCGCTTTTCCATGGTGCTGCTGGCGGGTCTGGTCGGAGGTTTGGCAGGTTCCTTTTACTCTATTGGGTACCTGGGCATGTTTACCACGAACATCATTGGCGGTCGGGGTTGGATTGCTTTTGCCATTTGTTTTCTTGGCAACTGGAATCCCATCGGGGTGCTGATTGGAACATTGGTGTTCGGTCTTGCCGAAGCCGTGGCGATCTTGATGCAGTCGAGTGGTACGGGCTTATTTCCCAATGAGTTTTTTATCGCCCTACCTTATATCATCACCATCATTCTTACCATTACACGGAAGTCGTTCAACGTGCCGGCGTCCTTGGGCATACCGTACAACAAGGAAAATTAGTTTGGGTCAGCACAGAGGTATGCTGCGCAGGGTCAAAGAAAGTGGGCTTAAGACGGTATCCAAGCTCTGAAACCAAGAAAAGTCCATCTAGTACTTTTTGATATGATACACACAACAGTGAACCGCTTTTTTATGAAAAGTATCCGGGAAGCATCAACGATGTTGCCCAACTTTAGTTTATGCTGGATAAAGTGCAGGGCTACGGATACAAAAAGATCGTCTTTATCCTGGACAGAAGATACTTTAGTAAAGGGAACATCGATTTCATGGAACAGTGCGGCTATGAGTTTGTGATCATGGTCAAAGGCATGGCTGGTTTTGTCAATCAACTGTATAATGGCTACGTTTGTCAAGACACGAAATACGAATATTTAAGATAAACATCCTCCTTTTGAAATCGACTATGCAACTTTTGTTAAAGCATCATGATAAACCTCAAACGGCGTTAGATATTTATGGCTCTGATGGCCTCTGACATGATTGTATGTATACATGTACTCAGCCGTCATCTCACATACTTCGTGTACGTTTTCTGGGCACATCAAGTAGAGTCTTTCCCACTTGAATGACCTGAAGAATCTCTCAATCATGATATTGTCTGCAGCTCGCCCTCTTCCATCCATACTGATGCGGATGTCACCATAATTTTTGATTAAATTGATATA
>DIET01000002.1 GCA_002418765.1 Peptococcaceae bacterium UBA5767 | reverse complement strand
AACCCGGATGTATGTCTTATATGAGCCGTCTTTCATTTTCTTCTTGTCTTTTCTAATCATAGAAGTCACCCTCTTCTATTATATAGCATTACAAAGCATTACGCAATATTTATCTTTGGGAAAGGACAAAAAAATCCCGGAATCCTTATGTATCAAGGTTCCGGGTAGTATGGATTGTATTCGCTATGTTATGCAACTGTAAAAGTCGGGATGCATCCCCAGATGCAACTTTATTGTACCACATCTCCTTACTTCTACAAACTAAAAAACGACCACGCCATATTTCTAGCGCGCGGCAACATTTTCGACCATTATCTATGACACCATGACACGCTAATACAGTCTCATTTCTAAGATAAAATACTATCCTTCTGTTCCATAATCCCGTTGCTATGCTATAATGTACTGATGAAAACAGTGATACGAAGGAGTCAAAAATGAACAACAAAAAGGACATCGTAGAAAATTGCATGTATTACTTCCACAACGGCTACAGCTGTTCCGAATCAACCCTTATGGCCGGATTGGACTATCAGGGAGTCGAATCAGACTGCGCTCCCGGAGTCGCCTCCGTCTTCGGCGGCGGGCTAAAAGGCTTGGGGCATGTTTGCGGAGCAGTCAGTGGCACCCTAATGCTCATCGGCATTCTTTATGGCAAAAAAGGACTTAACGATACCTGTGATAAAGCAAATCAACTGGCCACGGAATTTCTGGATTTCTGTGAAACCGAACTGGGAACCATCATGTGCAGAGACATCACCCAATTGGACTTTCGTGTTGAACCTTACCCTTCCGAAAAATGCGATAAAATCATCGAAGCCAACTGTGTGCCTTATTTGACCAAAATTTGTCTCTGGCAGAAAGAACACCTTCGATGAGAGGCATCAGTAAAGGATATATCCTCGTCCTTACCGCTGTTGTATTCTGGGCCTCACAAGGAACATTGGGGAAACTTTTTATGGATGCCGGCGTCCATCCTGTCACCTTGGCCGCCACACGTATCCTAATCGGTTCTTTCATGTTTCTGTTGTATATCCTTGTTACCGATCCAAAAAGTCTTCATGTGAACAAAGCTGATTATCTATATTTTTTATACTTTGGTGTATGCACAATCGGTATTCTGCATTTTTCTCTCAATTACGCCATTTTCTACACCGGCGTGGCAACATCCAGCATTCTTCTTTACACTGCACCGGCATTCGTAACCCTGCTCTCCATCTTCTTTTTTGGAGAGAAACCAACCTGGCAAAGGATCCTCGCCCTGACGCTAACTCTTTTGGGGTGCTTTTTCATCATTCGCTCCTCCCAGGAATTAAACTTCAATCCTCTGGGAGTCCTGCTGGGCATCCTTTCTGGTTTCTCTTACGGCATGTGGAGCATATTGGGAAAAAAAGGGCTGGCAAAATATTCCGCCGCCGTCCTCAACTTCTATAATTTATTCCTTGGTGGACTGGCACTGCTCTTCGCTGCCTTATTCATCGCCGGACCTGAATCCTTCAAGCTAAGCACCTTGACCTGGGGCAGCATCACCCTCATGACCCTGGTCAACACCTTCATTCCAGCAGCCCTTTATGTCAGTAGCATGCGTTATATGGCAGCCAGCAAAACCAGCATCCTGGCCAACATCGAAGTCGTTGTGGCGGTCATTCTAAGCTATATCATCTTCCGTGAAGCCTTCACATTTTTTAAGATTCTGGGATTCATCACCATCGGGGCAGGTTTGCTCCTGATTATGTCCGAAGACTACAAAAGAAAAGATGCCCTCTAGCCATTCCCTGGCCAAGCATCTTTTTTCTTTCTCCTAAACAAATTATAATTTCCCCGCCATCATGCCTCCCCCACGAACTGACCATGTATTCTCTGGTGCATCCCATCTCAACCGGGTATCGTAGGAAAAGCCCTCCACCAATCCTTGCATTTCGCGCTTTCCTTGAAAAAAGAGCTCCAGCTCCCTCACATAACCCTGCATCCTGATCATTGCCTGATCATACAGATCCAAAAAAGAATCTGTATAAACAGTATTTCTCAAAACAGGATCCGGCCAGGGCTGATGCGATTCATTGAGATAATCCATGGCCAATGGCTCATGAATCGTCGGGTAGATGGGTTTTCCCACATAGACATGTTTTTCCCGGGCATGGGCCAACCCCCCCATGATCTTTTCCTTGACACCATAAGGATCATATAAAAATTTCTGCGCTAGCTTCATATCCCTAAGTGCTCTGGCCACATCACCAACCTGATAATCCTTAAAACCATACAAAGAAGACAAAACCATTCCGTAAAACTGCTCTATGGGTTCTGAAATATCAAAAGGAAGCCATGTCCACAATTTCTCCTTTTTCACTGAACGGTTCTTTTTTCTTTGAAACAGTATGGCATCCACAGTGGCTTCCAGCATCAAGTGATTGTACACCACATCGCCCGACTTTTCCTGCGTATTAAAAGCAAAACCACCAAAAGCAAAAATATAAGGATGACACTGTGTATCTAGAGCATAATGACTCAGAAACCCTACAGCATAAGCAAGCATCGAGTCAGCATCCTTAGTGGCGTCATCCCTGGTCCAGGTAAACAGTGCCTCCAAAAATGCATCCGTACGTTCGGTATGCAGGCGGTTGGCCACTCTCGTATAACCCCGGTCGTTCTGCCAAAAACCAGCACCCCTGTAGAAAAAGGGATCTGGACCCTGGGCCCCCAGAAAAAGCATCCGTTTATTTTTTGCGGTCCTTTGCTTCCAAGAAAAAGGCAGCACTTCCAAAACATCCTCCGCAAACAAACAATGCGTCAAAAAATCTGGCATAACCTCTCCTTTTTTCGATCAAAAATCATCCAGCGACAACAGAACATCTTCTTGCAAACTGGCCACATACCTCATGGCCCAATAACAACTGTCTCTGGTCAGTCCTGCAATGGCATCTTCAATAAGATGAATTTTATAATTTAGCTGATGCGCATCTACGGCTGTCGCCCGGACACAGCCATCTCCAGCGATACCGCAAAAATACAATGTCTCCACCCCCAGCCCCTTCAAAAGAAACTCCAAATCCGTAGCCAAAAATCCTGAAAATCTTCGCTTTATGACCCGGTAGTCCTCCTCTTTTACCTCAATCTGGGGAATGATCTCAGCACCCCAAGTCCCTTCCACACAATGAATCTTGGAACAATCCAGTTCCCTGCCATAATCCACCAAACTTTTACGATGCTCCTGGTATACATGGATGACAGGCATGTTCTTTGCTCTGGCCTTGTCTATACAGCGAAGTACATGGGGAATCAGCGTCTCAGGCATACCCTTTTTATCTCGGTCTCCAAAAGGACCGGAAGGATCCAAAAAATCATTTTGCATATCGATGACCAGTAGCGCTTCCTTGTATCGTTCCATAAGCTTGCCTCTTTCCTCACAATAATAAAGCGTATCTCGTAACAAAATCAAACGCTCTTTTTTCTATTGTACCTAGGAATGGGACAACCTACAAGGCCAGTACGCTATCAACAGATGCGTTCCTAAAAAACCATCTACCATCAAATCGATTCCTGCTATAATATAAGCAACCAACCGAAAGGGGACTACCATGACCAAACAAGAACGAAGCTGGATTCTATACGATTGGGCCAACTCAGCCTACTCCATCGCCATTACCACAGCCATACTGCCCTTATATTTTAAAGATGTTATCGCCGTATCATTGGCGCCCTCACTATCCACAGCCTACTGGGGTTATGCCAATGCCATCGGCACTCTCTTGATTTCTATTCTGGCTCCCTTTCTAGGCACCGTAGCCGATTACCAAGGCTACAAGAAAAAATTCTTTTTGTCTTTCATGCTTCTGGGCACCCTTTCCACCGGTCTTCTGTATTTTGTGCAACCCGGTCAGTGGCAACTCTGTGTCATCATTTATATTCTCACTGCGCTGGGATTTGCCGGTGCCAATATCTTCTACGACTCTTTCATCACTGACATCACGGTTCCCGAGAACATGGACTGGATATCCTCACTGGGTTATGGCTTTGGCTACATCGGTAGCACCATTCCCTTTATCATCAGCCTTCTCATCATCATGAATCCACAGATCATTGGAACAGACGGACTGCAAGCCACACGTCTATCCTTTCTGCTCACAGCCTCTTGGTGGTTTGTATTTTCCATCCCCATGATGAAAAACGTGCATCAGAACTACTATATCGACAAAGAGCCCAGACCCCTGCGGGGCGCCTTTCTCCGCCTCAAAAAAACCATGGTCAACATCTCCAAACATAAAAGTATTTTCATGTTCCTCATCGCTTATTTTTTCTATATTGACGGCGTGGACACCATTATCAAAATGGCCACCGTCTATGGCAGTGACGTAGGAATCGAAAGCAAAGACATGTTGGTTATCCTGCTGGTCTCTCAGTTTGTGGCCTTTCCCTTCGCCATTTTGTTTGGGAAACTTGCCAAACGCTTTTCCGCAAGGACCATGATTTCTTTCGCCATCATTCTTTACGTCTTTATCTGTATATTTGCTTACTTCATGGACACTGCCTTTGAATTCTGGGTGCTCACCATGTTGGTCATGACCAGCCAAGGTGGCATCCAAGCCTTAAGCAGGTCCTTCTTCGGCAAAATGGTACCCAAGGAAAACTCCAATGAATTTTTTGGTTTCTACAATATTTTCGGAAAATTTGCGGCCATCATGGGGCCCTTGCTGGTGGGTGTCTTCTCTCAAATCACCGGAGACTCCCGCATCGGGATTTTGAGCATCGCTCTTTTGTTCCTCATAGGCTTCGTTCTTTTCCGTCGTATCCCAGTCCCGTCCGCTGATAATGTTGCTTAACCCTATGTCTCATGTACGTTCTTACAAAAAAGAACGGCAAGGTGTATCGATACACCTTGCCGTTTCTTTTTCTTTACCATAGCATCGTTCATAAGATCCCATGATCTACTGTTGCTGGCGATCTTTCAAGGCTCTCTCCATATCCCGCCCAGCCTGTTTCACAGCCAAATCCTGTCTTTTATCATATAGTTTTTTCCCCTTGACCAAGGCCAACTCCACCTTTACTTTGCCCCGATCATTGAAATACATAGACAACGGAACCAACGAGAGACCCTTTTCCTTGACCTTGCCAAGAAGCTTCCTGATCTCATAATCATGCATCAAGAGCCGTCTTTTTCGTTCCGGTTCATGATTGTTCCGATTGCCCTGCTCATAAGGACTGATGTGTACCCCTTCCAGAAAGACTTCCCCCTCATAAATGGTGGCATAGCTATCCTTCAGATTGACACGACCATTCCTAAGACTCTTCACCTCTGTACCCTGCAGACTAATGCCCGCCTCATACGTTTCCAGAATGTGATAATCGTGCCTGGCTTTCTTGTTTTTGGTAATGGTTTTCATCACGGCACCATCCTATTTTACAATTTCAAAATCCAGTTGCCTGAGTTCTTCATTGGCTTTGACCAACTGAACGGTCACTTTGTCTCCTAAGCGATAGGTTTTACCTGTGCGTTCACCCACCATAGCCATACTGGTTTCATCATAATTATAATACTGATCACGCAGCGTAGCCACCTTGACCAGACCTTCTGCCAAATTATCCAGACGGACAAAGAATCCCGATGCAATCACACCACTAATGGTGGCCTCGAATACTTCACCCACTTGGCTCACCATATATTCAACCACTTTGAGATTGACCGCCTCACGTTCAGCCTGCTCTGCCACCAATTCCTGATCAGAAGATATAGCAGAGGCTCTTTCTGCCTCTTGGTACCAACGTTCCTCTTCCTTGTTTTTCAAAACTCCCTGCGCAATTCTTTTCAGCGAACGATGAACGAACAAATCCGGATACCTTCGAATGGGAGAAGTGAAATGGCAATAATAGCTGGCCGCCAGTCCAAAATGACCTACACTCTGTGGCAGATAACGGGCATGCATCATGGAACGAAGCAGCATGATGCTCAGTTCCTCCTCATAAGGCTCACCTTTAATTTTCTGCGTAAGGGCTGCATATATCCGTGGCTCAATCACATCACCGGTCTTCTCTACACTTAGGCCATATCGTTTCAAGGTTACATTCAGCTTTTCCAGTTTTTCCATACTTGGATCTTCATGAACCCGATATACGGTTGGCATTTCCAGCCAGTAGAGATGTTCCGCCACCGTTTCATTGGCCACCAGCATACATTCTTCAATGATGGACTCCGATACCGTACGACTTCGCTTTTTCAATTCTGTAACTTCACCTTTGTCGTTGAGCACCACTTTGATTTCCGGAAAATCGAAATCAATGGCCCCACGATTGAGTCTTCTGGTTTTTAAAATATCACGAAGTGTGGCCAAATCCTGCAAAAGAGGTAGCACAGAACCATAACGATCCGACAATTCCTTGTTCTCTTCTTCAAGCAATACTGTGACATCGCCATAGGTCATCCGCTCATTCACATGAATGATGCTCGGATGGATATCATGAGACTGAACCTTGCCCTCCTGATCGATCACCATTTCACAGCTCATGGCCAAACGATCCACGCCTGCATTCAGACTGCAGATACCATTACTGAGCTCCACCGGCAGCATAGGAATCACACGGTCCGGGAAATAAACAGAGGTAGCCCTTTTAAGCGCCTCTTTGTCCAGTAACGATCCGCGTTCCACATAATGACTGACATCAGCAATATGAACACCGAGATGGTAAAGTCCCTTGGCATCACGGGTCAGGGTCACCGCATCATCTAGATCTCTGGCATCGGCCCCATCAATGGTGATGGTATTCAGAGAGCGCAGATCCTTACGGCCTGACAAATCCTCATCTTCTAACGTTTGGGGGATTTTTTTTGCTTCCTCCAAAACATTCTGCGGAAAATCCAAAGGCAACTCGAAACTCTTGATGATGCTCAGCATATCCACGCCTACATCGCTGGGATATCCCAAAATTTCTACGATACGGCCTTCTGCGGCCCGATCTCCTTCAGGCCACTTGATGATTTCACCAACAACCTTTTGTCCCTGCAGGGCACCCTTGGTTTTCTTGCCATGAATATAAATATCTTTACCCAGAGCCAAATTGTCCGGCACCAAGAAACCAAAATTCTTGCTTTCTTGATAGGTCCCCACAATGGTCTTGTTCTCTCTGACCACCACACGTTCCACAGTGCCTTCACGGCCTTTGCCTTTTCCCGCAGGGAAGGGCCGAACCAAAACCTGATCCTTGTCCATCGCTCCATGCAGATTGTCTGGAGAAATGAAAAAGTCACCCTTTTCTTTTTCTTCCGCTTCTTCAGGGATCACAAAGCCAAACCCTCTGGCGTTGCCCTGTAGGGTACCCCGTATGAGTCCTACATGCTTGGGCAAAGCATAACGCTTCTTCTTGGTGATTATAATTTCTCCACTCAGTTCACTCTTGCGCAATAATTCTAAAAATGAAAAAACCTGATCATCTGAGACATGTAAACTGGCCAAAAGCTCATCGATTGTCATCGGTCTGTATTTTTCTTCATTCATTCTGTTTAATAGTTCTTGTTTTTCTATCATATTACCTCCTTAATGCAGTTTGGTGCTATCTGACCATCCATGCTTCAACTCATTGACCAAATTTCCAGTGTAGGAATGAAAAAAAGCCATTGTCAAAGACAACGGCTTCATCGACTACCCTACAATGTAAAGAATCAGTGTAAACAGTAAAAACCCAACGGCCGCGCCTGCTGAAACCTTCGCCAGCAATGCATCTAACCCCTTGTTTTTACCAAATATCTGATCCGCTCCACCATCAATCGTACCTGAGAGTCCAGCGCTTTTACCAGGCTGTAGCAATACAGTCACAATCAAGGTCAGTGCGGCAATAAATTGCAATATCGTAAACAACGTTGTCATCACTTCACCTCCAACCACATATCAACAGTCCTATTTTAGCACAGAAAAAGGTCAAATACAACCATAAAGAACATTCCTACACGGTCTATGAAAACACAACATCATGTATCTGTCTATAACCAATACAAAACCAATTCTAAAAAGACGTACGGGCAGCAGTATCTCTTGCTGCCCGCTGGACATCCTTGAGAAAGAATTAAATCTCTGTTTCGGAAGGTATATAAATATCCCCATTGACAATCTGTTCCTTCAAATCTTCGGCCATATCATACAGCTCTTGATCAAAAGTAAGGTTGTCATTCCAAAGCAAATAGGTCACCCCGTCAGCCATACCTACCTGCGTTCTGTTTCCACGAACAAAGGTACCAGCCTGAATTTGTTCTGCTGCTTTTAGCAAGGCCGTTTTGGTATCATTGATTACGGAAGCGACAATATGGTCAGGCGCCAAACCAGATTGATCAGCGTTATCTCCAAATACCCAGACACCCTGTTCATCCGCTGCCTGAATAACCCCTTTGGCAATCACGTTGGCATTCATGTACAACACGTCTCTTCCATTTTGGATCATGGACAAAGCGGCTTCATATCCTGCGTTCACATCATCCAAGCTACCTACCCAAGTCAATGCAATATCGATATCCGGGTTCACGCTCTTGGCACCCATTTCAAATCCAATGAAGGTTTTGGATACAGCTGGGATTTCCTGGCCACCGATCAAACCAATTTTATTGGTCTTTGTCAATTTGGCCGCAATGGCACCGGCAATGTACGTCGTCTGCTCTTTGCGAATCTCTATGACTGTCTGATTTTCTGTAACATGGGTACCACCTGTGGTCAAAAAGATGGTATCAGGATAACTAGGGGATACTTCCATAAAAGGATCTGAATACTGAAATCCGTGTCCTATGATCAACGTATACCCTTCTTCTGCATACGCCTCAGCTGCTTCAATCATGGAAGCCGGATCTCCAGCCTGTACATAACTGATTTCTGCACCCAGCTCTGATTCCATCATTTGCAAGGCTTCATAAGCCATCTGAGACCAGCCTTCATCTGTAATGGTGCTAGGGACCAAAAGACCAACGCGGAAAACATCGTCATCAGTTCCACCGGTTTCCTCTACCTCTTCACCGCCTTCACTTTCACTCTCCGTTTCCGTTGCTGGTGAGCATCCGGTCACAACAAGAAGTAACATAGCCACAATAAGTAGACCAATCATCCATTTTTTCATTTTTTTCTACCTTTCTTTTCTTTGCATCATTTTACCCAATCAAGATCAATTGGAAACACCCATAGCAAGCCAACAAACGCCCCCAACACCTCCTTTACGATTTTTCATAGGGTACACCCAAAGAACTGGGTGCATCAATCTGGTTACGACTAAAGATTGTCACCGCAATAATTGTAAAAATATAGGGAATCATCAGGATCAAATCATAGGCAATTTCCAAGCCAAGAGACTGAATCCGCAACTGTAAAGCATTGGCTCCTCCAAACAAAAGTCCCCCCAAAAACACCCCAATGGGCGTTCTCCTTCCCATGATGGATACGGCCAGTGCAATAAAGCCACGCCCTGACGTCATATTTTCTACAAACGTGTTGGCATGGGCTATGGTCAAGAATGCACCACCTAGACCAGCCATGGCTCCTGAGAACATAACACTCAAATACCGGACTTTCAAAACACTGATACCCAAGCTTTCCGCTGCCCTAGGATGCTCACCCACAGCGATGATCTTAATCCCCACCGCAGAACGAAACAAAACATAGTGGATTACCAGAACAGCCACCAATGACATATAGACAATGATATTCTGGTTAAAAAATATCTCTCCCAAAAAAGGAATCGACGAAAGCAAAGGGATAGGAAACTTCTGAAACGTAGGTATGCTCACCGGACCAATCACCTTGGCACCCGTAAAAAGTCCCCGAAACAAAAACCCCGTTATACCCAAGCAGAGAATATTGATGGCAGTCCCTACCACAACCTGAGGCGCTCTAAGACTGATGACAGCATAAGCAAAAATCAGATTGACCAAGACACCAGCCAAAATAGCTAGGAGCATGCCTATCCAAAGACTCCCTGTAACAGAAGCAACGGCAAAACCAGTAAAAGCACCAACCAGCATGGTCCCCTCAATACCTATATTGATGACACCGGAGCGTTCTGCAATCAACAGACCCAACGCTGTCAGCATAATCGGTGTCATGTATCGAACTGAACCTTGGAAGAAATCCACAATCATGACCGTTCCTGTCAATGAAAACATATCAATCCACCTCCTGGCTGATTGTCTTATCTTTCTTCGACAACCAGCGTTTGATGCGATAACCCAGTTTATCTTGTTGCGTCTTTTCTACGTTGGCAGCCACCACAAAGATGATTACGATACCCTGGATGATATTGACGAATACCATGGAAATGCCCGCTAGTCTTTGCATCGCACCGGCACCGGTCTGCAAAATGCCAAAAAACCAAGCGCTTAAAATAACACCCAAAGGATTGCAGTTGGCCAAAATAGCCACGGCGATGGCTGTGTAGCCCACCCCAGAATCAAATCCTTCATACAGCCTATGCGCCACACCAAGAAGTTCAACAGATCCTCCCATACCAGCCAAAAATCCGCTGATCAACATGGTCAATACCGCCGTACGACCGACTTTCACACCGGCCACCTTGGAAGCCAAAGGACTAAATCCAACCGACCTGATCTCATAGCCATAGTACGTTTTGTACAGAAAAACAAAGGCGATTATCGCCAAAAAAACAGCAATGAAGATCCCAATATGCAACCTGGTTCCCGGAAGCAGATTGGGCAAAAAAGCATTTTCTACAATACGCTCCGACTGTGGTGCCGTCTGCCCCTGGTCCTTCAAAGGTCCCCTGACCAACCATCCCATGGTGTGAATGGCAATATAATTGAACATGATGGTGGTGATGATCTCCGATACACCCAGCTTCACTTTCAACAAGGCCGGAACCAAGATCCAAAGAGCACCTGCCAAACCGGATAAAATGAGGATAGTTGGAATCAGTATGATGGGATTCACATCACGCAGAATCACACCCAGGTAGGTAGCCGTTACACCGCCGGCGATATACTGGCCCTCGGCACCTACATTCAACATTTTTCCCTTAAAAGCAATGGCAACGGCAATGCCTGTAAAAAGAAGCGGTGATGTCTGGATTAAGGTATTGCTCACCGACCTGATGCTGCCTACAGAAGAGGAAAACAACGCACTATACGCACTGATGGGATCATAACCCACCATAAGAAGTAGAATGCCACTTACAAAAAACGCAAACAAAATGGCGAGGCCAGCTTTGCTCAATGATTTGAACATATCCAAAAACTCACTCATGCTGTACCTCCTTGTTCGCTTGTGCTGGCATTCTCTACACCAGACATCATCAATCCAATCTCTTCTGCAGAGGTATCCGGGGAAACAATGCCGGTAAAACGTCCTTCATAAATGACGGCAATACGGTCGCTTAGACGATAGATTTCATCTAAGTCTGTCGAAATCAACAGCACGGCTTTGCCTTCATTTCTTTTCAGCATCAGCTGGTTCCAAACAAAGTTTGTAGCACCAATATCAAGTCCTCGGGTAGGCTGTAACGCAATGATCAGCTCTGGCTCTCGGGTCATTTCCCGAGCCAAAATAATTTTTTGCTGGTTCCCACCAGAAAACGATTTGGCTGGAATACCAATCTTGCGAGGCCTAATATCATAGGATTCCATCAACTCCTGAGCATGTGAATTCACCAAAGGACGGTTGATAAAGACACCCTTGCTGAAACGTTTCTTACGCTGCGACCCCAGAATCAAGTTATCAGCGGCCGTAAAATCCATTACCAACCCTTTTCGTTGCCGGTCTTCCGTAATATTAGATACCTTGATGTCAATCAAGGTGCCTGGATCTGCATTGGTTAAATCCTGATCCTTGATTCGTATCACAGAACCAGACTCTGCTTTTCGAAGACTGGTCAGCGCTTCACCAAGCTCTACTTGCCCGTTCCCATCCACACCGGCAATGCCTAGGATTTCACCCCCACTAACGTGAAAAGACAAATCACGGATGGCTGGCAGTTTATTGTTGTTTTTGACTGATAAATGTTCAACAGAGAGAATCGTATCCTGCAAAGAAATATTTTGTCTGGCATCTGGCTTCTCCAGCTTTTTCCCAATCATCATGGCGGCCAACTGCTCTTTGTCCGTCTCCTTGGTCTGGACTGTCCCCACGACTTCACCTTGGCGCATGACCGTGACCCGGTCACTGTGCTCCATAACCTCATACATTTTATGGGTAATCAGAATGATGGAATAACCTTCCTTGGTCATTTCCTTTAGCGAACTAAATAATTCCTCCGATTCATGCGGGGTCAGTACCGCTGTAGGCTCATCCAAAATCAATATATCCACATTTCGAATCAAAGCCTTAAGAATTTCTACTTTCTGCTGCAGTCCTACCGGAAGCTTCCAGACAGGAGATTTGGGATTGATGTGAAACCCAAATCGCCTAATGTATTCAGCGACTGTCTTCTCTAGTTTGGGCAGATCCAGATGAAAACCAGTTTCTTTCTGAAGACCCAGGAAAATATTTTGTGTCACAGTCAGCTGCGGAATCAACATAAAATGCTGATGCACCATCCCAATACCCAAGGCAATAGAATCCCTCGGAGAACGAATGGAACGATGGCTTCCTTTGATGGAAATCTGCCCTGCATCTGAACAATACAGTCCATAAAGGATATTCATCAATGTCGTTTTTCCCGCTCCGTTTTCTCCTAAAAGAGCATGTATCTCTCCCTTTTGCAAATCAAAACAAACATCCTTATTTGCCTTGGTGTCACCGAATGCTTTACAGATGTTTTGCATTTCAATGATCTTCACTGAAATATTCCTCCTTTTCTCCCATTCGGCCAGCTTTTGTCACTACCTGTGCCACCGATTGCTTCCTTCTTGTCTGGAAAATCCCATACAAGTTATGCCAACTAGTTTCATTCTTAAGGCTAAACTAGTGTTATATTTTTGTTGCAAGCACCTTTTAACAAGATTTCCAAATAGAAACTAGTTTCAACATCATTATTCGACACAATACTTCCATTCCCTCTATTTTTTAAAGAAAATACCTTCTCATTGCTACATAACACTGACAAACGCTCACAGCATTAAAAAGGATGCTCCTTAGAAGCATCCCTTTATTCATACGAAATCAATATAAGCTGTTGCTATGTATCCTTTCTCGACCTGTCTATCCCAAGTTACCAAAGTCAATCATCAAATGCTTGACTTCCGTAAACTCCAAAAGCCCTTCTTCCCCTCCAGAGCGGCCGATACCACTTTCTTTGTATCCTCCGGTCTCTGCTTCAGGAATAAGGCGGTTGTAGGTATTTACCCAGGTGCTTCCTGCTTTCATCTTTCTGGCTACGCGCATAGCTTTGTCGATATCCTTGGTAAACACCCCAGAGGCCAGACCAAATGCTGTTCCATTGGCAAGAGCAATCGCCTCTTCTTCAGTAGAAAAGCTCTGCACCACCAAAACAGGACCAAAAATTTCCTCCTGAACAACCACGCTGTCCAAAGGCAAATCTGTAAAAATAGTTGGCTCCAGGAAATAACCCTGGTCCAACCCATTTTCCATAATCCGATTCCCACCCGTAATGAGTTTTCCCTCTTTTTTACCGATTTCTATGTATCGCATAATTGAATCAAACTGACCACGGGTACTGATGGCACCCATCTCCGTCTTGGGGTCTAATCCATTGCCCACCACCAATGCTTTGGCTCTGCGGGTCAAATCCTCCAGGACCCGCTCCTTGATAGACTCCTCTACTACCAGACGGGAAGCCGACGTGCATAACTGCCCAGCATGTGTAAAAATACTCTTCACAGCCACTTGCATCGCCAAATCAAAATCAGCATCCGCAAAAACGAGCAAGGCTGATTTTCCGCCAAGCTCCAAAGACAACTTCTTCATTGTAGAGGCGGCCTCCGCCATGATTGTTTTCCCCGTATCAGAACTACCCGTAAAGTTGATCATCTCAATTCCCTTTGCGCGAACCAATTCCATCCCAATTTCTTTTCCACTTCCCGTAAGCGCGTTGACAACACCGTGAGGAAACCCTTCCAAATGCGTAAGTAGAGATATCACCGCCATGGTGATCCCCGATGTCTGATTTGCTGGCTTGACAACCGCTGTGTTGCCTGCCGCCAAGGCAGGTGCCAAGTCCCTCATCATCAGTGTAATCGGATAATTCCAGGGAACAATGATGGCCACCGCACCCAAAGGCTCTCTGACCAACATCGAATACGACCTATCATCTACAGAAGTAACACGGCCTTGCAACGTTCGTGCTGCCGAGGCATAGTACTCCAAATAACCGATTGCACCCAACAATTCTCCTCTGGCTTCATGAAGAGGTTTCCCGGTTTCCATGACCAATTTGCGCTGAAGATCGCTCATCTGCTCCCGTATGGCCGTCGCCCAAGAAAAGAGCGCCTGGCTGCGCTTCCTGGGATTGGCCGCCCAGTCTTCTTCTCGAAAAGCCCGATTCGCCTCTTCAATCACCACCCAAACATCTTCCTTGTTAGACTTTGACACCTTCGACGCACGTTCGCCCGTAGCTGGATTTATTGTTTCCATCGTCTCCCGTCCGAGAGAGTCGCACCCTTTACCGCCTATAAAATTCTGAAACACCCCAACACTATAGCTCATTTTCAACCTCCTTGTTGGAACCGCTCTCATTGGAACCGGTTCTATTTATTTTTTTTAAATAGAGCCGGTTACCCAGCTCTATCCAATATCTGTTCTACCCTTATTGATCTTGCAATGCTTTAAGTATCTTATCTGGTGTTACGGGCAAACTGAAAAAATCTCTATCCAAAGCATCCGAGATCGCATTCACTACCGCTGGAGCCACTGCATCCGTGGCGGCTTCACCAATACTTTTGGCACCAAATGGACCATATTCCTCATTTTTTTCTATCAACAGGATATCGATAGATGGCATATCCTTGGCCTTGTAAAGATCATATTTTTTAAAACTACTGTTCTGACAATGGCCCGTTTCCGGGTTCCAGACCAGCTCCTCACTCGTCGCATAGCCCAACCCCATCTGTATGCCTCCATGAATCTGAGCTTTTGCCATCATCGGATTGATGGCCTTTCCAATGTCATGGGCTGCCAAAAAATCGATGACCCTCACCTTCCCGGTTTCTGTATCCACTTCCACTTCAGCAAAATCGGCAATATAAGAACCCGGATCAAAATAGGACTGATGGCTTTCTGTGGCATGCAGACAATGGGAATTGGGACCCGCTTGGGCTTTCTGCACCACTTTGTCCAAGCCAATCCTATTGTCAGGTTTGGTTTTTTGATATACAAAACCATCTTTCAAAGCCAACCCATTAGCTGGGATATGCAAAAGATGACTTGCTTCCTCCCGGATTTTAGCACTTAAGGATGCGGCGGCAGCCACAGCAGCCTTTCCGGCCACCCAAGTACTCCGGCTGGCATGAGCCCCATTATCCCAATAAATCACATCCGTATCACTATCCACCACAGTGATTCTTTCTAACGCAATGCCTAGAATATCAGAAACCATCAAGGCCAATGCCACATTGACGCCCTGACCCAATTCATGGGTACCTGTGATAAGGCTTAAAGAACCATCCTCATTCATTTTGAGTGAAATCGTTGAGTAATCGAACTGGGCATGCATAAAACCGGCCCCATGCACACCACAAGCCACACCTACACCACGGCGATAACGCCCTGTTCCCCGGGACCTGGCCACACGTTCATCCCAGCCAAAACGTTCTGCACCCAATGCCAGGCACTCCTTGACGTAGGCATCACCCAATGTTTCCTGATAATGATGGTTGATGCCGCGCGGATTCACCAGATTTTTCATCCGAAACGCCACTTGATCCATACCTAAGGAGCGGGCTACCGCATGATAATGCAATTCTTGGGCGGCCATTACTTCTGGCGCACCATACCCTCTCATGGCCCCGGAGATCATGGTATTGGTATAAATGGGTTTCCCATGAATCTCAAAGTGAGCGATATCATAGACACGTGTAAACTTGTCAATCATGGCTCCTGTGACGTCAAAAGCAGAACTGCAATAGGCACCTGTATCCACTAGAGCTACTGCTTTTTGAGCCTGGATCCGACCTTTTTCATCCAATCCGCTGGTCATGGTGATCACGGACCCATGCCGGCAACGTGAAGCCGTGATGTCTTCTTTCCTGGACATCTCCAACTTGACAGGCCTTCTGGCTTTCATGCTGAGAATGACGGCGACCGGTTCCAGGATAACCTCAAGCTTACCCCCAAAGGCTCCGCCTACCGTCGGACGGATAATTTTAATATGGTTCATGGACAACTGAAAAATTTCCGCCAACACGGCTCGAAAAGGAAAATTATTCTGGGTCGGTGTCCAGACTGTCAATCGGCCATTTTTATAATCCGCGATACAGCCATGTAATTCTATGGCTGCATGATGCACCTTTTGGGTACTGATCTTGTGTGTAAATATCTGTGAAGACCCAGACATCATTGTCTCAACATCTCCTCCTCCTGCCGCCATATCAGCAATCTGATTGCCCTCTGGCCAAATCAAAGGAGCATTTTCTTCCAAGGCCTTCTCCACATCATACACAGCAGGATACTCTTCATATTCTACTTCAATCAGCTTGATGGCCTCCAATGCCGTCTGTTCATCAATCGCAGCTACAGCAGCCACCCGATCACCTACAAAACGAACCGTATCCGCAAAGATGGTCTCATTTTTCATAATATCCTGTCCGGCATACGTCATGTAACTGTTGTAGGGGATCATGGGTGTATTGAAAGCATGGGCAATCGCCTTCACGCCCGGAAGCGCCTCTGCTTTGCTGGTGTCAATATGCTTGATCTTGGCATGGGGAACAGGGCTAAGGAGCATTTTGGCCGTCAGCATATGATCCAGTTTGATATCCCCATAATACACCGCCTCTCCTCTTGCTTTGCTTATGGCATCAAGAAGTGGCCGACTGCTACCCACGCAGTCCATCTCCTTTGGCAAAGAATCATCCGGCGCTTGTGTTTCACCCCTCATCACCACAGCCGCCTGTTTAATAGCCTCTACAATGTTCACATACCCCGTGCAACGACAAAGATTCCCATCCAGCGCAAGCCTGATCTTCTCCTCCGTCGGATTCAAGTTCTTGTTTAACAAAGCCACTGCAGAAATCACCATCCCAGGAGTACAAAATCCACACTGAATAGCTCCTGTATCCACAAAAGCCTGTTGCACCGGATGTAGCGTTTCTCCATTGGCAATACCTTCGATGGTGACAATATTTTTACCCACACATTTTTTAGCCAAGAGTACACAGGAATTCTTGGCCTCCCCATCCACCAGCACCTTGCACGCCCCACAATCATTCGTAGCACAACCACATTTGGTTCCCTTTAAATCCAACACATCCCGAACAACTTTCATCAATGTCCATTTGGGATCGATCCAGAGGGTTTTTTCTTCTTGGTTTACCCGCAATACAATTTCTTCCATCGTTACACTCCTGTTCTCTTACCTGATGCTCTTTTAACAACAAATACAAAAAAACTCTGGGATCCCAGAGTTTCAGGCGCAACAAAGAATCGACCCTCAGGTCGTTTCTCTCCTTTCCACAATGGGGGATTATACCGTTTCCCGTATAACCTAGCGATTCAGCTCCATAGCCAAGGCCTCAGGAGTCATGAATTTCAGAGATTAATTTGTATTCAATTACCCGTTCATCATGCAATATATTCCCTGGGTTGTCAAGAGCATTTCCTCTTTATCCTCAGATGACCCAGCCACCTTAGGAAATAGAAAAAGTGCACCTCCGAACGTTGGACTTTGTGTCCAACATTTGGGGTGCACGTCACATACTGTCTCTTTTTCTAACTGAAACTAACTACCGCAAATTGTAGAATGTTTTATCACCTGCGAACACAGCAATGTCACCCAACTCATCTTCAATACGCAACAGCTGATTGTACTTGGCTACTCGATCAGATCTGGACGGTGCACCCGTCTTGATCTGGCCCGCATTGGTGGCCACGGCAATGTCGGCAATGGTAGTATCTTCTGTCTCTCCGGAACGATGAGAGATAATGGCTGTGAACCCGGCTTTCTGGGCCATTTCAATGGCATTCAAGGTCTCAGTCAGCGTACCTATCTGATTCACTTTGACCAAAATGGAATTGGCCGCCTTCAGTTCAATCCCTTTGGCCAAACGCTCGGTATTGGTAACAAATAAGTCATCGCCCACAATTTGCAAACGATCTCCCAACGTTTCTCTCATATAGATAAATCCATCCCAGTCTTCTTCAGACAAGCCATCTTCAATGGAAATGATGGGGTATTTGTCCACAAGGCCGGCATAATAATCCACCATTTCTCTTGACGTCAGTTCTCTGTTTTCCGAAGCCAAAACATACACATTCTTCTTGGCATCATAAAACTCAGAGGCTGCGGGATCCATGGCAATACGGAAATCTTCCCCACTCACATAACCAGCCTCCTTGATGGCCTGCACAATGTATTTCAGTGCATCCTCGTTGGATTTTAAATCAGGTGCAAAACCACCCTCGTCACCAACAGCTGTATTCAAGCCTTCTGCTTTCAAGACTTTCTTCAAACCATGAAACACTTCGGCACACATCCTGAGCCCTTCAGCAAACGACGTCGCACCAACCGGCATAATCATGAACTCCTGAATATCCACATTGTTGTCAGCATGAGAGCCTCCGTTAAGGATATTCATCATAGGGACAGGCAACTGCTTGCCATTGACACCGCCGATGTAACGATACAAAGGGATCCCCAAAGACTGGGCAGAAGCTTTGGCTACAGCCAATGATACGCCCAGAATGGCATTGGCGCCCAGTTTCGCTTTGTTGGGTGTGCCATCAAGTTCAATCATCAATGCATCGATGCCTGCTTGTTCTTCCGAATCCATACCGATAAGCTCCATGGCAATGATCTCATTAACATTGTCCACCGCATCGAGTACACCTTTTCCCAAATAGCGATCCTTGTCGCCATCTCTTAGTTCCACGGCTTCAAATGCTCCCGTGCTGGCGCCCGAAGGCACGGCAGCGCGTCCCATGGCACCATCTTCCAAGTACACCTCTACTTCCACCGTAGGGTTTCCTCGTGAATCCATAATCTCTCTTGCATATACATCTGTAATAATGGCCATTGTTGTATCCTCCTTGGCATATTTTTATTTCATGACAAGGGCAGTCTGTTCTGCCCTCTATTTCTTCTTGATCAAGCTCTTCCCGGTCATGTCATCCGGTTGGGCGATCTCCAGGACCTCAAGCATCGTAGGTGCAATGTCTTCCAAACATCCTTCACGTAGTTCAATGTCCCAGGGTTCTTTGGTAATCACCAAAAATGGAACCTCATTGGTGGTGTGCGCCGTATGCGGTTTTCCGGTTTCTGCATTGACCATCGTTTCACAGTTTCCGTGATCGGCCGTCAAGAAGACAATGCCATCATGCGCCTTCACGGCTTCCACTACATTTTTCAAACATGCATCGATGGTTTCTATGGCAGCCACAGCAGCTTCCAAAACCCCCGTATGTCCAACCATGTCAGGATTGGCGAAGTTTAAAATGATAACATCATACGTCTCTTTGTCGATGGCATCGATCACCTTTTCTGTTACCTCATACGCACTCATCTCCGGCTGTAAATCATAGGTAGATACCGAAGGAGACGGAATCAAAACCCGATCCTCTCCTGAATTGGCATCTTCTTTGCCACCATTAAAGAAGAAAGTAACATGAGCATACTTTTCGGTCTCAGCAATCCGTAGCTGTCTCAAACCCGCTTTGGCCAGCACTTCACCCAAGGTATTTCGCAGTTCTTGTGCTGGAAACGCAATGGGAGCATCGATGGTTTCATCATATTCTGTAAGACAAATATAGCGCACGTGAAGAGAAGGCTTTGCAAACCCATGAAAATCCTCTTGCACAAACGCACGGGTAATTTCTCTGGCTCGGTCGGCCCGAAAGTTGCAAAAAATGATGCTGTCTCCCTCCATCACCGTGCCTACTGGTTTGCCCTGCTCTTCGATGACCGTAGGGCTTACAAATTCATCATTTTCAGCACGCTCATACGCATCTTGAACAGCCTGTACCGCTGTAGGCGCCCTATGTCCCAGTCCCTGGGTCATGGCCTGGTAACCTTTTTCCACCCGGTCCCAATGCTTATCCCTGTCCATCGTATAGTAACGACCACTAACCGTAGCAATCTTCCCCAGACCCAGTTCCTGCATGGCTGCTTCCAATTGCTCAATATACCTAATTGCTGAAGTCGGCGGCACATCACGTCCATCCAGCAATGCATGAACAAACAGCGACTGGACGCCCCTTTTCTTAGCGAGTTCTATCATGGCGATGATCTGCAGAATATGGGAA
Organism: Peptococcaceae bacterium UBA5767; assembly: GCA_002418765.1. Classification (GTDB taxonomy): domain Bacteria; phylum Bacillota; class TC1; order TC1; family UBA5767; genus UBA5767. The sequence continues at coordinate 11,676 of DIET01000002.1, read as the reverse complement.
TGCACTCCCCCATCCGACAAGAGTCCCAGAAGATGGATACTCTTCCCATTTTCTTTGGCTTCATCCATCCCTTGCACCAATACTGGATTCTCAAAGAAATCCCCATCGGCGATACTTTTGTTGATACGCGTCAGGTCCTGATACACTTTTCGACCAGCACCGATATTCAAGTGACCTACTTCCGAATTGCCCATCTGTCCTTCCGGCAAACCCACTGCCAGCCCGGAAGCCACAAGACGCGTCATGGGCACACTTTCTGTGAGCGCATCCCAATAGGGAGTATCTCCTATAAGGATGGCATTGTATTTTTTCTCTTCCCGAAGACCCCAGCCATCGAGAATACAGAGCATAACAGGTTTCTTTATCATCGCTTCTCCTTACCTAAAATTCACCAAGCGGGCAAAATCAGCCGCCTTCAAACTGGCACCACCCACCAGAGCTCCATCAATATTCTCCATGCCCATCAGTTCATCGATATTGGAGGTATTGACACTACCGCCATACAGGATACGCACTGCATCGGCTGTTTCGCTATCGTAAAGGCCAGCAATCAGGGTACGAATAAAGGCACACATGGATTCAGCCTGTTCCTTGCTGGCCGTCTCTCCTGTTCCAATGGCCCAGATAGGCTCATAGGCAATCACCATCTTCCGCATATCCTCAGCCCTGATACCCTGTAAATCCCGCACCAGCTGCGCCTTTACATAGGCCTTCTCCTCATTTTTCCTGCGAATATCCAGTGGTTCTCCACAGCAAACAATGGGACAAAGGCTTTTTCCCAACGAAGCCTCTATTTTTTCATTGATGCTCTCATCTGTCTCAGCATAATACATTCTGCGTTCCGAATGTCCCAGAATTACATACGCCACCTTCAGATCGGCCAGCATGGTGGTTGATATTTCGCCCGTATAGGCCCCAGCAGCATATTGACTGACATTTTGCGCCCCCAGTTGCACCCGGCTTCCTTGTATAAGCTCCCCAATGGCCTGTAGGGAAATATAAGGCACGCAAACACAGATCTCAGCATCACTGTTTTGTACCAGCGGCAGGATCTCTCTTACCAGCGCCACACCTTCATCCACCGTTTTATTCATTTTCCAGTTTCCTGCAATCATTGGTTTTCTCATATCGACTCCTTATCGCTCATCAATGGCGTCAATTCCAGGCAATACTTTGCCCTCAAAAAACTCCAGACTGGCACCACCACCCGTGGAAATGTGCGTCATGCGATCGGCCAGACCGAACTGTTGTGCCGCCGCCGCAGAATCTCCTCCACCAATGATGGTTACAGCATCGACATCGGCCATGGCCTTGGCCACACCCCTCGTTCCCTGAGCAAAGTGATCCATTTCAAACACACCCATAGGTCCATTCCAAATAATGGTTTTGGCTTGGGCAATTTCGTCTGCAAAAAGCGCCAGACTTCTGGATCCAATATCCAAACCCATCTGGTTCTTGGGAATCCCCTCAGCAGGGACTGTAACAAAAGGAACATCATTGCTAAAGGTTTCAGCACAAACCACATCCACCGGAAGAAGAAAACGCACCTTGTTCGCCTGCGCCTCCTCCATCAGTTCTCTGGCCAACTCGACCTTGTCCTCTTCCAATAAAGACAAACCCGTTTCGTAGCCCATGGCTTTGAAAAAAGTAAAGGCCATGCCTCCCCCTACAATCAAGACATCCACTTTCTGTATCAGATTCTTGATAACTCCAATCTTATCAGATACCTTGGCCCCACCCAGAATCGCCACAAACGGTCTTTGGGGCTGTGCCATCACATCACTTAACACATCTACTTCCTTCTTCACCAAATAACCCAGCGCAGAGGGCAGCAGCTGACTCAAGCCTACATTGGAGGCATGCGCACGGTGAGCTGTGCCAAAGGCATCATTCACAAACAAGTCACCCAAGCCCGCAAGTTTTTTGGCAAAAACAGGATCATTGCTGGTTTCACCTGGACAAAAGCGGGTATTTTCGAGCAGCATGACCTGACCATCTTGAAGCAGCGAACTCATGGCTTTGGCCTGCTCACCCACGACCTCATCGTCGGCAGCAAACAAAACCTCTTCGTGCAAGAGTTCTGTCAAGCGATCAGCCACAGGACGCAAAGAATACGCCGCATCAGGTTTACCTTTTGGCCTTCCAAAATGCGAAAGCAGGATAATCCGGGCTCCCTGTTGTTTTAAATAGACAATCGTGGGCAACGCTTCCGTAATACGGGCGTCATCCGTGATCACGCCATCTTCCATAGGTACATTGAAATCACACCGGACCAACACACGCTTGCCCTTGACGTTCAAATCTTCTACACTTTTTTTATTTCTCATGGTTCATTCTCCTGTAAAAGGAAGAATGCGAGCCGAAAGGTTCGCATTCTTCTATGGTACTTTGACTAATTTATAGTCCTTTAGAAGCAATGTAGGCAGCCAGATCAACACAGCGGGTCGCATAACCCGTCTCATTGTCATACCAAGCCAGAACCTTCACCATGTCTTCGCCTACCATCATGGTTGACAGACCATCCACAGTGGAAGACAATTTGCAACCGTTGTAATCCTTCGAAACCAAAGGCTCTTCATTGTACGCCATAATATTTTTCAAAGAACCTTCCGCTGCTTCTTTCAAGGCAGCATTCACTTCTGCAGCCGTAGTTTTCTTATCCAGTTCAAAGACCACATCCACCAGTGATACGTTGGCCGTCGGTACCCGAATGGCCATACCGTTCAACTTGCCGACCAATTCAGGAAGCACCAAGGCCACGGCCTGTGCCGCACCCGTCGTGGTGGGGATCATGTTTTCCGCAGCTGCTCTTGCTCTTCGCAAATCATCGTGAAACTGATCCAGGATTTTCTGATCATTGGTGTAGGAATGAATGGTGGTCATCAAGCCTCGCTTGATGCCAAAGGTATCACTAAGTACCTTGGCCACAGGAGCCAAGCAATTCGTGGTGCAAGAAGCATTGCTTAGTACCACATGCTTATCCTTATCATACTTGTCTTCATTGACTCCCATCACGATGGTAATGTCTTCCTTTTTTGCCGGAGCAGAAATAATGACCTTCTTGGCACCGGCTTGTACATGTCCCAAAGCTTCTTCCTTGGACCGGAAAAAACCTGTAGACTCAATCACGATTTCAGCACCTACTTCTCCCCAACCCAAATTCTTTGGTTCTCTCTCAGAAAAAACCTTGATTTTCTTTCCATCGATCACTATGTCGTTGCCATCAGCTGCCACATCCCCTGGATAGGTGCCGTGTATGCTATCGTATTTGAACAAGTGAGCATTGGTTTTGGCGTCCGTCAAATCATTGATAGCCACAACCTCTACGTCTGGATGATCCATCGCTGCGCGCATCACCAATCTTCCAATCCTTCCAAATCCGTTGATACCAATCTTAACCATACGTTCCTCCTCCTTCTTCTATATAAAATTATAAGAACCGAAATCACCAAAGGATGTCCAATCCAAAGGCCATTATACCGTATTTAGCGTAATTTGTCTGCAATTTCCTCCAACTTTCTCAGCCTATGATTGATGGCCGACTTGCTCAGAGGCGGATCCATCATGTCCCCCAATTCCTGCAACGATGAGCTGGGAAACTCTCTACGCAACCGAGCCACTTCCCTTAAACTGACCTTCAATTTCTCGATACCCATGATACGGTCAATGGTCAAAATAGCCTCCATCTGGCGAACCCCTGTGTTGACAATTTTGTTAAGATTGGCCGTCTCGCAATTGACACCTCGGTTGACGCGATTACGAAGCTCTTTGATGATCCGGACATTCTCGAATTCAAGGAGTTTTTTGTGAGCGCCAATGACATTGAGAAAGGTCACGATATCTTCACTGCCCTTAAGATAAATAACATAACGCCCCTTTCGCTTGTTGATGCGCGCTTTTAAATCGTAGCGTTCCATCGCCTTCAAAAGAAAATAGGCATTGGATGCATGGCGTGAAGTAAGTTCCAGATGATAATCCCCCTCAGGACTGCTCACCGAACCAGCCCCCAAAAATGAACCCCTCAGGTACGCCCGGTAGCAACAATCACCCAAAAAAAAGTCTTCCTCGTAATCGTCTTCCAATCGGTCTGCGTAGTCGAGCTGCAAATCTTGCAGTACCAGCCGCACCGGTTCTTGTCCATGAACACGCAACATATACTTGTTGTTTTTCTTCAGTCTTCTTTTTTTACGCACTGCTACTTCAATAGAAATGTCGTACATCGCCTTCAGGAGCTTGAAGATCTTGCGTGCTACGGCTGCATTTTCTGTTTCGAACTGTAGCATCAGAACTTGTTCGTCATCCATTTTATGGATGACCCCATCAGAACGAAAAAGCGCCAGCAGTTCCGTTCGACAGCAACAGGCGCGTTCTGGTATCAAGCGAGATAAATTATTTTTGGCCTGAGAAGAAAAAGACATAGATTACCCCCTTGATTGATATCGGTGTAATTCCCGGTGGGTCACCAATACATCCACGTCCTGTACCGATAGCGACTGGCCCAATTGATCAGCCAGGGCCACGCTGCGATGTTGGCCACCTGTACAACCAATGGAAATCACCAGTTGTTTCTTTCCTTCCCGCACATATTCCGGAAGGAGAAAAGAAAGCATAGAAAGAAGCGACTGAAGAAATATCTCCGTCTCTGGCAAATTCAAGATGTAGTCATGAACCACTGTATCCTTACCAGTCAGGGTTCGCATGACCGGATCATAAAAAGGATTGGGCAGAAAGCGTACATCAAAAACCAAGTCCGAATCCAGCGGTAACCCGTATTTAAACCCAAACGATGTGATGGTCAGCGTCATCTTGCTCTGTTTTTCACCATAGAGCTCATACATCAACACATGAAAATCTTCCAGCTTCATCTGCGATGAGTCCACAATACGATGTGCATGAGCCCGAATATTGCTTAGGATATCCCGTTCGGTAGAGATGGCCTCCATGATATTCATTTTTTCCTGCAGCGGATGTTTTCGTCTGGTTTCTTTGTAGCGGTTCATCAATACGGCATCATTGGCGTCCATGAACAAAATGGAATAATCAATATGATGAGTGCCCAGCTGCGCCAAACCCTTATCAATATTTTGCAAAAATTCCTTGCCCCGCACATCGATAGCGATGGCAATCTTAGGAAAGAGATTTTTTTCCTTAAGCAGAACATGCCGAAGCAAATCCTCAATCATGGAAAAAGGATAATTGTCGATACAGAAAAAACCCATATCCTCCAGTGCCCTCATGGCCTGGGTTTTTCCTGCTCCGCTCATACCCGTCACCAACAATAGTTTGGTTTGTTCCCTCGCGTTTTTGTTCATGTCCGCCTCCATTTTGATTATACCTTTTTTGCCAGCGTTTCTCTAACCTCTTTACGCATAGCCAAGAAATCAAACAGACGTGCCCGATCAGTGTTGAGGATACGATCTTCTGAATAGCCCTGGCTTTGAAGAAAATCATGAGCTTCATCCAAACGTCCTACGTCACCCATCCAGTGGGCATCACTGCCTACCGCAATCTGCAATCCCTCTGCTTGGCACAGCGTCAGCATGTGCTTCAAGTGGACATCAGATCCAGGACGAACCTGTCCTTTGAGCGATGTATTGTTGATCTCCAACACGACATGATGTTTTTGGCAAGCCCGCACCACCCGTTCCATATCCACAGGATAAGCTGGATTGCCTGGGTGCCCAATGATGTCCACCCAGCCGGACTCAATGGCTCCCAGCAAACAAGCCGTGTTGGTGTTTGCATCGCCAGGCGCAAAGCACATTTCATGCAGACTGGCAATCACCAGGTCCAACTTCGAAAGGACAAATGGCGGCAAATCCACGCTTCCGTCCTCGCCCATGATATTGACTTCTGCTCCTTTTAAGACCCGGATTCCATCCACTTCTTCAGGAATGACAAACTGATTGTAGAAATGGTAAAAGGCTTCATTGGCACCCGGCATGCCCGGGGCATGATCCGTGTTGGCCAATATCTCCAAACCTGCCTCTTTGGCCCCCAGTATATTCTCTTTGATACTGGAAAAAGCATGTCCCGACAACAAAGTATGCGTATGCAGATCAGCAATCCATTTCATATCAAACTCCCAGGACAAATTTTTCAATGGCTCTGCCCACACCGTCATTCCCATTGCTGCTGGTGATATAATCTGCTTTCATTTTGAGTAATGCGTCGCCATTGTCCATGGCCACCCCGATGCCGGCATATTCAATCATGGGTATGTCGTTTTGCTGGTCTCCAATGGTCATCACCTGATGCGCCTGAAGCTGGTATTCCTTCGCAATCCGGGCCACCCCGGTTCCCTTGGTGGCTACCGGATGAGAGACTTCCAAAAAATGAGGATTGGAACGAATTACATACAACTTATGGGGCCAAGACGCTTCGATCCAACGATTCAAATCAGCAATTTGTTCTTGCGAATCACTCTGAATGGTGATCTTGGTCAACAGTGAATACATAGAAAAGAAAGCCTCCATATCCTCTACCACCTGAATCGGGATCTCCAGCCGCTTCTGGTAACCGCGAACCAAATCATTCAGCTCCGCCACATGAATATCATCTTCCAGATAATAGTTGGCATGCATCTTTCTGAGCATCACTTCCTGATGAATGTAACGGGCGTATTCCATGGAAAATCGATAATGCTCCAGTTTGTTTTTGTTGTCAATATCTGTGATGTAAGCACCGTTAAAACAAATCAATGGCGTATCCAGCTCCAGACTTCTTGCATACTTCACTGTGGTGGAATACATCCTTCCGGTTGCAATCACCACCTTGACGCCCAACCGTCTGGCTTCAGCGATGGCCTCTCTGTCCCGTAGAGATATTTGTAAATCATCCTGCAATAAGGTGCCATCCAGGTCAATGGCTACCATTTTGATCGCTTGTTTCATCCCAAGTATTCCTTTATCTCCCCGGCCTTTTCCAACGACATATTCAATGCCTTGGCCAAATCATCAACAGACGCCTGCTTGACGCCCTTGACCGACCCGAAGGTTTGCAACAATATTTTTTTACGTTTGGGGCCAATCCCAGGCACAGAATCAAGTACCGATATAAAGGCACTCTGACTGCGTTTCTCCCGGTGAAAGGTAATGGCAAATCGATGAGCCTCATCACGAATACGCTGAATCAGATACAACGCCTCCGAATCGGCGGCCAATCGAATGGGGTCTTGCCTCCCCTCCTGATATAAAAGTTCTTCTTTTTTTGCCAGACCAAACGTGGGGATATCTGAGAAACCATGTTCTCGCATGATGGCTCTGGCTGAAGACAACTGCCCCTTTCCTCCATCCACAATCACCAAGTCAGGAATTTTCTCAAAGCCGGGTTTATCCCTTTTCGCTCCCTGAAATCGGCGGTGCAAAACCTCCTGCATGGCGGCAAAATCATTTGGTCCCTCCACGGTCTTGATGTGAAACTTTCTATATTCCGCCACATCAGGCTGCCCCATTGTAAATACCACCATAGAAGCCACCATGTGGCTGCCCTGGATATTGGAAATATCATAGCACTCCATGCGTGCGGGAAGCTCCTCCAGAAATAGTGCTTCTTGCAAAGCCACCAGTGCTTTGTCCTTGTATTTTTTTTTGGTCTTCTTCAGCGCTTCTTCCTGGTAGGTCAGTTTGGCATTTTCCCTTACCATATGCACCAAACGCCTGGTCTCGCCACGCTTGGGTTGTATCAGTTCTACCTTTTTCCCCCGTCGCTGCCGCAACCAACTGATCAGAGCATCTGCCTCTTCCGGTAAGATATCCAACAAAATCCTGGCGGGAATTTCTTTTCCGTCATAATAATACTGTTTGATAAAAGCCGCCATGATGGCCGCTTCCTGCTGACCTTCGGTATTAAACATATCGAAGGTTTTACGGTCGATAACCTTCCCATTGCGTACGAAAAAAATCTGAACAACGGCTTTCTCATCTCCCCCAAACAAAGCAATGACATCCTCATCCCTTCCCTTTTCCATGATGACCTTTTGCTTTTCTCCAATGCTCTTCAATGCCGCCATCTGGTCTCTAATCTGTGCTGCCTTTTCAAATTGAAGTTGCCTGGAAGCTTCTTTCATGTTGTCACCCAATACCCGCATCAACTCTTTGGTAGATCCCTCTAACAACAGCACCAATTCATCCACCTGCCGTCGGTATTCTTCTTTGCTGATCTTATTCATACATGGAGCACTGCATTTTTTGATTTGATAATTGAGGCAAGGCCGAGAACGATGCTGAAACTTCTGATTGCTGCAAGTACGCAAGGTAAACAAAGCCCGGATGGTCTTCAGGGCTTCATGCATGGACGTGGCACTGGTATAGGGGCCAAAATAACGTGACTTATCCGTCCCTCGTTGACGAACCACCAGCACCCGGGGATACTCTTCTTCCAACGTCACTTTGAGATAAGGATAATGTTTGTCATCTACCAGACGAATATTGTACTTGGGCCGGTATTCCTTGATTAGATTGCACTCCAACACCAAGGCTTCCGTCTCACTCTCTGTTACGATCCAATCCACATCATGAATCTTAGAAACCAAAAGAGCTGTCTTTGGCCTGTCTACCTTATCCCGAAAATAACTGCTTACCCGATTCTTCAGACTTTTGGCTTTTCCGACATATATCACTTCCCCGAGCTCATTTCGCATCAGGTACACCCCAGGGGACTGAGGTAGCTGGGTCAATTTATCGTCGAAGCTCTTTCCAGTATCCAATCCAATTCACCTCAAGTACTTTTTTCAAAAATTCACCAGTGTAAGATCCCGGAACCATGGCCACCTCTTCCGGCGTACCTTTGGCTACGACCAAGCCCCCTCCAGTACCTCCATCCGGGCCCAAATCGATGATGTAGTCGGCCGTCTTGATAACATCTAAATTATGTTCAATCACCAAAATGGTATTACCGGCATCAGCCAAACGGTTAAGCACATCAAGAAGTTTTCGAATATCATCGATATGCAATCCTGTAGTAGGCTCGTCCAGAATGTAAAACGTCTTGCCAGTAGAAATCTTGGACAACTCTGTGGCCAATTTCACACGCTGGGCCTCCCCACCAGAAAGCGTCGTGGCAGGTTGCCCCAAACGAATGTAGCCGAGGCCTACATCCAACAGTGTTTTAAGCTTTTTTTCAATGCGCGGAATACTTTCAAAAAAAGTATAAGCCTCTTCCACAGTCATGTCCAATACATCGGAAATGGTCTTTCCTTTGTATTTGACTTCCAAGGTCTCCCTATTGTAGCGTTTGCCGCCACAGACCTCACAGGGCACATAGACATCAGGTAAAAAGTGCATCTCTATTTTGATAATTCCGTCTCCTTTGCATGACTCACAACGCCCACCCTTCACATTGAAACTGAAACGCCCTGTTTTGTAACCTCTTACCTTGCTTTCCTTGGTCCTGGCGAACGTGTCTCGAATGATGTCGAATGTCCCGGTGTACGTGGCCGGATTGGAGCGCGGCGTTCTGCCGATAGGACTTTGGTCTATGTTCACCACCTTGTCGATATAGGATAGTCCCTCGATGCCATCATGTTTACCTGGAATAATCCGGGTTTTCTGCACTGATTTTTTCAAACTCTTGTATATGATTTCATTGACCAAACTCGATTTTCCTGAACCAGATACCCCAGTGATGCAATTGAACAGACCCAAAGGGATCTCTACATCGATGTTCCGCAAATTATTTTCTCTGGCCCCTTTTACCGTCAATATTTGCCTGTTCCCAATCCTTCTGCTGGTAGGGATTGGAATGTTCTTTCTGCCCGCCAGATAATCGCCTGTCAGTGAATCTTTATTATCTGCTACTTCCTGCGGCGTTCCGATGGCAACAATACGACCTCCATGCTCTCCTGCTCCTGGACCTATATCAATAAGATAATCAGCCTCCAGCATGGTTTCTTCATCATGCTCGACAACAATCAATGTGTTGCCCAGATCTCTGAGTCTTTTTAATGTAGCAATCAACTTCATGTTGTCCTTCTGATGCAAACCTATGCTTGGTTCATCCAAAATATAAAGAACACCCATCAGAGACGATCCGATCTGAGTGGCCAAACGAATACGTTGGGCTTCGCCACCAGACAACGTGCCGGCAGTCCGCGATAGCGTCAGATAGGACAGACCTACATTGTCCAAAAAATGTAACCGCTCCCGTATTTCTTTCAGAATCTGGATAGCAATCAGGTTTTCCCTCTGTGTGAGCTGCAGTGATTCAAAAAACAATATATTTTCTTTGATGGACAGCTCTGTGACTTGAGCTATGTTTAGCCCACCCACCAACACGCCCAACACCTCATCTTTTAAACGAGTACCATGACAGCTTGGACATGTATCAAAGGACATGAAGCTTTCTGTCCATTTACGAGCCAGCTCAGAACTGGTTTCCCGGTGTCGTCGCTCCAGATTCGGGTACACGCCTTCGAACTGGGTATCCCAGTTCTGTTTGGTCCCATACTTGGAACTCACATAATTTACCCGGATTTTTTCCTTCCCCGTGCCGTGAAAGATCTTATCTTTCACCTTTTGCGGCAATGCTGAAAAAGGGACATCCATAGAACCGCCATAATGTGCCACCACTGCTTCTAGCATCGCAGGATAGTAGTTGCTATTTTCACCAGCAAAGGGAACGACAGCTCCTTCACGAAGACTAAGAGAAGCATCGGGAACCACCAACTCTTCGGATACCTCCATTTTGTATCCGATCCCATGACAATCGGGACAGGCTCCATATGGCGAATTGAACGAAAAACTGCGCGGAGCAATCTCGGGTAAGGAAATATCGCACGCTGGACACGCAAAATGCTCACTCATCAAGAGGTCTTCCCCCTCAACATCTACGATGATGGTCCCTTCACCAATACCAAGCGCCGTCTCCACAGAATCAGCCAACCTGCTCTCTATGCCCTCACGCACTTTAAGCCGATCTACAATAATCTCAACTGTATGCTTTTTGTTCTTTTCCAGGCTGATCTCTTCTTCCAGTAATCGGGTCTGGCCGTCTACCCGCACACGGACGTATCCTTCCTTCTTGATGTTCTCAAAAATCTTGTTGTGCTCACCCTTTCTCCCCTTGATAACCGGAGCCAAAACAGAGATTCTACTTCCTTCTGGGAACGACAGGATGCGCTCCACCATTTGAGACGCCGATTGGCTATGAATCGGCTGATGGCAATTGGGACAATGTACCGTCCCGATTCTGGCAAACAAAAGTCTCAGGTAATCATAGATCTCTGTCACCGTCCCAACCGTAGAACGAGGATTGCGACTGGTGGTTTTCTGGTCAATGGAGATGGCCGGGGAGAGTCCCTCAATATAGTCTACGTCCGGTTTCTCCATTTGGCCCAGAAATTGTCTGGCATAAGAGCTCAGCGATTCCACGTAACGTCTTTGTCCTTCGGCGTAAATGGTATCAAACGCCAGCGATGATTTCCCTGAACCAGATAATCCTGTAATGACCACCAGCTTATCCCGGGGGATTTCTACATCAATATTTTTCAAGTTATGGGCTCTTGCTCCCTTAACAATTATATTTCTTTGCATCATGGTCTCTTTACTCCTTATCTGTCCGAAAATCATTATACACCAAGGGAAATGGCATTTCAATTTACATGGTGAACATATGTTCTATTATACCACAATCAAAGTACTAAATCGTCTCCTCGGATCTTTGACAGTTACACCAGAT
>DIET01000024.1 GCA_002418765.1 Peptococcaceae bacterium UBA5767 | reverse complement strand
TACTATCCCTCACGACCATAGTCAATAACTATTTTCACTTTTTTTCCATTTACAATTTTTAATCTCGGATTCATGCTTGCAATCTGTCAAAATCCAACAGAATCTTTTCACTAACCACTTCCATACACCCTTTCGCCAATGACGAGTCATTTTGCCTTCTCTAGGAAAATGGTCTGGATAATCTTGATACCCTGGCACGCATGCAATACCTGCTTCACACCTCTGTCAGAAACCGCAGAAACATCCATGCCAGCCTAATTCTTAATCGGTCAAGTCCTCAGCATATTCACTTACCTCTCAGGAAACAACCGAGAATAAAAAAGCGCAGCCTCCTGGCTACGCATCCCTATTCTGCTTGTTCCTCCTTGGCCTTCTGAACCTTAGCCTCTACCTTATCCATGATATCGGGTACCATTTCGATCAATTTCTCAAAAGCATGACCCTTACTAATCGGAAGGACCTCCACTTCCCCGTTTTTCACCACAATCATGGCCGTGGGGCTGATTTTGGCACCGAACCCACCACCAGAACCCGTGCCACTTCCTCCTTTTCCGCTCGGATCGGTACCATCACCTCCGCCGTTCCCCATGCCAAACGAAATGGTCACGGCTGGAATCATGGTCACATCCCCCAGTTGGATGGCTTCCCCAATAACCGTCTTTTCCTTCAGGAAGCTCTCAAAACGCTCAAACATCGCATCCATGTTCTCTTTGTAATTGAATTCCATTTTTCCTCCTTTTGGTCGCAAGCGACACATCATCCCAGCAACAGTTGTCGTGAGGGTTTATGCAAAAACAACCAGATTGCCTGACATAGCAGGTACCCGATCATGATCCGACCCGCCAAGTCGATCTCACCCTCATAGACCTCTTCATTGAACACAAACTCAACCTGCATGTCATGCCATCCGACGGAATATGTCGTCTCAAACAACGCACAGGCAATTCCCGTATGATAGGGATCGTCGAATCCAATCCGCCCCCACGCTTTTAGCACGTGAGGCCGCACATGACACAAACACCGTGTTCCCGCCGAGAGCACCAGCGACAAGGCGACTCGACTGAATCGGTTGTTATGCAACGACTCTTTCTTCTTTTTGCTACGCTTCTTCCCCTTACTCAACTTGTTCTTCTTACGCCGTGCGCCAATGGCCCGCTTTCCGTGATCCATCAAGTTGAAACGCAGACCAACCAGACCGAACCAGAGGCTCAGGTCCGTATCTCCCAACCAGACCCCTTCGGTACGAATGAACCCGAGAAGCCACCCAATCCGTACCTTCACAAGGATTGATTCAACCCGCCTTGCGTGTATACGATAAGTGATGGGAACCAGCAGGATAGCAAGAACCAGCCCTAACAGAATGAAAAGAAACGTTGACAGTATTCCCCATACAATCAAGACGCTACCCCCTCACCATGACTACACGCAGTGTGCACACCATCAATCCTTTGGTCATGCTTCCACCTCCACGTTCAAGTGTTTTCACACCTTACCGGCATCTCTCGTACCGGGAACATAGCCCAAATGGCCGACGCTCCACCAGAGTACCCCCTGCTGAGTTCGCCGATAAGCCAACCACTCCATCTTATGCGGCGACAACAATGAAAGCATCGTAAGTAGTATCGATAGCAACACCTAAAGCTCTCAGTACAGAGCCGGAGGATCTTGAATATAAACCCTGCGAAAGCTTTCAGCGAGCGTCTGTTGATATGTGAAGTATTGTCCCGCCATCGCATCCAACCTGCCATACACATATTCCATGAGTGCCTGGTCTGTGACTTGGCAAGTTTCGTTCATATAATTTCGCCCTCCTCTTTAACCAGGCAAAAAGTGGTATCCTGCCCCCTGCAATATGGTCTTAACATTGCCCAGCAGACAACTGATTATCAAAATTATGACTCACTCCTCCTCAATAGAGAACCTGTAGCCGATGTTTACAGACTTGAATATCCAAAGGATACTCCGGACCTTTTTCTCCATCAATATTGACAGCCTTGGTATCCTCATCTCCAGAAACAAACTCCATTTGAAATTGCTCCCCTTCCAGATACCGCACATGAGGATCCTCAATGTGCTCTCCCCTGAGAAGTTTTCCAAACAGCATGGGAACATCAGACAAATTGAGTGACTTGATACCCACAAAATTGAGCTTTCCGTCCTCCGCCGTTGCCTTCCCCCCTACTTTACTAAATCCTCCTGCTGAAACCCCATTCATCACCAAAAATAAAAAATAATCTTCCTCAAATTCCTGGTCCTCAGTCTGAACACGCAACCTAAAACTCTTGTTCTTGGTCATTTCCATCAATCCCGTCACATAATAGGCAGCTTTTCCCCACATGTTTTTGGCTTCACCCTCCACCTTTTGTGCTACATTGGGCAAAATACCTCCGCCCAGGACATTGATAAAAAAGGTACCGTTGACTTTCCCTAGATCAATCCACTTGCTTCGAAGTTGCGCCAATTGCTGGATAGCCAAATGTAAATCACTAGAAATGGCCAAATAATGGGCAAAATCATTGGAAGTTCCTGAAGGAATGATGCCCAACGGAAGATCAATTTTTTTCTTCATCATGGCATTCATCGCAAGACTTATCGATCCATCTCCCCCAGCCACCAAAATCGCCTGATATCGCTTTGCCGTTTGGTAATTAAGATAATTATAAAAATCCATCTGCTCCTGTGTTCGATAAATGGTCAACTCTATGTCCTGAGCTTGAAATACGGCAATTATTTCATCCAGCATACGATTGAATTCCTGAATGCCGGCCATAGGATTATAAAGCAAAAGAACTCTTTTCATACCTTCCACCTACTCCTTTGTTTCCAGCAAATTGCCCTGCCAGTCACCAAGCCCCTCATTGGTACCATCAACGCCATAACGATAAATCACATCCTGCCCGTCTTCCTCTGTAAGAACCATGAGCTTCGGCTCACCAGCTTTCGACAAAAGCCGGTGATTTTTAACACCAGAGTGAATAAAACGCAGTGTTCTCTCTTCAGGCAGAAACGAATATAACCAATATTCGTTCCCCTCTCCCGGGTAATAGAACTGCAAAAAGCCTACATCCCAGGTCGTTTCAAATGTTTCCAAAAAGCGGGAGTAGTTTGGTCGTTCCAAGTAGGAAGAAAGTTCAAATAAAATGACCTGTTTTCTAAGCTCTGACGGGGTATAATACAACGTATCATCCTCAACAAAGAACTGAGGCTCCATTTCCTCTACATTCGGTGCCATGACTTCCTGCGTAATATCTTCTCCTGCCTGGTTAAAGAACTGCTTGCGGTCATCCATCAGTGTTACTTCCAGCAGCCCATCCGCATAAGATGCATCAAGAATGGATTCCGCCAATACCTTCACACTTCGATTTTCCAAATCGTATCGATACACGCCCATCCTGTCCTGTTCTTGCTCAGCCTTGATAAGAATAATGCCCATCTCACGTTCATACCAAAGAATAACCATGTCCTGATAAACATCACTCTGCAACAAAATCTCATGGCTACTCGGACTATTTATATAAAGTAAATCGCCAAAACGATCCAACAAAATATGTTCTTCTCTTAACCGGGCTTCATACAATTCACTAGCCCAAATACAAACCTTCTGAAGCCGGGTCAGGCTTCCTTCCTGCATCAGAAAGCACTCCACATAGTATTGCTCCCAATCAAAAGAAACGATCTCTTCTGACCCCGCCGGTAAGAGGATGCGTTGATAGCGTTCATAAAGCGCCAATTCCTCCCAAATTGTCGGGCGTTCTTTGATGTCTTCTCCTATATTAAAACCCAGAACACTGCCTGAATGGATGCATATGCGTTCAATGCGATTCTCCTTGGCAAAAAAATCAACTTGCTCTTCTTCATAGGAAAGAAGATACCCATCTTGTGTCTCTTCCTCCGCATCTGGTTCTCCCCATCCTGATTGGATACTGTATATGGGCAAACCCAGATAATCCAAGCTTTCGTCCTTACTATCCTCGCGAGGCAAAAATGAAACTGGGAGAATCCTTTTCAATGTATCCACTTCTGTGTCCATAGTGATCTGGGAACCCTCGATGGCAAGAATATCCATGGGAAAATAATCCTGGTTGCTTTGCGTCATGCCCAGGTACTCAGCACCCATTTCTTCCACACGGTAAACCATCATACCATATTCTTCTGATCCATTCTCAGCATACAACACAAGAAATACCTGCTCGGCAAAACGGAGCACCCGAAATTCCTCACGCAGGACAATTCTTGCCATCTCAGAAAGAACCTGTCTATTCTCATTCCATAAATAGAAAAATTCTCCTGCATCATCTGTCTTTAAAACGAACAAATCCTCCTCGCCATTTCCATCCATATCCATGTTTTTTTGCTTGTTTACTTCGAGAACAAATTCCTCATCTTGCAGAATTGGTGCGTCCTCCTCCACATCTGAATCCACACTTTGTGAACAACTCACCAGCATCAATAGCATCAACAACAATACCACAAAGCATATCCTACAAGAAATTTTCATGATGGTTGTCCTCCTTCACACGCCAGTCATATGTTTATTGTATCATGCCTGACACTTGTCTTGCATACAAAAAAAGAACGAGTCCAAAGACTCGTCCTTACA
>DIET01000040.1:19560-26380 GCA_002418765.1 Peptococcaceae bacterium UBA5767 | reverse complement strand
CAATTTTCAAAGACCAAATTTTTGCGCCCTCATCTAGGGCGCTTAATTAATATAGCATAGCAAAATCCTCACGTCAACGTTTATCCATTGTTTTCACCGTATTTTCAGAAAAATCAGAAAAAACTCTAATTACAAAAGTAACTTCCATACCCTAAGAGAATAATGACCATTTGCTTACAAACAAGAATATAGTATGCACATGCATGGAAGCCAAAGAGATGTAAAAAATATCAAAAAAAGAAGCCCGGAACCATTGTTCCGAGCTTGTTTATCTGCTTATTCAGCCAAACGCTTATATTTTTCGTATCGTGCTTTGGCATCACTTTGGGCCAAGGCAAACAATTCTTCCCCCAGATCCGGGAACGATTTGAGCAAGGATGTATAACGAACCTCCCCTTCAAGAAACTCCCTGAAAGGCATGGTAGGCTCTTTGGAATCCAAAACAAATGGATTTTTCCCTTCTTGTTTGAGCAAAGGATTGTATCGATACAAATGCCAATAACCAGCCTCTACTGCCTCTTTGGCCCTATGCTGCGCTCGGCCCATGCCTTCCTTGATACCATGATTGACACAAGGTGCATAGGCAATAATGATAGACGGGCCAGGATAAGCTTCCGCTTCTGCCACAGCCTTCAAAAACTGATTCTTACTGGCACCCATCGATACCTGAGCAATATAGATATAGCCATACGTAGTCAACATCAATCCCAGGTCTTTTTTCTGAACTTTTTTCCCAGATGAGGCAAATTTGGCTACAGCTGCCAATGGAGTTGCCTTGGAAGCTTGTCCTCCGGTATTGGAGTATACCTCGGTATCAAAGACCAAAACATTGACATCATCACCTGAAGCCAAAACATGATCCAAACCGCCAAAGTCAATGTCATAAGCCCAACCATCACCACCAATGATCCATACGGACTTCTTCACCAATGCATCCTGGCGATCCAAAACATCACGGTATATTTCTAGCGTTCTTCCCTCGACCGTAGCCAGATCAAATGTAGACAATATCATATCCTTGCCACGTTTCGATAGACCAGCATCGTCTCGATTGGCCAACCAGAAAGACGCCGCAGCCTTGACTTGCGCCGGAATATCCAGCTCCATCAACTCCGTAAGCAGTAGTACCAGGCGATTACGCAATTGCTGGATACCCAAAGACATGCCATAGCCATACTCTGCATTGTCTTCAAACAAAGAGTTGCCCCAAGACGGCCCCTGTCCTTTACTGTTGGTGCAATAGGGCGAAGCCGGGAACGATCCTCCCCAAATGGAAGAACAACCCGTGGCGTTGGCAATCACCATACGTTCACCATAAAGCTGTGTAATTACTTTGGCATAAGGCGTTTCGCCGCAACCAGCGCACGCACCTGAAAACTCTAGATATGGCAAGGCAAACTGACTACCCTTGATGCTGAACTTGTCCATACGGTCATCTTTGACAGAGACCTCGTGCACCAGATAATTCCAATGCACTTTTTCACTGTCTACGGAATGCTCTATGGGTTCCATCACCAGCGCATCAGCCGGGCATATATCTGCACAGTTTCCACAACCGGTACAATCGAGCGGGCTAATCTGGATCTTATATGATAACCCTTCCAGTCCCTTTCCTTTGGCTCCCAGAAGCGTCATACTTTCTGGTGCCTTGGCCGTTTCCTCCTCATCAAGGAGGAAGGGGCGAATCACGGCATGGGGACAAACAAACGAACACTGATTACACTGGATACATTTATCCGCAATCCATTCTGGAATTTTATTGGCAATACCACGTTTTTCATAAGCCGCAGTACCTTGTGGCAAATGTCCATCTTCATAACCTATAAAGGTGCTAACTGGTAAGGAGTCCCCCTCTTGTCTATTCACAGGAATGACTACTTTTTCAATAAAGTCAGGCACGTCCAGATGATCAACAACGACATCGGTTGCTTCTGCCCACCCTCTAGGAACATCCACTTTCACCAAACCAGCCAGTCCTTCGTCCACTGCATCCCAGTTCATGCGTACGATTTTTTCACCCTTCTTGCCATAAGCCGTTTCAATGGATGCTTTCAAATACCCGATGGCTTCGTCCAGAGGAATGACCATAGACAACTTAAAAAAGGCAGACTGCATAATCATATTGGTACGATTACCCAATCCCAGTTGCTCTGCTATGCCAGTAGCATCAATGGTATAAAAGCTCACATGATTCTTTGCCAGCGATCGTTTTATTGAAGCTGGTAACTTTTCTTCCAACTCCTGCATTGTCCAACTGCTGTTCAGCAGGAAGGTTCCCCCCTCCTTAATGCCAGCCAGCAAATCGTATTGATTAACATAAGATTGTTGAGAGCAAGAAATAAATTCCGCATTGTTGACCAAATATGTTGATTTGATGGGACTCTTCCCAAACCTTAAATGTGAGATGGTCACCCCACCGGATTTCTTGGAATCGTATGCAAAATATCCCTGAGCATATAGGTCCGTGTTGTCACCGATAATTTTAATTGCACTCTTGTTGGCTCCCACAGTGCCATCTGATCCCAGTCCCCAAAATTTGCAGGCAATATTACCCTCAGGCGAAGTCACCAACTTTTCGTCTATAGGCAATGATGTGTTTGTAACATCATCGATGATGCCCAATGTAAAGCCATCTTTTTGCTCCCCATTTAGATTGTCATAGACAGCCTTGATCTGAGCAGGCGTGGTATCCTTCGATCCAAGACCATAGCGTCCTCCGACGATGACGGGAACCTGCTTGCGCCCATAAAAGCTAGAACGCACTTCCAAGTACAACGGTTCTCCCGGTGCCCCTGGTTCCTTGGTGCGATCAAGCACAGCAATTTTGTTAACCGAAGAAGGTATCGCTTCAAGCATATACTGAACAGAAAAAGGTCTAAACAAATGAACCTTCAAAAGCCCCAC
This sequence comes from Peptococcaceae bacterium UBA5767, assembly GCA_002418765.1. Taxonomy (GTDB): domain Bacteria; phylum Bacillota; class TC1; order TC1; family UBA5767; genus UBA5767. Next base: position 23,476 of record DIET01000040.1, on the reverse strand, counting down.
CTTTTCACCTTGTCTGTTCAAATACTCCACTGTCTCCTCAATGGTTTCTGTCACTGAACCCATGGCAATGATGATGCTTTCAGCTTGAGGATCTCCTATATAATGAAAGGGCTTGTACTGACGGCCTGTTTTGGCAGTAATCCTATCCATATAATCAGCTACAATCGTTGGCGTTTGATCGTAATAACGATTGGCGGCTTCTTTGGCTTGGAAATATACATCTGGATTTTGTGCTGTACCTCTGGTAACAGGATGCTCGGGATTTAAAGCATGGTCACGAAAGGCCTTGACCTTCTCCCAGTTGAGCAACTCTTTGTAGTCATCGTCATCCAACAGTTCAATTTTTTGAATTTCATGCGATGTTCTAAATCCATCAAAAAAATGTAAGAAGGGCAAACTGCTTTCTATCGCAGCCAAATGTGCTACCCCTGCCAGATCAGCAGCCTCTTGCACACTACCAGAAACCAACATGGCAAACCCGGTTTGGCGAGCAGCCATCACATCAGAATGATCACCAAAAATAGACAGAGCATGACCTGCAATGGCCCGTGCACTGACATGAAAAACTGCCGGTAACATTTCACCCGCCATTTTGTACATATTGGGAATCATCAATAGTAATCCTTGCGAAGCCGTAAACGTTGTCGTCAGAGCTCCCGTGGCCAGTGCTCCATGCACGGATCCAGCAGCGCCTCCTTCCGACTGCAATTCAGCAACATGCACAGTCTGACCAAAAAGGTTTTTCCTTCCTGTAGACGACCATACATCAACATACTCCGCCATGCTTGAGGACGGAGTAATGGGGTAAATCGCTGCAACATCGGTAAACATGTAAGCCACATGTGCTGCTGCAGTGTTACCATCCATGGTCTTCATGTACTTACCCATAGATTGTCTCCTCCATTATCTAATTTATAGAAAAAGCTCAAGGTTGTTGAGCTTCACTATGTCACATCAACGAAGACCTCCGAGGTTATCGAGAAGTCATATCCAATTTGCAAAACATCAATATTATACCACAACTTCAACAATTTTCCGGCCTATATCCCTCTGTTAAAAATCTTTTCTTCCTTCCAAAGCATAGCCCAGGGTGAGCTCATCTGCATACTCAAGCTCACCCCCAATGGGTAATCCATGTGCCAGCCGAGAAATATGATCCACTTTCCCCTTCAGCAGCCTGGCAATGTACATCGAAGTCGCTTCTCCTTCCACAGAAGGATTGGTGGCCAAAATTACTTCTTTAAAATGGCCTGTCTCTATGCGTCTGACCAGCTGATCAATCCTTAAATCCTTAGGACCGATATTTTCCATAGGAGAGATGGAGCCATGCAGAACATGATAACGTCCTTTAAACTTTCCTGAACGTTCAATGGAAAGAACATCTTTTGGTTCCTCCAATACACACAAAATATCATCACTACGAAATACATCCCGGCAAAGAGCACATGGTTGAATATCCGTTAAATTGTGACATATTTCGCATTCCACGATGGTCTCTTTGACCTCGATCAAAGCATCCGCCATTTGGCGAACACTCTCTTCAGACATAAATAAAATGCGGTAAGCCAGCCGCTGGGCGGTTTTGGGGCCAATGCCCGGCAACTTGGATAATTGTCTGATCAAATTGTCAATGGCTTTTACGTTTTGCATGTTTCCTCTACATTCCCGGCAGGCTCAGGCCTCCCGTAACTTTTTGCATCTCCTGGGCCGCCATATCCTGTGCTTTTCGTAATCCTTCATTCACGGCACCTAGGATCATATCTTCCAATAGTTCTTTGTCTTCCGGATCAATTGCTTCTTTGTCAATGGACAGGCTCTTGATTTCCAGCTTGCCACTGACTACAATACGTACTACACCACCACCGCTTGTCGCTTCCACTTCCTTGTCCTCAAGCTCTTTTTGCACGCGAGCCATATCGGCTTGCATTTTTTGAGCTTGTTTCATCATATTCTTCATATTGCCAAATCCCATTTACTCATCCTCCATGATTGTAATTTTATCTTCGCCAAAAATCTTTTGCACTGTCTTGATGATATCACTGGCCTGTTCTGATTTTTGTATATCCTCTTGTTCCAATGTACAGCTCAGCTGAAATCGTTCACCACATACCTTATAAAGTATTTCTTCAATTTTTTGTTTGTTTTCCGGTTTTTCAGTATTGCTTTTGTGAAACCCATAATTTTTTGAAAACTGCAAGATCCAGCGTTGGTTCTCCACCAAAGGTATCGCTTCCTTAATCAGAGCCAGCGTCGTCATCTCCTTTTGATTTTTCAATTCTTGTTGTACCAATTCCCAAAGTGCAGGAGCATCCCACTGTTTGGGTACAACAACCTCCATTGTTCCTTTCTCTTGCATGGACAAGATCTCCGTCATCTCTGATGCATGATCCTGACCAGCAATGCCTGTCGAGTCCTTCGTATCCTGATTCTGGTCCAACCGGTACGTCTCTTGTTTTGCTTCTTTTGATTGAAACAATCTGGCAATTTTGATGACCTGCATTTCCAAAATCAGTTGGCCATCCCCTTCATACTTCATTTGATTCTGAAGTGGTGCCAACCGCTCAATAATCTCCAAAATACGCTCTCTGCCTATGGCTGCCCCTTGCTCCTTCATCATAGTTGCTTGCTGTTTCTCCGCCATCACCAAATCCAAAGCCTGATCCCCCAATTGAAGCACCAGCAAGTCACGATAATACTGGATGAGATCTCGTAGCAACTGTCCAGATTGTTTCCCTTGCTGCAAGGCGTCTTGCAACTGCAACAAAGCTTGTCCCGCCAATCCCTGGCTCATACTGCCCACCCATTCATGCAGAAATTCATCTTGCGCCACCCCAATGATCTGAGCCACCCGCTCCACGGTCAGAGTTTCATCTGTGAAGGTGATGCATTGATCCAATAGCCCCAAGGCATCGCGAAGACCCCCAGCAGCCATTTTTGCAATCAGACGTAGCGCTTCTTGTTCTGCTGTTGCGTTCATTTCATCCATGACTTTCTGAAGACGAAGCACCATATCGTCGATGCTGATACGATGAAAATCATAACGCTGCGTTCTAGACAGAATGGTCATGGGTATTTTATGCGGCTCTGTGGTTGCCAGAATAAAAACAGCATGTTCCGGTGGCTCCTCCAAAGTCTTCAAAAGTGCATTGAAGGCTTCTGCTGTCAGCATATGCACTTCATCAATTATATATACCTTGTATTTGCCTTCCGCTGGGGTCAGCTTGATCTTTTCTCTTAATTCCCTTATTTCATCAATGCCTCGATTGGAAGCCGCATCAATATCCAGGATGTCCATATACGATCCTTCGTTGATCCGCACACAGTGAGCGCACTGGTTGCAAGGTTCTCCTTCTTGCAGGGCAAGGCAGTTCAATGATTTGGCCAACAATTTGGCCATGGTAGTTTTTCCCGTTCCACGAGATCCACAAAACAAATAAGCATGACTGACTCGTCCAGTCGCCAATGCATGCTGAATGGTATCCACCACATGGCTTTGTCCCACCACTTCCCGAAACGTTTGCGGTCTATATTTTCTATACAATGCCAAATAACTCATCTTGTTCCTCCATCGTAGCCTTATCCCATTTTACCAAAAAAAAAGCAACTACGCTTTACAAAATGAAAAACAGATTTCTGTATGACCAGAAATCTGAAATTTAGCGCCGTACGCCCAAATTTGAAAAACGTCTCCAAGCGTTACTGATCACAGTTGGCTCCTGCCAGGTAGACCTTCGGCACACGAAAAGATTCACTTACCGCTGCTTCCTTCCGGATCTGACGGGGTTCATGAGTTTCCGTTGCGAAGGGCCCAACCATCAACACTACTTATGACAGGCAGACCTTCAAACCGTTCCCCGGGTAAGGGCATTCAACCTCGCTATAGCGGATTGCGAGTACAGGGCACCGCTAGCTCCCC
>DIET01000040.1:14528-19554 GCA_002418765.1 Peptococcaceae bacterium UBA5767 | reverse complement strand
GAGAGGGGGATTCGAACCCCCGTGACGGCTCACACCGTCAACACGATTTCCAATCGTGCGCCTTCAGCCAGACTCAGCCACCTCTCCATCTATTAAACTTTTTTCATTATAACACGCCAACTTAGGCTGTCCAGACCCAATTGAAAAGAATAGGTATTTTTTCACTTTTAAGGCTGCCAGCCATAATCGCCGACCAACTCCACAAACCGAACGCGCTCCAGGGAAGTACCATACACCTTCCCCGCAACATCTTTTTGAACCAACTGCAGATCCTGAACTTCTCTGGTGCCAATAGGAATCACCATCCTTCCACCCAGATCCAACTGCGAAATCAAGCTTTCTGGCCACCGAATCGCCGCTGCCGTCACCATGATACGTTGATAGGGTGCATGCTCTTCCCAACCCAGAGATCCATCACCCACCTTAAAATGTATATTTCGATAACCTAACTCATCCAGTACCATTTTGGCTCTTTGGGATAAGAGTTCAAATCGCTCTACTGTGTAGACCTCTTTGGCAAACTCCGCCAGAAAAGCCGTTTGGTAACCAGATCCCGTCCCTACTTCCAGCACCTTGCAATCTGGTGTGAGCTGCAGCGCCAACGTCATCTGCAAAACCAGGCTCGGCTGTGATATGGTCTGTCCAAACCCTATGGGCAAAGGACAGTCGAGCTTAGCTTTCTCGGCTATAGTCTTTGGTAAAAATAGACTTCGATCCAAATGATAAAAAAAGGTCTGGCATTTTTTTTCTCGTTCATGTTCCAGCATAACAGCACCCCACATCAATTGTAGCACAATACACAATAATCTTATTTTTTTATAAAAAATGTTGCAATTCTTCTTCTCTGGCGTTATCCTAATATTAACATAACGCTTATGTCCTTAGGGATATGATAAGGAGAATTTATGCACCATTTCTTAACCGGTCCCAGAGGTGTGGGCAAAAGTAGCATCATCCATAAGGTCAACGAACTGCTTCCATCTCAAACAGTCGGGTTTCAAACTGTACCTTATCTGGATAAACAAGGAACTCTTCAGGGATTTGTTCTTGAATCTTTATCTGCTTTAGCAGGAGATACTCCTGACCAAGATCAACAGTGGATTGCTCGCTTTGATGATCCCGCATGGCGAATATTTCCTGAAACCTTTGAATCCTTGGGTGTTAGCATTCTAAAGGATATCTTTGCGATTCCACACACAAAGACACTCCTGGTGATGGATGAACTTGGTTTTTTCGAAAACACGGCTTTCGCTTTCCAGTCCCAGGTGCTATCTTGTTTAGATCAAGAAGAAATTGTTGTATTTGGCGTCTTAAAGGATGTCCATACACCCTTTATCAATCGCATCCGTAATCATCCACTGGTGTGTCTCCACCCCATCAATGTTAATAATCGCAATGATGTGGTCGAAGAGATGGTGCAAGTTTTAACACTGCTTTTAGAAAGGTAGCGCCTATGTTTGTTTGGACAAAGGAAAGCATCTGCTGGTTTCAAGATGCGACAAAAATGACATCCTACTACAAGGATCTGGCCTCATGGATTCTATGCCAACCGGATTATCCTCTTAACCTGCAAACACTGTACGATCTCGGCTCTGGAATCTCTCCCGTCACTCCCTATCTTACTCCTTTTGTGCGTCATGTTGTAGCCGTGGATCTGAGTAGTGATGCACTGGGTGCCATTCCTTCGTACCAAGGCATCAATCTTGTTCGTCTACAAAAAGACTGGACCATCTGGCGACCGGAACGGCCCGCTGATCTTGTTTTACTAAGCTATTGCAACGGAATCTTACAGCAATGGAATCAACTGCGTTCTCTCAGTCAACGCTACATTGCCATCGTATCTCCCTTGCATGAAAAAGAGGATACCTTTGGCGTTCGAGAATGGTTTCCTCATCAAATGGCGCCGACCCCGCCTGGGAACCGTGAAACGGCCCAAGATGTGGAAGCATTCTTACAAAAGTATTCCATCTCTTACAGCACCACGAAAATATCAGCAGCATTTGGTCAGCCTTTGCAGGACTTGTCTGCTTTCTACCGGTTTATGGCTTTCTATTTTGACCTTTCCCCAGAAGATCTCACACAAGGCTATCAGCAGAAGTATCTACAAAAAGAGAATGATTACTATCTGTTGCCGCACCAAAAGGAAAGTCAACTATTTTTTATTCCATTGCAATCTGCCTGCGAATAGGCAAAAGAAAGAGGTTATCCATGTTAAAATCGTTCCACCTTAAAGACTTGATCCTTATATCACTACTGGCCACCTTGTCCATTGTCAGTAAGCCTTATGTGTTTATGGCTTCATCCTTTGCCACCTCATCATTGCACATGCCTGCTGGTGTCGTTGGTGGTATCTGGTATATGATGTGGATTTCGCTCACCTACCGGCTGGTGTCCAAAAGAGGAAGTGTCTTTCTATTTGGCTTTCTCCAGTTTTTCCTGGTTATGGCCATGCTGGGCACCCCACTGATTAAGGCCATTACCTATCTGCCTCCCGTACTCATGGCAGAACTGATTTATTTCTTTTTGGCTGATGCCAACATTCTATTCACCGATATGCTCGTAGGCGCTGTGGCCAATCTAACAGGAACTATACTGTCATTTCTCTTGTTCTATGGCAACCAATCACAAATTCTTCTGGTCGCTGGATCCATAGCCATTGTATCAGGCTCATTGAGTGCCTTTATCTCGCAATTTTTGGTTGCCAGATTAAATAATGTACATCAGCTGGTGCGCACTTCTTCTGAAAGAGAATAATATGGACTTCATCACCCCTCAAAAAAGGCAGGTTATCAGTTTCCTGATAACCTGCCTTTCTAATGGTGGGCAATACCTGATTCGAACAGGTGACCTCTTGCATGTCAAGCAAGCACTCTAACCGACTGAGCTAATTGCCCGCAGCTCTTCACAACGACACAGAGACTGAATCTATTATAGCATGTCTTGTTTCTCTGTCCAGACCCATCATGGCATTATTTTTTGATTTTATGGTCATTTTTATTATCAATCTTTCCGACAATCTCTTAATAATTCCTACACCTCAAAACTTATGATATCCTTAGCGTACAAGGAGGCTGTTATGAAAAAGAGAATCATATGGTTTATCGGAACGCTTATATTTACAGCATCTACTTTTTACCTGGGACTGACACTTTGGAACCAATATCAGTATCGCCAAGCTATGGCTGAGAACGAAAATATCAAGGAAATCTTTTACCAAGAGCAGCAAGAACAAGTTGAGATTCCGCCTCCAGCCTCCGAGGACATCGACACCGAGATAGAAAATATGGAGATGCTGATTCGGGATGAATACAGCACCTTGCTTGAGATCAACGAAGACACCGTAGGATGGATCCATATCGAAGGAACTGTGATTGATTATCCAGTCGTACAAGGAAGCGATAACGACTATTACCTTCGCAGAGCCTACACAGGTTCTTATCTGCATTCAGGAACGATCTTTCTGGATTTTCGCAATGATTACCTGCAAGACAACAATCTCATTATTTATGGTCACACCATCACCAAAAACAACATGTTTGCCGATCTCAATAACTACATCGATCCAGACACGGGCGAGGATTTCTTCTGGCGACACAACAACATTGAATTCAACAACCTTTTCTTTGATGAAAACTATGATGTTTTTTCTGCTTATGTGGTAAACCTTGACGAAGAGGATTATTATCTATTCCCCCGTTACGAAGGGGAAGCTTGGCAATCGTACATCGAAGAAATACGTGAACGCAGCACTGTAAAAAGCGAGCTTGTGCTATCAGAAGATGACCAGATTCTTACCTTGGTCACTTGTTTCCCGGATCTTCCTGATGCCCGCACCATCATTCATGCCAAGCGCCGTGAAATGAACTGAAAAAGAAGAGCCTGGGCTCTTCTTTTTTTTTGTCCATCTAGATTAAACCATCTTTTAGATACTGCTTATAGTTCGCTTTGCGTCATATACGTATCGGCTGATTTGATCATGGAGTACGCATCTCCCTGAGCACGATAATGAGCATCCACCGTCGTGTCCACCGTTACCCAGCCTTCTGATTCCAAGTATATCTCATTCCAGGCATGATAGCCTTCCATGTAACTGGTGTAGCCTTTGGCCACTTTGGTCGGCACGCCAACGCTCCGAAGCATAGATGCTGTCAGCGCTGCGTAATCATAGCAAATACCTTTTTGTTCAACAAAAGTGCTTTCGATATCCGTTCTGTATCCACTTTGAACTGTGGCTGCTTTTTGATAATCGTAGGAAAAGTTGTTAATCATGTATTGATATATGGCTTCAGCCTTTTCCCGATCACTGGTAGCATCAATGGTTAACGCTTGGGCCAACTGGATGCTTTCCATGTCCAGGGTCCACTCGATGTTTTGCACCGATTGAAGGAATACACTGTTCTCATCTTCTAACTGAACACGGATTTCTGATTTATCAATATAATTGTACCGGGTTCCTTCAATCTGTTTCAATACAGCGATCTGATAATTTCCATTGCCCAATTGGAGGGGGAATGATTCCGTTTTCATAGGGCTCAGATCGTAGTAGCGATACGTCAATGTATCAAGATTTGTGATCTTTACCTTGAGTCGATCCATTGTGCTTTGTGTATACGTAATATCTATACTACCCTCTGTGATGGTCTCTGTTTCCAAAAGAACAGGGGTCACACTAGCACCGGCAGCTGCCGGGAGCATAAGCATCAGGATACTAAATAATATTATGCTTACTATCATCTTGTTCATTCTCATAAAGAACTCCTCTTAGATGATAGCTTTAGCGATATGCCCAATATAAAAAACTTCATTTTCGGGAACCGGCTGCCATGCACTTGGTGCGAAGGCCCTTGGCTTTGCGTCCCTAGTTTTCACTAGGTTTGCCATTATCGTACTAAAGCTTCAATCTGGTTTATTTTTTGTACCAATAAAAAAACTCTATTTTCGGGAACCGGCTGCCATGCACTTGGTGCGAAGGCCCTTGGCTTTGCGTCCCCAGCTTTCACCGGGTTTGCCTTTGTCGTACTAAAGC
>DIET01000040.1:0-14413 GCA_002418765.1 Peptococcaceae bacterium UBA5767 | reverse complement strand
TATTGTTTTTACCAATAAAAAAACTCTATTTTCGGAAACCGGCTGCCATGCACTTGATGCGAAGGCCCTTGGCTTTGCGTCCCTAGTTTTCACTAGGTTTGCCTTTGTCACAATACAGCTCTTCTTACAATGTTAGTATACAACGATATTTCCTAAAAGTCAAAATATTTGCCTAAACATGACATACATCAACATGAAATATGGGAATTGTCGGAAGTCCGCTGAAGCGGACTTCCGTTTCCCTATAGATCACTGCTTAAAATTTCTTTTTCAGAATCAGTAGTGAACTGAACAAGATGTAGGCCATTCCTCCAAAGAGAGGTGTGGTTGCACCCATGTCCGGCAAGGCCAAAGGCACTTCTACTTCTTCCACAACTTCAGGTACGGGTTCTGGATCCGGGACAGTCAAAGGAGGCTCTTCTTCAGGTACATCTTCCTCTTCTGGTTCTGGATCCGGTCTAGGTCTCGTTCTAGTTCTTACCGTTACCGTTGCATCATCCTCATCGTAGACTGACGATTGATTCATTGATGCATTGGCACGAACATACGCCGTGTTGGTTACCGTGCTGGTCGGACTGAACAACTCCGTCGTAATGACGATAGGATCAGCATCCACAGCTAATTCTCCCAAATCTTCTTCTAATCCAAGGAGTTCATCCACCAACAGAACATCAAAGAGATCATAATCGCCATCATTGGTTATGGTCAAGGTATAGTATACGCTGGACCCTCTATAAATACTGGAGTCACTGACCACTTTATCAAGATCAATGGAAGCGACCAAAACAGGGGGTTCCTCATAAGCATAAACCGTCACCGTAGCAGTGGCCTCATCCCTTCCCGTCTCACTGTGATAAGCATACACCATATTGGTTACAGACCCTGCATCTTCATCATCTTCAGTAATCGTATATGGCCAAGGACCAAAGGATTGAGATCCATCCTCTGCCAGATCAATGCTCGTACTCCAATCAAACATGTCATCCACCAGAAGCAACCCCGTCAAAGCATCCGCCTCATTATCAACATAAACCGTAAAGTATACCGTCTGTCCTACAGTTGCCGTGGTATCATCCACCACTTTGCTGATGCTGATATCATACTCAGGTTCTGGGGCTGGAGCATAGATAACCAAATTCAAAGCTCCTGTTCCACCACCTGACGTGCCCAGTTCATCAAACGTAACCGGAACACCACCAACTGTCACGCTAACAACATCCTCCAGGTCAATTTCTCCGGAAAAATCGGCCAAAACAGGAGGATCATCTGTTGAATAAAAATTGCCACCATAATTTCCTGAAGAACCACTTTCCACAGGATGGGACACATACAGATCACCTTCGTACTCTACTGTCACCACAATGTCCAGATCGCTGGCATAGGCATGAACATTGAGCTGATTCCCAACAGCCAATGATGTGGGAGCAAAAGCCATGGAATAATAGAGAATCATCGCCAAGATAAGCAAGATTGCCATCGCTCTCGACTGATGGGTGCTTCTAATTGTTAACATCATTACCACCTCTTTCATTATTTATTTACCCAACCAATCGTTGGTTTAAAACTAGCGGCCTAAACGGCCTCACATAGGCAAAAACAATACTCCAGGATGTCGTGGGAAGCAGAAGCACTTTGCATTACATGGCATACCAAAAATTAGCCCAGAGGAATCTGCCTTCCCCATATTTTGTTTTAAAATACAATTCGCAGCCAATAAACCACCCCCCAACCCACATATAAATGCAAATTTTATATTGCTTATAGTGGGCACCTTTTATCTACGCTTATTGTACACCCCGACTTCCTAAAGTGCAATAAATCTGGCTTTAAAACGTTAAAATGTGGCATAAATATTTTGATACCCATTAAAACATTTAAATCGCTTCCTTAACGCCTTTTCTTTTCATGATTGTTGCCTAAAACGAATATAAAAAACATGCCCTCCAACCCCACAAGGGGAAGACATGTCGCTTGGTTTCCTAAGTTTTTCTCCATGGGATGCAGCAAAATGCATCCGTTTTTTCTAATGCTCACGCTATAACCGGAACGTCCAAGAAGGATGACCATATTTCGTCTTCATCAAGTGCCTAGTCATTTCTTCTTCCTCTAAGGTCAGTTTTCTCTTAATCAAGTCCAGACCAAGTGCATCGGATATACCAGACGAAAAAGCGTCTATCAGGGACTCTTGTGATAGAATCTTCCCGCATACCTCCTCCACTGACGTGGCTTTGTCCAATAAAAATCGTTTCATCACCGCCAATTTTTTTTCATCATGCACATTGAAGAGGGAGAACAGCAGATCCGCATCCAATTTATTGATGATGGATCCATGCTGCAGGAGAACGCCTTCCTTTCTGACCTGGGCACTCCCCACAATTTTCTTGCCATGCACCACCACCTCATAACTAGATGGGGCTTCAAAACATGCTGATGAACGAAAATCTTTGACCCGAAGTGTCTCTTCTCCAGACAGGTGCGCCGGGATGCCCAACTGATCGAACCCTCTTACCAGTCCCTCAGAGAATTGCCGATAGCTCTGCGTAATACTTGAAGGGATCAAAGTATTATCTTCCCTGACAATGATGCTGTATGTCAGCTCTTCATCATGCAAAACCGCCCTGCCGCCTGTCGCTCTTCGCACGACATCGATGTTCTGACGTCGACAGGCGTCCATATCGATCTCCTGTTCTGCCTTCTGAAAATAACCCAAACTTAAACAAGCCGGCTTCCAAGTATAGAAGCGTAACACAGGGAGCGATGCATTCGTTCTGACCTGGTTCATCAATACTTCATCCAAAGCCATGTGAAAGGCCCCTGGCACATCATGGTGAACCAACAAATTCCATTTTTGCATAAATACTCCTACCGAATGATGTCCATGCCAGCTTTGTTGGCTGTTTTCTGCATGGCCTCTTTCGCTTCATAGATTACTTTGTCCTGATCCAGAACCAACGATACACCATTCTTGACCAGCTGTCTGCCCCGAACATACACATCTCTCACATCGTGACCGTCTGCCGAATATACCAAGGCAGAGGCAAGATTGAACATGGGTTGCAAATGGACACGGTTTGGCTCGATGGTAATCATGTCGGCATCCTTGCCTACCTCTAGAGACCCAATGATGTCTTGCATATACAGGCTTCTGGCACCACCCATGGTGGCCATCTCCAAACTGGCTCCTGCCGGCATAATGGAGGTATCCTGATGTTCATGCTTATGCCACAAGGAAGCTACCCTCATTTCCCGGAATAAATCATGTGTATTGTTACAGGCTCCAGCATCCGTCCCCAAAGATACATTGGCTCCTTGGGCCTGCATTCTGGGTACATCAGCATAGCCCATGGCCCCTTTCATGGCCGATACGGGACAATGCACCAACGTAGCCTGGGCATCTTGCCAATATCTATCATCTTCCACTGGCAAATGAGTGCCATGAATAAGCAGCATTTTATTCTCCAGAATATGATGCTTCTTCAAAAAGGCCATCGGAGTAAGACCAGACTTCTTCTTGATCTCTTCTACATCCTCTTCGGATTCGGCAAAATGCATGGTAGCCTTAAATCCTTCCATCTCCATGGCTTCTTTGACATCTTCCATCAGTTGTTCATTAAACATCCCCGTCCAACGTGGACCCAACCATATTTCCACCAAACTGTCCTGCCCACGTTTATTCTTGCTGGCTCTGGCCTCCGCAAGCGAATCCTTGAAGTTCTCCTGAAGAGAAACCGGCAAAATACTTCCCGCCATGGGATGCATCACCACCTTGGCCAGCTTGCCTCTTAAACCCAAACGCTCTACCTCTTCGGCCAACGGCTCCAATCCATAATGGATTACCATCGACTCCACAAAGGTTGTCGTGCCAGAGAGCATCATATCCAACATGGCCAACCGTGCACTCTTTAAAAAGCTATCGGTATCATGCGCTGCCTGAAACGGCCAGATACGCTTTAACAGCCAGGGCTCCAAAGGCATGTCATCTGCCTGTCCGCGAAGAAGCGCCTGCGCCAGATGTACGTGCGCATTGATGAGACCGGGCATCAGTATTTTCCCCTGTAAATTCACCTTCTCAGCCTGAGGATACTGCTCTATGAGCGAAGCATCCCCCAGCGCCACGATCTTGCCCAAATGCTCCACCAATACGCCGTCTTCCATGATTCGTTTTTGCTCATCCATCGTCAGAATTGTTCCGTGATAAAACAGTCTCATACCTTCACCTCATTCTTTGATGGAATCATCATACCATGACGCCAAGACCTTAATCAACGCAAGAAAACCTCCCTGAGGAGGTTTCGCTTTGTGATTTTACGCTTCCACACCCAAACAGGTACCGATGCTTCTGGCCGCGATCAAAATACGGTCATCCTCATCAACATAGCGAATCTTATCCGCCACAATGGCCAAATCCACTGAATCGATTTTCCCATCAATCAAAGCCACCATGCGGCCGTACTCTTCCCGAAATAGCATCTCTGCCGCATAAGACCCCATTTTGGTGGACAAAATGCGATCCCAGGCATTGGGTGTCCCCCCACGCTGAACATAACCCAAAACCGTAATCCGAGATTCCAAGCCTGTGGCTCGCTCAATGGCTCTGGCCACCCGGTAGCCAGCGCTGGGCCGTCGACTTAAATACTGTTTGAGCTTGCTTTTCTCCATTTTGGATTCTCTGATGCTCAAAGCCCCTTCAGCAACGACGACAATAGAAAACTCCTTGCCTTGCTGGGCTCGCTTGTTGATGGCTTTGGCCACACACTGGATATCATAGGGAATTTCCGGTAACAGAATAACATCGCCACCTCCAGACACACCCGCATACAACGCCAACCAACCCGCATGATGTCCCATCAATTCAATGACCATAATGCGGTTATGGGAGTGCGCCGTCGTATGTATGCGGTCAATGGCCTCGGTAGCAATGGTCACAGCCGAACTAAAACCAAAACACTGTTCTGTACCTACAATATCATTATCGATGGTTTTAGGTAGCCCAATCACATTGATACCAACCGCTTCCTGAAGAAGATATGCTTTTTTATTGGTACCATTCCCTCCCAGTACAACCAAACACTCCAAACCCAGTTCATCATAAACTTCCCGGATGATACCGGGCTTATCGCGTTCATCCCCTGGCTCATTTTTAAATATTTTTTCCCGGGACGTCCCTAGAATCGTTCCTCCTACCGTCAAAATTCCAGACACCTTATCAGGAGTCAAAACACTATAATCCCGATCTAGGATACCTTTGTAACCATGCTGAAACCCAATGGCTTCCATATCATACTGCTGATGGGCAGTCTTGACGATGGCCCGGATAGCAGCATTGAGCCCTGGACAATCTCCCCCAGCCGTCAAAATACCGAATCGTTTCTTCCTCATGCCATCCCCCTTGTTTAAAGCAACTGGGTCATTTCTACAATCCCCTCATAAATGCGTTGTAGCAGATCCTGATACAAAGTGCTTTCCATCACCCAAGGGATCACTTTGGACTCCTGGATGCTTTCCACCATAGTCCCTCCCAAAGCGACCGATATGGGTGCCATGGCCGTTACGGCGAAGAAAACAATAAGAGCTCCCAACATCACTCCCAATACCATTCCCATAAGACGATCAACCGCACCAATCGCTTTCGCTTTAACAAAAAAGTGGGCAATCAGGCCGCTTACCAGGCCCAACACTATTTTGATACCAAAAAACAGGATCACACTGGATATGCCCACCAAAGCGTAATAAGCCAGTGTATCCGCAAGCATGGTGAAATCCAGGCCCATGACATTACCCGTTCCCATGGCACTTTCATTTAAAAAGTGATTCATAGAGTCCGAAGGAAACTGCAATCCAAAATCAGCAATATGGGAAAGCTCTTCATATTGCCCAAGCTCATTCATGCGAATGCCCGTTGTCATATCAGCAATTTGATCCCCCAGCAAGGCCGTCATTTTTTGATTGATGCTTTCTTTTAATGATTCGTCCCATGTTGAATTGGCCACGATCCAAGAGGCCAGGGTAGTCGCATAACGACCTGCACCCCATAGCGCAATGACATAACCGACCAAACTCAGGCCTACGCGGAACAGGCCTCTTGTGAAGCCCCACAAAGCAGCTCCGATAATAATAATCAAAAAAATAATATCCAGCATTGCTTTCCTTTCTGTTGCAGACGTCTGCTTGAAAACGTGTATACTCCGCCTGATTTCAACCCTTATATTCTTAGTGTATCGCAAGCAAAGGATTTATGCATCCCCAAATTCCTTAGGACTTCCCAGGGTGCTTTTCTTTACATCATAGACAGCCAAGGACATGGGTACCTGAGCGAAAGAGAACAAGGAATATAAAAGGTGAGAAGTCTCACCTTCTCACCAAAATCCGTTTGTCTTCCACACGACGTGTCATCTTCTTCTCATCAAAATGTTCCAAAAGTGGCAACACATACTTTCTGGAACTATCCAACAAATCCCGAGCATCGCCCAGTACCATGGTATGATGTTCTTCCAAATAATGCAGGATGCGGCTCTTGGCTTCCTCATATGCCAAACGTGAAAATACAATCTCTTCGTTGATTTTTACCAAACGCTTCGTCCCCAAAAGATACTGCAGGTATTCCGACCCCTGCGCATACATCCGACAAGCTTCCATAGGATCTGGGGGCAAAAACTGTCCATCCACGAACTTTTTCTCCAAGGCATCAATGGCCTCTTGCTCATCGATACTTGGCCGGGGTTCAAAATCAGGCGTATGTAACAGACTTTCATGCAAGGCAATACGCTCTTCTTGCACCAACATCTGTAGTAAAGCATTGTAAGCTTTGTTGCTATAGGAACCAAACAAACGAGACCGGGCCTCCTCCTTGCTAAGGCCCCAACGCAATGGATATTTCTCCTGATAGGTGATCAGTAATCCCAGCAATTTTTTCTCCTTGTGGTGTTTCTCATCCAAAGAAATATACTGATCTTCCAGTAAAAGAACCTTTCCTTCCATCTGCAGCCCTGACATGGCCTCCTTCCATTGCTCTTCGGGCACATCCACTTTGCTCTCCAGATCTTTGGGCTTCATGGGCCCTTCCTGCTGCAGGATTTGCAACAGGATATCAGCCAGCGTGCCTTCCTGCTGCAGACGAAGTATGGACAAAGTGTTCTGGTCAAAACGTTTATGCTTAGAGGGATTGGGATCGATTACTTCCCCTCCTCCAAGCGTAATCACAGGTGAATACGTCCGCAAAACCACCCTGTCATGACGGCTGGCCACCACAGGTTCTTCACAATGCAGTTGAACCAGTGCCTGTTCCCCTGGTAGCAGTGTATCCCCTTCCAACAAATAAACGCGGGCCAATACTTCCGCCGTACCCACATGCACATGCACCCGGGTACGGTGTTTCAACTCTTTCGCATGTTCCAATAGAAAAAGTTCCATGTCCATGCGAAAACTGGGTTCCAATAATCCCTCCGGCACCAACATGCTGCCATGCTCGATATCCTTCACTTCTACGTCAGCCAAATTGATGGCGACACGTTGCCCTGCATAAGCCGATTCTTTGTTCTCTCCATGTACTTGCAAGTGTCGGGCACGTGTCTTAATGCCTTGAGGCATGATGCTTAAAGCATCATTCAGATCAATCTGACCACTCCATAACGTACCCGTCACGACTGTACCAAAACCTTTGATACTGAATACCCTATCGATAGGAAGACGTGGTTTCCCCGTCACCGGCTTTTGACTAACCTCTTCCACTTCTTGCTGAATCAATCGTTTCAGTGCATCGATACCTTCGCCCGTATACGCTGATACCGCCACCAGGGGAGACTTGGCATAAGGTGTCGGCTCCAGATATTCCCGAACTTCTTCTTGCACCAACTCCAGCCAGTCCTCTTCCACCAGATCTTTTTTACTGATGACCACAATCGCCCGCGAAACACCCAAAAGACGCAAAATATCGATATGCTCTTTTGTCTGCGGCATAATACCTTCATCGGCCGCCACGACCAACAAGACCAAATCCATACCAGCCGCGCCGGAAAGCATCTGTTTGATGAATCTCTCATGTCCAGGGACGTCCACGAGACCCACCTTCTGCCCATTTTCCAATACAAAAGGAGCAAAACCCAACTTAATGGAAATGCCTCGCTCTTTTTCTTCTTTCAAACGATCAGAATCAAATCCCGTTAGCGCCTTGGTCAGTTCTGTTTTCCCATGATCAACATGCCCAGCGGTACCCACAATCACATATTTCATGATCTATCCTCAATCTCCTCATGATAAGCAGAAGCAATGCAGCCAGCCAGTTCTTCCATCTCTTCCTCTGCCACTGTCCGCACATCCAACACCAAATTCTTTTTATTCTTTCTGGCCATCACAGCTGGTCTTTGACTTCGCAAAATATGGGTCAACCTCTCTTCATCCAGGCCCGGCCAAGACAATCTGATTACCCATGTCGGCAGCATAACACCCGGAAGTGATCCGCCTCCTGCCGGGGACTCATCTTCTTCCAAAGGAAACACCATGCCGAGTTTTTCTCTCAGTTTCTCCTGTAATATCAATGCCTTTTCTTTCAAGCTCATCGGACTGGCCACCAGCATCCTAAGTGTTGGATTGGCCGACCGCACATGTTCCTCATCCAGATAATCCCGCAACGTAGCTTCCAAGGCAGAGATCGTCAGTTTATCAATACGCAATGCCCGATTGAGCTGATTTTTTTTCATCCGCTCTATATAACACTTTTTTCCCACCAGAATGCCAGCCTGCGGTCCACCCAGAAGCTTATCTCCACTAAAAGAGACCACATCGATTCCGGAAACCACCACATCTTGCACACGAGGCTCATCTGTGATCTGCAGGTCATCCAGATTGGCCAAAAACCCACTTCCCAAATCCTCAAACACCACCAAATGATGTTTTTGAGCCAAGCTCATCAAATCCCCTCGTTCCACGCCCTGGGAAAAACCCAGAATGCGATAGTTGGACGTATGCACCTTTAAAATAACTTTGGTCTCTTCCGTAATGGCATTTTCATAATCAAAGAGATGCGTTCTGTTGGTGGTACCTACTTCCACCAGCGTGGTTCCCCCCAACTTCATGACTTCTGGGACCCGGAACGAACCTCCAATTTCTACCATTTCACCCCGGGACAAAAGAGTCTCTCCTCCCTTGGCCAGCGTGTCCAATGCCAAAAGAACTGCTGCCGCATTGTTGTTCACCACCATCGCATCCTCACAACCCGTGAGAATCTTGATCAGTTCAATAACATGATCATACCGGGATCCTCTTTTACCGGTACTCAGATCCAGCTCCAAGTTGCTGTAGCTTCCTGCCGCTTCCCATACTGCCTCTTTGGCCCGCTCCGACAAAAGGGCTCGTCCCATATTGGTGTGCAAAACGATACCTGTGGCATTGATGATTCTTCGAAAATTCATATCCTGCATACGGGCCAGTTCTGCATCTATGCGAGATATCGCCTCCGTTTTGAGATTTTGATAGTCCCTTCCGGATAGCAAGTCTTCTCTTAAGGAATCAATGGCCTTTCTCACAGCATGGAGAACAACCTGCCGGCCGCGTTCCCCAATCTTCTCTTGCACCACAGGCAAAAGGAGAAGCGTATCGATTTTGGGCAATTTTCTTAGTTTTTCTTGCATGCACTAGACCCCTTTTCTTTCTCTTCTGCTTCCTTCTTTCTACTATAATAACAAGGGTCGCTGACGTCAACATCAGCGACCCGGTTTTTAGCCTCCCAGATATGCCTTCTTGATGGCCTCACTCTTGGCCAGTTCTGCAGACGGTCCCGATAACACCACTTTGCCTGTTTCCAAAACATAAGCCCGACTAGCAATGGAAAGAGCCATGCTGGCGTTTTGTTCTACCAATAAAATGGTGGTCCCTTCTTCATTGATTCGCTTGATGATAGCGAAAATATCCTTGACCAGCAAAGGAGCCAAGCCCATAGATGGCTCATCAAGAACCATCAACTTGGGCCGATTCATGAGCGCCCTGCCCATAGCAAGCATCTGTTGCTCCCCACCCGAAAGGGTCCCTGCAGTTTGTTTCTCTCGTTCCTTTAAACGCGGAAAACTTTGAAACACTTGTTCCATATGGTGACTGACCACTTTACGGTTTTTTTCCAGATAAGCGCCCAATTCCAAATTCTTTCTAACGCTTAAATTGGCAAAGACACGTCTTCCTTCTGGGACTTGGGACAAACCTCTGGCCACGATTTTTTGAGGTGCCATCTTGGTAATATCATTCCCTTCGAAAACAATATTTCCCTCTTTGGGACGTATGAGTCCGGAAATGGTGTGCAATGTCGTGGTTTTTCCCGCTCCGTTGGCCCCAATAAGCGTAACAATTTCACCCTCATGCACCTCCAGATTGATGCCTTTTAAGGCATGGATGGCTCCATAATACACATGCAAATCATTGATTTTAAGCATGAAGAGCCTCCTCCCCCAAATAGGCCTCAATGACCTTGGGATTATTTTTGATTTCCTCTGGTGTGCCTTCGGCAATGATACGGCCGTAATCCAGTACATAGAGTCGTTCACAAATGCCCATCACCAGAGACATATCATGTTCAATAAGCAAAATCGTCAATTGAAAATCCTGCCGGATTTTATGTATCAAAGCCATCAATTGTTTGGTTTCTTGAGGATTCATGCCTGCTGCCGGTTCATCGAGAAGTAACAATTTTGGCTTCGCTGCCAAGGCACGGACGATTTCCAATCTCCTTTGTTCTCCATAAGGCAAGTTGCTCGCCAATTCATCCCGTTTGTCCTGCAAATTAAAAATTTGCAGCAAATGCATCGCCCTATTTTCCATTTCAGTTTCTACAGTCCGATACGTCTTGCCATGAAAAAAGGCCGAAAACAAACTGTATTGAATATGCCCATGAAAGCCTACTTTCACATTATCAATCACGCTCATAGACTTGAACAGACGGATATTTTGAAACGTCCTGGCGATCCCTTTGTTGGTGATGATGTAGGGCTTTAGCCCAGCTACATTTTCACCAACAAAACAAAGTTCCCCTTCTGTTGGACTATATACGCCTGTCATTAAATTGAAAGCAGTCGTTTTCCCTGCACCATTGGGTCCAATCAGACCAACCAATTCACCTGGTTCTATATGCAAATGCAGATCTTTGATGGCTGCCAGACCACCAAACATTTTCGATACTTTTTTGGCTTTAAACATCGTCTTTTCCTCCTCTTTTGGGTAGGATTCGATCGAATACACGAGCAGAGAACTCCTTGTTCCCCATCAACCCCTGAGGCCTGAACATCATGACCAGAATCAAAAGCACGGAGTAGATGACCATCCGAAAGGCCCCCAGTTCAATGAGAGCGGCATTCATAAAGGTAACGCCCAATCCAGCCAAAACAGCACCCGTGATACTGCCTAAACCACCGAGAACCACCATCACCAAGGCATCAAATGATTTTTGCAAGGCAAACGTCGCCGGCTGAATCATAAAAAAGTAATGCGCATACAGGCCTCCTGCAATACCGGCAAAAAAAGCGCCCATACTGAAGGCCAGCGTTTTGTAATAGGTGGTATTGATGCCCATCAACTCGGAAGCCACCTCATCATCACGGATGGTGATACAGGCTTTTCCATGAAGAGAATGAATAAAATTGTTGATGAGAACCACGGTAATGATGGTGAAGATATATGTCCATGTCCAATTGGTAATCTTGGCAATGCCATTGATACCAGCGGCGCCACCCACATAATCAATATTAACGAGTACTCCACGAATAATTTCACCAAAGCCCAGCGTTGCTATGGCCAAATAATCTCCCCGTAAACGCAGTGTTGGTAACCCAATCACGATACCCATGAAAAAAGCCATCACAGCACCCGCCAAAATTGCCAATACATAAGGAATGCCGAAATGCATCGTCAAAACAGCGGACGTATAGGCGCCAACAGCCATAAAACCTGCATGGCCCAAAGCCAACTGCCCTGTGAAGCCCACCACCAAGTTAAGGCTTACAGCAAGAATCACATTGATGCCGGCCCAAATAATATTGACCTGCTGAAAACTATTGATCAAACCCCAAACATCTGTTGCCATATAGACGACAAACCAAACGAAGAAAAGGGTGCTGCTCAGAACAAGTATTTGTTTCTTGGTCATCACATCACCTACACTTTCTCGCTGGTGTTTTTACCCAGCAACCCAGTTGGCTTGACAATCAAGATGACAATCAAGACCACAAACACCACGGGATCTTTATACGTAGTACTCCAATAACCGCTCACCAAGGCTTCAATGATACCCAATAAGAAACCACCCAACATGGCACCAGGAATAACCCCAATACCTCCCAGCACAGCAGCGACAAAAGCCTTTAGTCCTGGCATAAAGCCCATCAGAGGATGAATCGTCTGGTAATACAGTCCCAGTAACACACCCGCCACGGCCCCCAGGGAACTACCGATGACAAAGGTAAATGAAATGACATTGTCCACATTGATCCCCATCAAGCTGGCCGCCTCCTTATCATAGGATACCGCTCTCATGGCCATGCCTATTTTCGTATAGCCTACGATATATTGTAGCAACAGCATCATCAGTATGCTGACAGCAAAAATCAGAATCTGATGGCTGGTCACCACAAATCGTCCTCCAAAAAGACGATAGGGGATGCGTTCAATGACCTGGGGGAAGGGAACAAAGTCCGTTCCAAAAACAATCAATCCACCATTTTGCAAGAGGAGCGACATCCCAATGGCAGTAATCAGAACCGACAATCTCCCTGATTTTCGCAGTGGTTTGTAGGCAATGCGCTCAATGAGCACGCCCACCAAAGAACTGACGAACATGGAAAGCAATAAAGCCATATAAATATTGAGTCCCAGAACAGCAACGCTAAAGTATCCCACATACGCACCAATCATCAGGATTTCTCCATGAGCAAAATTGATCAACTGAATAATACCGTAAACCATGGTATACCCCAACGCAATGAGTGCATAAATGCTGCCCAGGGAAAGTCCATTTAAGATTTGAGCAATCAATGTTTCCATCGTAACCTCCTGAACATCAAAAAAGGGGGCCAAATGAGCCCCCATTTCAAGTTTTCTTAGTTGCTAGGAGCAATCTTGGTATTAAGGACTTGCGCTCCATCGACCATTTCAATAATTGCAATTTCTTTGATGGGATTATGGAACTCATCAAATGTAAGTGTACCCGTGACTGCAGGAAAGTCTTTGGTAGCAGCCAAAGCATCTGTAATCACTTGGGGATCTTCACTGCCTGTTTCAGCAATCACAGCCAAAAGCAATTTGGCCGTATCATATCCTAAGGCTGCAAAGCTGTCTGGCGTTTTGTCATAAGCAGCCTGAAATGCCTTCACAAAATCAGCCACTTCCGGCGCATCATCACTGGAAGAATAGTGATTGGTAAAGTAGGTGTTGTTCAAGGCAGCAGCACCAGCAATGGCTACCAGATCCGGAGAATCCCAACCATCAGCTCCCAGGAATGGTACATCGATGCCCAATTCTCTAGCTTGACTGATAATTTTGGCAACCTTTTCATAATAAGCGGGAACATACACCAATTCCGCGCCAGCATCTTTAAATTTGGTTAACGTTGGCCTAAATTCTTGGTCATCAGCAGAAAATCCTTCTTCTGCCACAACGACACCACCGGCTGCTTCAATTTCCGCTTTGAAAACCTGATATAGTCCTTTGGAATAATCATTGGTATTGTCATAATAAATCGCTACTTTTTTGGCGCCCAAATTATCCATGGCGAAGGCAGCGCCCACAATCGCTTGTGGAGGATCCGTAAAGCAAGTTCTGAATACATATTCTCTGGTTTCACCTGTAGCAGGATCCACCGTTACATCTGGATTGGTCGCAGAACCGGAAATCATGGGGATTTTGGCATCGGTTACCGCAGGCACGACGTTTAAGGCTGCTCCGGATGTGGCCGGGCCCAAATGCGCAATGACCTGTTCTTCCGCAATGAGTTTGGTGGCCACACTCAGTGCCTCTGCAGGATCAGACTTGTTGTCCAAAATAACAGCTTCCACCATTTTCCCATTGATGCCACCAGCATCGTTAACTTCCTGAATGGCCAGCTTGATACCATCCACCGTGTTGTTGCCATACGTGGCTACAGGACCTGAAAGCTCATAGTTCACTCCGATTTTAATCGTGTCCGAAGTTTCTTCACTGCTACAACCGATCAATGACACAGCCAGCAAAGCAATGAAAGCAATTAGCATAATTCTTTTCATACGAATCTCCTTTGTCATGTTAGTTTTTTAGCATTCATCATTATAAACCTTTTTTTTACAAAATAGAAGAGCCCAATTGAGCTCTTCTATAAAAACCTATTTATCAAGAATTTGCTTCAGCCCCAGCAAAATGAGTATGACCGGCCAAAATTTCCGGATCTTTGACAGTTACACCAGAT
>DIET01000028.1 GCA_002418765.1 Peptococcaceae bacterium UBA5767 | reverse complement strand
CACCCGTAACCATCCCGAACACGGCAGTTAAGCTTTTCAGCGCTGATGGTACTTGGGCAAAGGCCCTGGGAGAGTAGGACGTTGCCAGAATTAATGTAAGGACGAGTCTTTGGACTCGTCCTTTTTTTATCGAAATGACTAGAAATATTCCTTGCTTTTGGTAGGATGAGGGTAGATATTATAGCATAAGGGCAATCGAGGTGTAAAAAATGAAAGAATACAATTTATATGATATTATTGGTCCTATTATGATTGGTCCATCTAGTTCGCATACCGCTGGAGCTTGTCGAATTGGTATGATGGCGCGTAACATCATTCGCCGGCCTATTCAGAAAGTTACATTTGAATTGTTTGGATCGTTTGCCAAGACTTATCGGGGGCATGGTACAGATATTGCTTTATTAGGTGGTATATTGGGATTTTCTCAAGATGATGAAAGGATTGTTGAGTCCTTTGATATTGCACGAGAAATGGGGATTCAGTTTGATTTTGTTTTGAGTGATCAAGAGGAGGATCATCCTAATACTGTTTTGATCAAAGCTGAAACGGATGCTGCTCAGCGATGGGAAATCAAGGGAGTTTCCATTGGCGCAGGAAAGGTTGTCATCAAGTCTATCAATGGAATTGATGTTCATTATACCGGTGAGTACAATACCATTGTCACTCACCATAACGATAATCCTGGTATGATTGCTCTTATTACATCTTTATTGGCTGAAGAGAAAATAAACATTGCCAATATGAGATTGTACCGTGAAGAAAAAGGCAAACGAGCTATTTGTATTATCGAGAATGATGAAATCATTCCAGATAAGACGGTGGCCAAACTGCAGGCTATTAATGGAATGCATTTTGTTAATCTGATAGAGAGGGTCTACGAGTGAATATGGATATTAAAAAAAATCGCGCTGTGGATATCATCAGTGAAGTTGAACAGTGTAAGCAAGATATATATTTTTATGCACTGGAAAGAGAGAAAAATCTAACAGGGAAATCGGAAGTGGAAATTAGAGAGTATCTGATTACAGTGTTGCAGGTTATGAAAGCTGCCATTGCTAAAGGCCTTGATCCTATGATTGAGACCAAAGGGAAAATCATTGATAACAACGGGATGAAGCTTGCTGAGTATGCCACAAGCCATATTTCTGTTAGTGGTAAAACCATGAGGAAAGCTATATCGTATGCATTGGCAATGATGGAGGTCAATGCTTCCATGGGGAAAATCGTGGCCTCGCCAACGGCAGGATCCTGCGGCGTTCTTCCAGCAGTTTTGTTAACGATCCAAGAAAGATTCAATATAGAAGATGAGATGGTTTACCGTGGTCTCTTGGTAGCCAATTTGGTGGGAGAAATCATTGCCCATCATGCAACACTTTCAGGAGCGCAAGGTGGTTGTCAGGCGGAAGTAGGTTCCGCTTCAGCTATGGCGTCGGCTAGTGTGGTTTATATGCTAAACGGCAGTCAGCAGCAGATTTTTGATGCTGCTGCCATGTGTCTTAAGAATCTCATGGGTCTGGTTTGTGATCCTATTGCGGGGTTGGTGGAAAGTCCATGTGCCAAAAGGAATACCATCGGGGCAGCCAATGCCTTGATATGTGCTGAAATGGCACTTGCAGATATACCTAGTATCGTGCCGTTTGATGAAGTTGTGGATGCGATGTTTCGTGTAGGCAAAGCATTGCCTCCTTCTTTAAAAGAAACATCGCAAGGTGGTTTGGCCACCACGGCAACAGGGAAAGCATTAAATGATAAAATTTTTGGTCGATGTTCCATACAAAAGAATGAGGGATAATGGATACGGGTTGAGGTAATTTTTTTTGATGCTAGAAATACATTGAAAATCACGTATAATGTAAGTGATAAACGAATATGATACCAGAGGGAGCAACCAAATGATAGATCTGCAAATTCATAGCAAGCGTTCAGACGGGAGTTATTCATTGGAAGCCATTGCCATGCTTTATATTTCCATGGGCTATCGGTATATTGGTATCACAGATCATGATCGTCTGATTGATTTTTATGAAATCCAAAAAGCTTACAAAGGATCTGATATTTTTATCATACCGGGTGTGGAAATTTCAGCTTATGATTATGAGGCCAAACGAAAAGTTCATTTGTTAGGCTATTTCATTCAGGATAAATCGGTACTGAAAGATTTATTGGGCAAGGTCACGGTGAGTCGTCGTGAAGTTGCACGCCAGATGATTGAATTGCTTCAAAAGGATGGCTATCCAATTTCATATGCTGATGTTCTACATATTGCCGGAACAGGTGGAATCTACAAGCAGCATATTCTTCACTTTTTACATCAAAAGGGTTTTACGGATGAAGTAACAGAAGAAGATTTTAAAGAGGGGAATCGGTATTATTGTCCGATTGCTTATGCTGATTACAAAGAAGCTATCGCTGCTATCAAGGAAGCAGGCGGCATTGCTGTATTGGCCCACCCTGGTGAGACCAAAGCTTTTGATTTGATCCCCAAATTGGTGGAGCAGGGATTGGATGGGATTCAGCTCAAACATCCTTCACATACACCTCAAGATGAAGAGCTCTGTAAGTCGATAGCGAAGCAGTATGGCTTGGTGAAAGTGGCTGGTTCTGACAACCATGGGAAATACTCA
This sequence comes from Peptococcaceae bacterium UBA5767, assembly GCA_002418765.1. Classification (GTDB taxonomy): domain Bacteria; phylum Bacillota; class TC1; order TC1; family UBA5767; genus UBA5767. The sequence continues at coordinate 23,446 of DIET01000028.1, read as the reverse complement.
AGTCAGCAAATTGATTTTAAGAGTCTCCAACTATGCCCTGAGGAAGAGGCGGAATTGGTTGCTTATTTGGATGAGAGAATCAAGATGATGAATAAATGAAGGCCGTGGATTTTTGGCTGTCTCCATTGGGGTGGATGGAAGTCGTAAGTCTAGATGGGCTCATTGTGCAGGTTGATTTTGTAGATGATTTTAATGGGCAATGCAAAAGGGATTCTGGATGCTTGCTGAATGAAGAAGCCATCAGGCAGTTGAAAGAATATTTTTTAGGGATACGTGTATCATTTGCATTACCAATTTACTTGCATGGCACAACCTTTCAAAAAGAAGTTTGGCAAGCGCTTATTAAAATCCCTTATGGGCAGACCTGTTCGTACCAAGATGTGGGACATGCTTTGGGGAAACAAAACTATAGTAGGGCTGTTGGTCAGGCTGTCAGTCGAAATCCTATTTTATTGGTTGTTCCCTGCCACCGGGTGATTCGTCATGATGGCACCATGGGTGGTTTCGGAGCGGGTTTGGCACGAAAAGAGTATTTGTTGCAACATGAAAGTCAATGTGGATAATTCTAAGGCTAGTAGTCACTAGCCTTTTTCTTAGAATCTCGATGTGGTAGAATACCACATGTAGATGGAGGCATCATGAAAGTAGTCGACAGCATCATTAAATTGATTGGTGATACTCCCTTGATGGAGGTCGATCAATTGTTTGACAATCAGCAAAATAGAATATTCGCTAAACTGGAATTGATGAATCCTTCGGGAAGCATCAAGGATCGAATAGCCCTGGCTATGATAGAAAATGCAGAAAAGAAAGGTTTATTACATAAAAATAGTGTTTTGATTGAGCCAACAAGTGGTAACACAGGCATTGGCTTGGCTTTGGTAGCATCTGTAAAAGGTTATCGGTGTATTATTGTTATGCCTGAATCGATGAGTTTGGAGAGAAGACAGTTGATTTCTGCCTATGGAGCAGAGATTATTTTGACGCCGAAGGAAGAAGATGTGCGGGGTGCTGTCGATAGAGCCCAGCGTATTGCACAGGAACACAGCCATCATTATTTATTGGATCAATTTTCTAATCCGGAAAATCCAGCTGTGCATGAAAGAACGACTGCTGTTGAAATTGAGCAGGCCATGGGTATCCCTGATGTTATTGTCGCTGGGATAGGAACTGGTGGAACATTGACAGGCGTAGGCGGCTATTTTAAAAAGAAAAACCCTCAGCTTCAGATAATCGCTATTGAGCCAAAAAGTAGCATAGAGGGATGTGTTTTCCATAGGATACAGGGAATTGGTGATGGATTTATCCCTGAAAACTTGGATGAGTCGTTGATTGACGCTTTTGTTGAGGTCAACGATGAGGAAGCTTTTATGGGCATGAAGAGATTGTTGAAAAAACATGGACTCCTGGCCGGTATTTCGACTGGAGCGGCCGTGGCCGCATTAAAAAAGATTCATCATCAATTTCAAGATAAAAAAATCCTTTTCTTTGCAACTGATCGTGGTGATCGCTATTTGAGCATGAATATTTTGAATGAAGGAGAATGGTAGATGGACTATATTATGATTCGTGATAAATTGGTTGCATGGCTTCAACATAGCGTGCGAGACGCTAAAGCTGACGGACTGGTCATTGGTTTGTCGGGTGGAATTGATTCTTCAGTTGCAGCGGCTTTGTCGATGTTGGCTTTTCCTAAACAGAGCTTTGGATTGATTATGCCATGTTACAGTCATGTAAAAGATAGTGAGGATGCGCTTTTGTTGGCTCAGGCTATTGGATTACCATATAAGACTGTGATCCTGGATCATGTTTATGATGAGATCGTCAAAGCGATCAATCCCCATTGCCGATATGAAGAGAGCCCGATGAGTTATGCCAATGTGAAGCCAAGGTTAAGGATGACAGCACTCTACTTTGAAGCCAGTTTGCGTAATTATTTGGTACTCGGAACAGGAAATAAAAGTGAGTTTGTAACTGGCTACTTTACCAAGTATGGCGATGGTGGTGTTGATTTGGAGCCCTTGGGAGAACTGCTGAAGACAGATGTCAAAGAACTAGCAAGGCTCTTGGGGTTGCCGGATAGATTGATCACCAAAAATCCTTCGGCTGGCTTATGGGAAAATCAAACGGATGAGCAAGAAATGGGTTTTTCTTATGCTGATTTAGATACTTATATTAAAACAGGAGAAGGTTCCAAAGAATTGGTAGATAAGGTAATGGCTTTGAACAGCAAAAGCCAACACAAAAAAAATCTGCCGCCTACTTGTCCATTGGATTTGCATTATAAGATTGATTAAATAAACTGTTTAACAGCAATAGAAATGTTCGTTTTATTTGTCTATCACCAAGGGCTTATGTATTCAATGAAGAATATAGTATGAGGAGAATCGTATGTCAGGACATTCGAAGTGGTCAACAATCAAACACAAAAAAGGCAAGCTTGATGCAAAAAAAGCAAAAGTTTTTACCAAAATAGGACGTGAAATTATGGTTGCGGTGAAAATGGGTGGTTCGGATCCCGATGGAAATTCTCGGTTAAAAATGGTAATTCAGAAGGCCAAAGAAGCCAATATGCCGAATGAGAACCTAAAGAGAATTATTTTGAAAGCTAGCGGTGAAGCAGACAATACGCAGTATGAGGAACTAAGTTATGAAGGTTATGGTGTAGGAGGTGCTGCTGTTATTGTTGATGTTCTCACGGATAATCGTAATCGAACAGCCGGCGAGGTGCGTCATGCCTTTGATAAGTATGGTGGGAAGATGGGTGAAACCGGGTGCGTATCATATATGTTTGAGAAAAAAGGAGTACTTCAGATGGAATGCCAAGAAGAAGATGTGGATGATTATACCATGGTGGCCATCGAAGCAGGGGTTGAGGATGTGACGTATGAGGATGGTGTCTTGATATTGTATACATCCGTACAAAATATTGACAGTGTGTACGCAGCCATGACTCAAAAAGGCATTCTGGTACAGTCTCGCGAGTTAGAGAAAATCCCGGAAAGCTCAGTTTTAATTGAGCAGTTAGAGCAGGCAAAGCAGTTGATTTCTATGATGGAGATGTTGGAAGATAATGATGATGTCCAAGATACTTGGAGTAATTTTGATTTTACAGAACAGATTCAAGCTGAATTGGAATGACCATTGAGGTGGGATTATGAGAATTCTGGGTGTGGATCCTGGAACAGCTATTGTGGGTTATGGAATATTGGATAAACAAGGGAATCAATTTTCTTTGGTGGATTATGGTTGCATTAGAACAAAGGCACACACACCAATGTCGGATCGCTTGTATCAGATTTTCCAGGAGTTGGATACATTGATTAAAACTTATCAGCCAGATACTATGGCGGTTGAAGAGTTGTTTTTTAATAATAATGTTACGACAGCATTAACTGTCGGACAGGCCAGAGGGATTATACTGTTGCTGGGCAAAATGCACAACTTGCCTTTGGGAGAATATACGCCATCTCAAGTCAAACAGGGAGTGACCGGATATGGCAAAGCTGAGAAAAAGCAGATTCAAGAAATGGTGAAAGTGATTTTAGCGATGCCGATTTTGCCAAAGCCAGACGATGCTGCGGATGCTTTGGCTGTAGCTATATGCCATGGACACTCAAACAGCAGATGGGGAGATATTATAAGAGGTGGAAGATGATAGCATTTATAAGAGGTGCAGTTCATCGGATTGCAGAGGAATCCATTTTACTGGATACCGGGTCTATTGGATATGAACTGTTCGTCCCTGCTGGACTATTGTTGCAGTTGGAAGAAGATGAGGAAGTTTTTTTGTGGACCTATCAGCAGATTAAAGAAGACTCTCACATATTGTATGGCTTTGCACAAGAGACGGAATTAAAGCTATTTCGGAAACTTATTACCGTAAGTGGAGTAGGGCCGAGATTGGCTTTGGCGATGTTATCAGCAAAATCAACACGTGAAATCGTGTTGGCCATTGCGCAAGAGCGGTCGGATGTTTTATCGGAGATTTCTGGCATAGGGGCTAAGACTGCCAAACGAATGATACTTGAACTGAAAGATAAAATGGTAGGGTATCTGGAAGAAATGGATCCTATATTGGTTGATTCCATGTCATATAATCCATCGAATATACAAGAGTTAACAACAGATCAGGTTGCAGAAGCCATTTCTGGAATGCAGAACCTGGGGTACAGTAAACGCGAAATTGAGCGTTTGATTTATCATTTGGCCCAACTCAATGCAAAGGCAGATGCGGGTACATTGATTACCTTGGCTTTGAAGGAATTGGGAAGGTAGGAGCTTGATATGGAAGAACGGTTATTGCAGGGGACCCTTCATATAGAGGATGGGGAAATAGAAAAAAGTTTGAGGCCAAAAAATTTAGCGGAATATATTGGGCAGGAAAAACTCAAGCGCAATCTTTCTGTATTTATTGAGGCTGCGAAATTACGAAAAGAGTCGATGGATCATATATTGTTATATGGGCCACCTGGCCTGGGCAAGACAACCATGGCTGGTATCGTCGCACATGAATTGGGCGTTCAGTTTAAGGTGACTTCAGGTCCAGCCATTGAGCGAGCTGGAGATTTGGCTGCAATATTGACCAATCTTCAAGAAGGGGATGTTTTATTTATAGATGAAATTCATCGTCTGAACAGATCTGTTGAAGAGGTGCTTTATCCTGCTCTGGAGGACTTCTCTTTGGATATTATGATTGGGAAAGGGCCGTCAGCTCGTTCAATACGGATTGATCTTCCTCACTTTACTTTGATTGGCGCTACGACCAGAGCGGGACAGTTGAGTGCACCATTGCGAGATCGGTTTGGTGTGATTTCCCGTCTCGAATTCTATGATAAGCAAGATCTTTGTCAGATCATTTTGAGGGCAGCAAGAATTCTTGCTGTAGAGATTGATTTGCCTGGAGCCACGGAAATTGCAACACGATCCCGGGGAACACCAAGAATTGCCAACAGGTTACTCAAGCGTGTACGGGATGTAGCTCAAGTACGAGGTTCGGGAGTGATTGATGTTCTATTGGCAGAGAAGGCACTGGATATGCTCGAAGTAGATCGTTTAGGGCTGGATGATATAGATCGCAAATTGCTGGAAATCCTGATTGAGTCGTTTGGGGGCGGCCCGGCGGGTTTGGATACTTTGTCTGCTATGATTGGGGAAGAATCTGTTACTGTGGAAGATGTTTATGAGCCTTTTTTAATGCAACAAGGTTTTTTGGCCAGAACACCAAAAGGCAGAGTGGCTACAGAGAAAGCAGCAAAGCATTTGGGGCTTAATTTATCGGATAAGACATGAATGAGAATATCGTAGGAGTTGTTTTGGCCGGGGGTAAAAGTACCCGCATGGGCATGGATAAGGCCTTGTTGGAAAAGAGTAATCGTCAATTTATTCAAATTGCTATAGACACCCTAAAAGAAGTGACATCACGAGTGGTTGTTAGTTGTCGGGAAGCATGCCAGTATGGTGAGTATGATTTACCTGTTGTGTTTGATGAAATTGACGGGGCTGGACCGTTGAGTGGTATGCACGCAGTCATGAAGAATATTCAGGCTGATTATTATATTTTTCTTCCCATTGATAATCCTTTGGTGCCTGGTGCTTTGTTTGAGTACATGCTGCAAAGTGCCGGTGACTGCGATGCGTTGGTGCCATATATTGGAGGCTACTTTGAACCTTTGTGTGCAATATATCATAGAAGATGTTTCCCTTTGATTGAGAAGTTTTTGGCCTCAGGGGAGAGGAAAGTACGATCATTTTACTCGGAAGCCAAGATTTGTCCTTTTACTGAGGAAGAGATATCTTTGTTTGGTGAACCGGAGAAAATCTTTTTTAACATTAATCACAAAGATCACTATGATCGTTTACTAAAGATGGGGGATTATGAATAACGTATATTCTTTTATTGGTTTTTCCAATACAGGCAAAACCACATACTTGGAAAAGCTGATTGCCATTTTGACACAATCGGGATATGATGTGGCTCTTATTAAGCACACCAGTCATTCTGAAGCGTTTTTTTTAGGAAAATCGGGGCAGATGAAAGACACAGACCGACATTTTTTGGCAGGAGCAAAACATGTTCTTCTTAGTGGACCATCAGGATTTTCAATGGTTTCAAGACAGAATGAACCTGATATTGAAGATATGGTTTTACAGGTTTCCCAGGATGATTTTGTATTCACAGAAGGATACAAGCAAGGTCCTTTTCGAAAAATTATTGTGAACAAAGACTGGAATCTGGTTGATTGTCAAAATAATAAGCAAGATGCCTATGCAGTCGTGGGTTGTGCTTCAGACAATGCTTTGGGTATTTTTTCCATCGATATGCCGGAAGAGCTTGCCAACCACTTGATTGCCTTGAAGGAGTCATCATGAAACTGATTACCAACCTGGTTGTGTTGCTGTCCATAATTTTGGTGGGTTATTTTGCAAAAAGAAAGGGAATATTGCCATCACAAAGTGCATCGGTTATGGTCCCACTGGTATTGCATATTACTCTACCAGCTTTGATTCTCGTTTCTATGAATCTTCCTTATGGAGTTAAACTGGCCATGGATACAATGGCTATTGCTTTACTGGCGATACTATTTACTTTGCTTATGATTGTGTTGTCCAAATGGATTACTCATTTTCTAACTATGCCTGAATTAGATAAACGCCAATGGCGCTTTGCACTTATATTTGGGAATGTAACGTTTATAGGCTATCCGCTTGCTTATTTAATCCTTGGTCAGGAGGGGATTTTTTTAAGTGCCATTTTTGATTTCATACAGTCTTTTTTTATGTTTACTTACGGGATTCATCATTTAGCGGGGGAGACTGTTAGTGTTTCATCATGGAGGAAGATGGTTCGTGAACCGGTCATCGTGGCTTTGACATTAGGAATAGTGATGTTTTTTATGAATGTGAGTTGGCCAGCCCCTGTGATGACTGTTTTGGATAAAATTGGTTCCACTACCACTGTCTTAAGTATGCTGGTAGTGGGGTTGCTTCTTGAATTTCAAGGACTGAAAAGCAAAAAAACGATTGTGAGGCAAGGGCTTCTGGTACTTTGGAAGCTTTTTATCATTCCTTCGATATTTCTACTCGTTGCACCATGGTTGCGATTGTCTTCATCCGTTTTTATTGTTTCTGTTGTCATGATCTCTATGCCAACAGCCATCTTATCTACTGTGCTCAGTGAAAAATTTGCTGGAGATGGCCAATTTGCGGCTGGATCTGTTTTTCTGACTCATTTGTTGTGTTTGCTGAGTTTGCCATTGATTTTGTTCATGGCGGGTGTTATTTGATGGTATACTTGACTGGGGTTTGATATACTGTATCAGAGGTGATTGGATGAGTGAATCGAGGCGAGTAATCAACAAGATATTGGTGGAATTGTTTAATGATATCCTTGATATCGAAGCAGCGGCATTGAAAAATAGTGAGTTTGGTGAATTGACTGTTACGGAATTCCATATTATCGAGGCCATCGGCCTGGGAGAAGGAAGAACCATGTCGGAGACAGCCTTTTTGACTGGAGTGACCATTGGTACTCTCACAACTTCTATTAATCGGTTGATTCGAAAGGGGGCAGTTGCCCGGATGCGTGATGAGCATGATCGCAGAGTAGTCTTGGTGTCCCTAACAGATAAAGGCAAGCGTGCTTATATGCATCATGAGACTTTTCATCGGGAAATGACGGAAAGTATAATCAATAAACTGCAGCCCGAAGATGATGGCGTATTGATAAGAACACTGGTGGCTATTCAGGAATTTTTCGCGGCCAAAGCCAAAGAATTCGGAACCAAATAATATGTTGCGTTTTATTCATGTTGATCTACGAGCAGTAGAAAGTATGATATTTTTTTGGCAGTTATTGTCAGAGCGAGAAAAAGTCAGCGAAATATATATATTGAGTGTGGCTGAGATGGATCAGTTTCGAGGTATTTATGATGATGAATTTGATAATATTTCTGTACGCAAGGTGATGAGTGCACTGTCCAACAGAGAAGTATTTCGTGGTGATAATAAAGCAGAAAATCGTTTCTGGGTTGATAATTTATGGATGTTGGAAGATTTAAGCCGAAATATGCAGATGGTGCAACCTATCAAATCGCTACAGGTAGGTTCATTGATGGAAAAGATCAATGCCACCATTGACTCTCAATATGAGGCATTGAATGTTGTTATCGTTCCATTTCATAAAAGAGGTTCGTTGATGCGAAATGATACATTGTACATCAATTTTTTTGCATTGCTGTTTGAAAAGAAAATAGACGGTCGCTTTTTTGGAGACCATCAATCCATACAAGATTATTTGTTTGTCCATCTCGTAGAACTGATATTACAGTCCCATGAGAAAGGTTCCCAACCAGAAGCAGTAAGACCTTTGCGAAATGTTTTTTATTAGAAAGGAACAGGATATGAGTATCAGACTAAATTTGAGAGCAGTTGAGTCACTTTTGGTTTTTTGGACCATGGTGTCTGAAAAAGAAAAAGTAGGCGATTCTTATTTGCATGATATGGCACAGATGGAAGAATTTCAAGCTACGTTCGATGAGGAATTCTCTTCGATGAGTTTTGTAAAAATTCTCAGTGCTATTAGTAATAAAGAGCTACTGAATGGTATGAACAAGAAGGAAGGGAAGTTTTGGACAAACAATATGTGGATGCTTGAAGATATGGGGTTGACGAGACAGATGTTGGAACCATTGAAAAAGCTTCATTTAGATGGTACTCTGCTTTCGTCAGAGATGGAGATTGTGTTTGTTCCTATGCATAGTCAAGAATCCTTTAAGATGGGACAGAAATTATATGTAAATTTCTTCAAAATCGTACCGGACATGTCCCAAGGCCTTGGCAGGATTCAAGATCAAGAACTATCGATTTATCTTATGGAAAAATTAAGCAAAAATTAAAAGTTTGATTGTATAATCAAATGCACCACCTAATAGGTACAAAATAAAAAGTGTGCCACAAACCCATTACCGTGTATGATTGATTTGCGAAAACTAATCTTATACGGAGGTTGGGACTATGGCACAAATACAGCATACCACAGCAACAAAGAGTTTCAAACATTTGGAATTGCACCAAAGAGGAATGATAGCCGCTTACCATGATCAAGGCTTGTCTACCAGACAGATTGGGGACAAAATTGGTTGCAGTCATTCAACGGTATCAAGAGAACTGCGCCGAGGTACTGTAAAACAACGTAACAGTGATTTAACCGAGCGAAATCAATACTTTCCCGATGTCGGACAGAGGGTTTATGAAGAAAACCGTTCCCAGTGTGGTCCCAGATTCAAAGTTATTCTGGTTTCAGATTTTCTTAATCACGCCCAGAAGATGATCCTTGAGATGAAGTGGTCACCGGATGCCATCGTTGGCGAGTACAAAATAAATCAAAAGACCAAAGATCTGCCCTGTATCTGCACGAACACTCTTTATCGTTATATAGATATTGGTATTCTTGATTCCGTTAAGAATATCGATCTGCTGCAGAAAGCAGGCCGAAAGCCCAGGAAGCAGCGGTGCCGGATGAATAAGCGTATCCTAGGGGAATCCATTGAAAATAGGCCACCGGAAATAAGTGGTCGTGAGACCTTTGGTCACTGGGAAATCGATACAGTGATTGGAAAGCAATCAGAGGGTCAGTCCCTTTTGACACTCCTTGAGAGAAAGAGCCGTGCCTTCCTGATACGTCTCTTGCCGGAACACACATCTGAGCGTGTCAATGAGGCGCTCAGTGCCCTTCAAGATACCAGCGGCCATCATTTCCCTCAAGTATTCCAGACAATCACAGCAGACAACGGCAGTGAGTTTTATGGGCTTGATGAACAACTTAAGGCCCTAAGTTCGAAAGCATTCTTTTGTCATCCTTACAGCTCATGGGAAAAAGGTGGAAACGAGAAGCACAACAGTCTGATACGAAGGTTTTTCCCCAAGGGTACATCCTTTGCAGATTTGGCATCCGAAGATGTTGCTCGGATCCAAAACTGGTGTAACAACCTACCTCGTAAAATTCTGGGCTATCGTACCCCCTCACAGGTTTTCAAAATAGAAAGCCTTGCTATTGCTTGATTTTCAATCTATATGGTAAGTGGTGCATTCGTTATTGCAATTAGGGCAAAAATTAAAATAGTTTTTATATCAAAATAATTCTTTACAAATATGTTATACCTCGGTATAATCAATCCAAGTTCATAGTTGAAAATCAATGAAAAAAGATAAGTATCATGATTCGATTGGTAAAGCGAGCTGGCGGCAGGTGAAAGGTCCAGAGCAATGGAACATGTGAAATGGGCTTTTGGAGATGCTTGAGCCGGGTTTCTTCCGTTACAGAGATAGGATATGTTGGTATCTGAAATCAAGAGTCATGGTGGCTAAAAAATGTGAATGCATTTATCCGATGAGGATGAGTGTATTTTTTTTGCTAACAGGCTTTGCATTGGGTGGCAAAACCATCGTCCCAAGGGCGGTGGTTTATTTTTTTTAGGTATGCACAAAGTGAGATGAGAAGAGAGAACTGCAGTTGAGAGGAGATTGAGATGAGAGAAAAGAAATTGGTGCAGTATATCAGCGAGGTGAATGGAGATCTTTCCACACCTGTATCGATTTTCTTGTCCTATGTGGGAGAAGAAATGGGATTTCTGTTGGAAAGTAAGGAAGAAGGAAAAGGCCGGTACAGCTTTATTGGAAAAACAAGAACAGTTATTTCTTATCAGAACGATGGAGTATATATCAATCGGGATGTTTATGATGGAGACAATATTTTTGCAAGCTTAGAAAAAATTCTGACAGGATATACCCTGGATAGCAGAGGAAAATTTCCTTTTGAAGGGGGTTTGGTGGGATTCTTGGGTTATGATGTTGTGCGTTTATTGGAGAAAATACCAGATGAAAATCCAGATGAGATACGTCTGCCTTTGGCAGAATTTATGTTGTGTAAGGAATTTATTGTCTTTGACCATTACCACAATCGAATCTTCGTAGTTGTTTTGGCAGAGGAACATGAAGCGATACAGGCAAAGTTACGTCTTGGGGAGATGGAAGCGGAACTCTCTGTCGAGAATTCAATCGTGGAACCACGAGATTATCATAATGAGGTTATCGGAATTTCTATGGATGAAAATGAATTTGAAGAAGGTGTTGAGCGCATCAAAACATATATCAAAGAAGGAGACGTATTTCAGGCGGTATTGTCCAGGCGGTATAAGGTCAAGACAGAAAAACCTTCTTTCGAAATCTATAGAAGCTTAAGAAAAATAAACCCTTCACCATATCTATTCTATTTGAACTTTATGGATTATCAGATTATTGGCAGTTCACCAGAGATGTTGGTTGAAAAAAATGGAGATACAGTCGTGACATGCCCTATTGCTGGTACGAGAAGACGCGGCAAAACAACGTTGGATGATGAAGCACTTTCTCAGGAAATGTTGTCTGACCCCAAAGAACGTGCTGAACATATGATGCTGGTAGATCTTGGAAGAAATGACATGGGTAAGATTGCGCGCAGTGACAGTATAAAAGTCAATCGGTTGATGGAGGTTCATCAATTTTCACACGTGATGCACTTGGTATCTTATGTGGAGGGGTTGGCAAGCCAAGAGAAAACCAGCACAGAAATCTTTTCGGCTTTCTTTCCTGCTGGTACATTGAGTGGAGCACCGAAGATTCGTGCCATGGAAATCATTGATGAGTTGGAGCCTGTAAAAAGAAGTTTTTATGGTGGTAGTGTGGGATATTTTTCTTTCAATGGTGAATTGGATACTTGTATTACCATCAGGGCATTGGCCGTGAAAGATGGGGTTGCCTACATGCAAGCTGGAGCGGGCATAGTCCTTGAATCAGATCCCAAAGCAGAATATGTGGAAACTGAGAATAAGCTAAAAGCCGTTTTGAAGGCTTTGGAATAGGAGGTTACTATGATTTTATTGATCGATAACTATGATTCATTTACATACAATTTAATGCAGCTGCTATTGAGTTTACATCAAGAAGTATTGGTAAAAAGAAATGATGAAATCAGTATAGAAGAAATTGATTTATTGCACCCGGAAGTGATTGTGTTTTCCCCGGGACCAGGAAGACCAGAGCATAGTGGTCTTACTATGGAAATCATCCAGGCCTATCAAAACAAAACACCTATGTTGGGGGTATGCTTGGGTTATCAAGCATTGGGACAGGCTTTTGGTGCTGATGTAATTTATGCCCCCGAGATTTTTCATGGTAAGACTTCAGTAATCAAGACAAGCAAAACGTCTTTTTTCTCTGCTTTACCGCAAAAAATCAAGGTGGGGCGTTATCATTCGTTGGTTTTGGATCGGAATACACTTCCAGATTGTCTGGAGATTTTGGCAGAGACAGATGATGGAATTATTATGGCCATCAAGCACAAAGAGAAACCATTGTATGGTGTACAGTTTCATCCAGAATCTATTCTGACTGAGTATGGTGCTGGTATGGTTGAAGCTTTTTTGGAGGAGATCAATGATGAGAGATCATAGAATCAATAAGTTGATGAATCGTGAGCATCTTTCCACAAAGGAGAGTTATGAAATTTTTCTGGATATGATGACAGGTGACTTCAGTTATATACAAATGGCAAGTTTTCTTACGGCCATGGCGTTGAAAGGAGAAACCAAGCAGGAAATCTTGGGTGGCGCCAGGGCATTGCGAGATAAGTCGGTTTCGTTAGCCAATTTGGAGGATAATGCTTTGGATACGTGTGGGACTGGCGGAGATGGTAAAAATACCATCAATGTTTCTACGGCGGCGGCTTTTATAGCCGCTACAGCAGGTGTCAAGATTATCAAGCATGGGAATCGATCTGCCAGTTCACAAAGTGGAAGTGCGGATGTCTTGGAAGAGATGGATATCAATATTCATTTGAATGCCGATGAAGCCCGTGAAATATATAAGGAACTTGGGATGGTTTTTCTTTTTGCACCACTTTTCCATCCTTCTATGAAAAATGTAGCCCCTGTGCGCAAGGAACTGGGTTTTAGAACGATTTTCAATTTGTTGGGGCCATTGGCCAATCCAGCTCAAGTCAAGAGACAAGTGCTAGGGGTGAATAAGGAAGGGCTGGTAGAAATCATGGCAGACTCTCTCCTATCATTGGGAATTGATCGGGCCATGGTGGTCCATGGGTTAGACGGCCTTGATGAAATCAGCGTAAGTGGCCAAACCCTGGTATGTGAGATTAAAAATGGGACCAAGCAACATTATTTTATTCATCCAAGTGATTTTCAAATGACCACGTATCCTTTAGAAGAAATCATTGGACATGATACGAAGGACAATAAAGAACTACTCTATTCTTTGCTTAAAGGATTTCAGAAAGGAGCGAAAGCTGATTTCCTGGCTATTAATGCAGGTGCGGCCATATATATTGGTGGTAAGGCGGAAACGTTGGGGCAAGGAATTCATATGGCACAAGATATTCTAAGTTCTGGAGTGGCATATTCGTTTTTGGAAGCGTATAGGCTGGCTACGAAAAGGTATGGTGCTTGAGATGTTGGAGGGTATTGTAGCAAGCAAGAGGGCAAGGCTTGAGTATAAGAAAGAAACCATTTCTCTGAGGACAATAAAAGAAGAAGTTCGGGGTGGGGGAAAGGTCGTACCGAGTTTTAAGCAGGCATTGGAAAAAAAAGGGATTTCTATTATAGGAGAGATTAAGAAAGCGTCACCTTCCAAAGGAGTGATAAGGGAATCGTTCGATCCTCAAGGACTGGCCAGTATATATGCATTACACGTAGAGGCTATATCTATCTTGACGGAAGAAGATTATTTTCTTGGTTCGGATGATTATTTGAGGGAAATCGCTTTGCATTATCCACGTATCCCGCTTCTAAGAAAAGATTTTATTATTGATGAGTACCAAATTTATGAAAGCAGATTATTGGGTGCATCGGCCTTTCTCTTGATAGCTGAATTACTAGAAAAAGATCAGTTGCAATATTTCCGGGAATTGGGGGAAGAGCTCGGAATGGATGTTCTAGTGGAAGCACATGATGCATACCATTTAGAAAAAGCTCAGCAAGCTGGTGCGCATATCTTGGGCATTAATAATAGAGACCTACATACATTCCGGGTTTCATTGGATACAACCATTTCTCTATCAAAGCATGTCGATGCTGGATCTATTTTGGTTTCAGAAAGTGGCATACAGGATAAAGAAGATATGGCAAAGCTGGCACAAACAAGGGTTGATGCAGTCTTGGTCGGGGAAGCATTTATGCGTGTTGACTCCATTGGAAAGAAAGTGAAGAGCCTGAGGGAGGCCTTTGATGAATACCGATATTAAGATTTGTGGCATTATGGATAATGATGTCATTGATGTATTGAATAAATACAGACCAGAATACATTGGTTTTGTATTTGCGCAGTCAAGAAGGATGGTTACCCCGGCACGTGCTAAAGAACTGGCAAAACTTCTTCATCCTGACATAAAAAGGGTAGGAGTTTTCGTCAATGAAAGTGTAGAGCGCATGATTTCGATCCGTCAGTGGGTTGGTCTTGATGTGATGCAATTGCACGGGTCTGAGTCAATTGCTTTGGTGAATAGGCTCGGTGGGATAATATGGAAGGCGTTACCGGGCAAGGTGGATTCGATGGTTCTGGTTCAAAAGTATCTTCCTTATGTGGATAAGATTGTATTGGATTCGATGACCCCACAGAAACCCGGGGGTACTAGTCAAACATTTGATTGGAGACTTATTGATAGTACAGCTTTCTGTGAACATTTGGTGCTGGCTGGAGGGCTACATGCAGGGAATATTAAAAAGGCTATGCATGCCCTTCGACCTAGTGTAGTGGATATCAGTAGCGGCGTCGAGACAGACGGAAAGAAAGACCCAGAGAAAATTAGAATTTGCATAGAGGAGGTAAGACGTGAACCATAGAAAGAATTATTTTGGGGAATACGGGGGAACGTTTATTCCCGAGAGCCTCATGAGTACCGTGATAGAATTAAAAAAGGCCTTTTCTGAAGCTTCGCAAGATGGAAATTTTCAGAGGCAGTTGAAGATGATGCTGGAACATTATAGTGGAAGGCCTACACCGTTATATTTTGCTGAGAACATATCAAATTACGTAGGTGGAGCAAAGATTTATTTGAAGCGTGAGGATCTGAATCATACTGGATCGCATAAAATCAATAACGTATTGGGACAGCTTCTTTTGGCCAAACGCATGGGTTATAAAAAAGTGATGGCAGAAACGGGAGCTGGTCAACATGGTGTTGCCACGGCCACGGGTGCGGCACTTTTTTCCATGGAATGTGTAATCTTTATGGGCAAAAAAGACGTTGAGCGCCAAAAAATGAATGTGAGACGTATGGTGTTGTTGGGAGCACAAGTGATAAGCGTGGAGGCAGGAAGCCAAACATTAAAAGATGCAACCAATGAGGCGATTCGTCATTGGAGCGCTCATAGTGAAGATACTTATTATTGTATTGGATCGGTCGTAGGCCCAGAGCCCTATCCAGAAATGGTGCAGGCATTCCAATCGGTGATTGGCAAAGAAACCAAGGAACAGTACCAGAAGATGTGTGGTGCTTTACCTGATGCCGTTGTGGCCTGTGTGGGTGGTGGAAGCAATGCTGCAGGTATTTTTGATGCTTTCTTGGACGATAAGGTGGCCCTTTATGGTGCAGAAGCTGGAGGAATGGGAATGCATACCTCTTTCCATGGGGCGGCCATTAATCAAGGGCGGCCAGGTATTTTGCAAGGAATGAAGACGATGGTATTGCAAGATCAGGTTGGTAATATTTTACCAGCGTACTCGATTTCTGCAGGTTTGGATTATCCGGGGGTAGGCCCGCTGCATGCTTTTTTGGCGGAAACCAAAAGAGCCAGTTACATGGCAGTAACAGATGATGAAGCAAAAAATGCATTTAGGATATTGACAGAAATGGAAGGCATCATACCTGCTCTTGAAAGTGCACATGCCATCGCCTTAGGTCTTGATATCGCCAAAACAATGGGAAAGCATCTTGGCATGGTTATCCTATTGTCGGGACGTGGTGATAAGGACCTTGAAAGGGTATAGGTGAGACCATGGATAGAATCAAGGAGACTTTTCAAGCTCAGAGTGGTAAAAAAGTATTGATAGGGTATCTGACGGCTGGAGATCCATTTATTGGCGACACCGTTCGGTTGGGTACAAAAATGTTGGCAACGGGTATGGATATCTTGGAATTGGGCGTTCCGTATTCTGATCCATTGGCTGATGGACCAGTATTACAGCAGGCCGCCATTCGTGCTATTCAGTCAGGTACAACACCAGGTTGCGTGTTTAATATGGTGAGGAAAATACGAAATGAAACTGAAAAACCTATTGTTTTGTTGGTGTATTATAATACAATCCTGACCTATGGTATCGAGGAGTTTGTTCGTGCTTCAAGAAGTGCTGGTGTAGATGGTCTTGTCGTACCTGATCTGCCTATGGAGCATAGAGAACCTTTACGAATAGAAATGAAAAGAAAAAATGAACAGGAAACAGAATTTTCCCTTATACCACTGGTATCTAAGCAAAGTCATTGTCGTATTCGAGAAATTCTCAAAGATATGACTGGGTTTGTCTATTGCGTTTCCTATTCTGGGGTAACTGGTGGTAAGGCACATTTTGATCAGGAAGTTTTGTCTTTTCTAGAGGAGGTAAGAGGGGAAAGTCATCTCCCTATAGCTGTAGGATTTGGAATAAGAAATCATGAGGATATGCTGAGGTTGCAGGGTAAAGTAGATGGAATGATCGTAGGCACAGCCATCATGGAAAAAGCGAAAGAAGGAGAAGATGTTTTGCTGCGTTTCATTGAAAGCGAATTGTTATGAATCTTAACTTAAGATTAATCTTTTGCTAACACAAGATAAGCTTGCAACGATTATAATGAAGTCAAATGTCATGTTTGTGGGTAAGGCTTGATGGCTTCGATTTCAGTGTGTGTTGGTGTGCTGAATGGTTTGACACCAAATCTGTTTCATGGTATCTTTTATTCCACATTGAATGGATAATGAGGGATTGATATTTTCGTATAGTATATGGCGCAACGGTATGGTTGCTATTATGGATATTAGGGGAGAAAGAGAGGAATCATTTGCTATGAAAACTAGAGAAGAATTTGTAAGAGAGCTAGAACATTTACAAAATGAAATTTTAGGCATGGCTATGATGACCAATGAGTCTATCGTTAAGGCTACAGAATCCTTGAAGAATAAGGATGTTACGCTTGCGAAAGAGGTCATCGCATCTGACGATCGGATTGACGAAAAAATGCAGGAGATTGAACAGGCTTGTATTCTTTTGATTGCAACACAACAACCTGTGGCTACTGATCTGAGAAAAATTGAGGCTGGCATCAAGACGGTTATCGACTTGGAGCGTATTGCTGATTACGCTGAAGATATTGCCAAGATTACTGTGAAATTGCAAGATGAAGAATTAATCAAACCATTGGTGGATATTCCCAAAATGTCGCAGATTGCATATCTGATGCTCAATAAGGCGATGGATGCTTATATTCATGGAGACAAAGAGGAAGCCAGAAAAATAGGTGAGTGGGATGATCAGATTGATGACTTGTACAAGGCCATTGGCAAAGAGCTGGAGATCATAATCAAGCAAGACCCCAATACCGCCAAGCAGGCAATGCAACTTATATTGGCCGCCAAGTTTATGGAAAGAATTGGGGATCATATCACCAATATTGCTGAAAATGCTGTCTATATTGCCACGGGAGAAAGGGTATCCATCAGTTGATGCACTCATTTGCTATTCGAAAACAAACAACAACAACAGAATATGATGCGCAGGTTACCTTGATGGATCAAGGTGTTGTTATAGTCCTAGGCGGTGGCCAAACTCATATTGGCGCGATTGTTTGGGCTGAACCAAGAAAGAGTTTGCGGAATCAAGGCGGGATGAGTGCAACATCGTCAGTGATCAATCGATTGGGGCATCTTGATGAGTTTCCATTACGAAAAAATGCTGAGATGTTGGCCATAGCACTAAATCAACCGGTTGTGGTAACAGGAGGAGTGCATATTGACGGCCTAAGTGCAGAAGGGATTGAAGCTGTACTTAATGATTGCCGAGAGTTTTTTGAAGAAATGCTAGCAACGATTATAAAGGAGAAAAAATTTGATATTGTGCAGGAATAGATTATAATAATATTGGAAGCACGAGATAATCGCGCAACGTAAGTTGTGAGGAAAGTCCTGGCTAGCGTAAGCTGAGAGGTGATTTACACCGGGTGTGGAGCCCGCTTACAGGGAAGGTGCATGACGTAAGTCGTGGGAGGGTAACCTTACGGCAGAGAAATTTTCCTTTTGGAAAAAACTATCTTTAAAGTGCTATAGTGACGATGCCTCTTGGCAACAAGGGGAGTGAGACGACGTAAACCCCACCTTGCTAGAAACCCTCTGAGAGGGGAACTTGGTTGAAGAAAATGAACTGAGGTCAAGTATCTTGTTTACAAGATAAGAAAGATGATTATCCTATGACAGAATCAGGCTTACTGTGTTTCCATTTAATAAAACGTCTTTGACGTTTTATTTTTTTGTATTGAATTGCGTACCAATATAGCATATAATTCATGTGTAGTTGTATATACGAGTTCAGGAGGACATGATGGCTATTGATACCAGTATTCCCATTCCTATTTATTATCAAATCAAGCAAGAGATTCTTCAAGATATTAATGCGGGGTATCTCCAACCTGGAGATCGCATTGAATCTGAAGAGAAATTGGCAAAACGTTATGATATAAGCCGTATGACAGCAAGACATGCTGTTACGCAATTGGTCAATGATGGCTATCTTTATCGAGTTCATGGCAAAGGGACTTTTGTTTGTACTCCGAGAGTTGAGAAATCCGTAGCCACATTGACTGGATTTGCTGAGGATATGCAAAGGAAAGGCTATCAATCAAAATCCAAAGTGATTTCTATTGAAAAGCTGATTCCAACAGAAGATATTCAGGAGACGCTGAATATGAAAGCCAAAGAGCAAATCTACCAGATGAAACGTGTCAGGTATGCCAACAATACCCCGATTTCTTATCAGACAACGCATCTGCCGGCTGCGATGTTCCCGGATCTGGAACAATATGATTTTACGCATTTGGGCTTATATGAAACAATGAGCGAACATTACGATGTTGAACCCGTTTATGCTACGCAAAAAATTGAGTCTAAGAATTCCAGTTTGGAGACGGCAGAATTGCTGGAAGTAGAAGAAGGTGTGGCTATGTTTTTTGTGGAACGTATCACATATAGTGATGGTAACAAACCAATGGAGGTAACTTATTCCTGGCATCGAGGGGACAAGTATGTATTTGAGATGAAGTTGTATAGTGAATAAAAAGGAGTGTGTATGAATTTATTGGCATTGGCATGTTCACCAAAAAAAGGTAGGAATACAGATATATTGGTGGATGAACTTTTGCAAGGTGCAAAAGAGACCTTATGTGATCATTCATTGCATATTAAGAAAATATACATCAATAGTTTGTCTTTTCGGCCTTGCCAAGATTGTGGGTATTGTCGTAAAAATGAGTCATGCTCTCTGCAAGATGATATGACATTAGTATATAAGGATATTGAAGATGCAGATGGAATGATTGTGAGCGCTCCAACGTACTATGGAGGATTGAACGCCCAGTGCAAGATGCTGATTGATCGTTGTTTTCGTTTCAACGAGATGGTTAGCAATAAAGATGAATCCTGGACATTTCAAAGTAGAATTAAGAAGAGAAAAAAACTCATTTTTGTTGGCGCCAATGGGAGTTTTGGTAAGGAATGTGTAGCCAGACAAAAAACGATCATCTCACACCTTTGCAATGATATCAATGCTGAGCTATATCAGATGATTTTTGCACATAAGACGGATTATTATCCAGTAATAGAGAATGGGGAACTACGGCAAAAAGCAAGATTGATGGGAAAAGGATGGGTCCATGCTATTGCTTTGGACCTTCAAAAAAACATGATAGTGGAGGAGAATAGTAATGGGAAAAGAACGTAGAATGAGCAGGATCATCCAGAATGATGGTAGAGCTTTTATTGTGGCTATGGATCATGGGACCAATGCTGCGCCTGTAGGCTTGGAGCGCATGGGTGAGGTAATAGAGTTGATCAAAAAGGGTGGAGCTGATGCTGTTTTGCTGAATCCTGGTGCTGCAAAAAAATATGAAAAAGAAATGATTGGAATGGGTCTGATCTTAAGACTTGATCTTCCTCCATCCTTAATGACTAAAGATGTTCACCTTAGCAGAAGAACGTTTGGTATTGATCAAGCGTTAGCCTTGGATGCTGATGCAGTCATCGTAAATGGTGGTACGGGAATGGGAGTGGAAGAAGTTACGTTGGATGCCATTGCTGAAACAGTGAATGAATGTGAACCTTGGAATATGCCAGTTATTGGAGAGGTGGTTCCGGGAGGTTTTGATAGTCCCAAAGAATTGAAGAATGTGCTAAATCTGGCGGCCAATGCTAGAATAGCCAGCGAGATAGGGGTGGATATGATAAAAATGCCTTATTGTGAGAATTTTGCTGATGTGGTCAAATATTCATTTGCTCCCATCTTTGTTTTGGGAGGTGCCAAAACAGATAATGATATCGATTTTGTATTGTCCATAAAAGATGCGCTTGATGCTGGAGCCAGTGGTGTAGCCATTGGAAGAAATGTTTGGGGTCATAAAAATCCTGGTTTAATGACCAAGGCGTTAGCTGAAGTTATCCATGGTGGTGCCAGCAAAAGCGATGTAGAGAAAATTTTGCGCTAGGAGGATGGATGAAAAGAGCTATTATTATTGAAAAAGAAAAGATTGAAATTCAAGATGCTCCGATACCAGAACCTGGTTATGGGCAAGTATTGGTAAGAGTAAAAGCTGTCGGGATTTGTACCATGGAGCAGCGGTATTATAATGGTGGCGTGAAAGATTACCCCTTTCATGGAGGGCATGAAATAAGTGGTGAAGTTGTTCAATGGGGAGAGGGAGTGTCACAGAATCTCCATAAAGGACAGAAGATCGTGGTGGCATCGCTGACTCGATGCGGGGAGTGTTATTTCTGTCGTAGAGGTCTAGATCACTTGTGCGAGAATGCAGATGAAACTCATGAGAAGGGTGCTTTGTGGGGTCCAGGTGGTTTGGCTGAATACATGCTTGTGAGAGGGTATGAAGTATTTCCGATTTCTGAACAGCTTGATGTAACTCATGCAACGCTGGCAGAGCCGCTGGCTTGTGTTACGCGTAGTATAGAAAAAGGGAATCTGCAGTTAGGTGATATAGCGATCGTGCAAGGGGCTGGGGTCATGGGCCTGCTTCATATTAAGTTGGCCAAGCTCCAAGGGGCAATCGTTGTACTTAGTGAACCTGATTGGGTGCGGCGTGAGAAAGGATTAAACGCTGGGGCGGATTATGTCCTTAATCCACTTGAGGAAGATTTGGAGACCTTTGTAAAAGGATTGACAGAGGGCAGGGGGGCTGAGGCTTGTTTTTTCACTGCGGGAGGGAATAAGGCTGTAGAAGAAGGCATCCGTTCTTTGGTGAAATGCGGTACGATGGTTATCTATGGTTCCATTAGACCTGCTACTCCTATTGGAATCATACCCAATGATATCCATTACGATGAAATTGTGATTACGGGAGCCATCAAGACAACGAAAGATAGTTTTCAAAAATCAGCTAGAATGCTGGGAGAAAAATTGATTGATGTGTCAGACTTGGTTACAGAAACGTATTCCCTGGAGAACATTGATGTAGCATTCCAGCGAGCACAGGAAATGGATACGTATCGTGTGGTTGTGTTGTTTAATGAAGCAGAATAGATGCTGAAAGAGGGGATATGTGGCATATCCCTTCTCTTATAAATAAAGGGGATAATATGGAACGATACTTATTGGGCTTTGATGTCGGGACACAGAGTGCCAAGGGAATCATTGTCGATCTGGAGGGAAAGGTAATCGCCGAGGCAAGCATTTCTTATAGCATACAAAGACCTCAGGCTGGTTGGGCTGAACACAGTCCTGAAAAAGATTATTGGGAGACCTTTACCGATATCTGTAGGGTTATGCTTTCTGATTCAGGTATCAATCCAAAGTTGATACAAGCTATCGGCATTGATGCGTTGGTGCCCACGATGATGGCTGTCGATGAACAAGGGAATCCACTTCGAAATGCTATGTTGTTTGTGGATAATCGTGCTATTAAGCAGTTAGAAGAAGCCAACACGATATTGGAAAACCAGATTTCATTAGAGAAGGTAGTACCAAAAATTTTATGGTTCAAAGAAAATGAGCCGGAGCTATATGATAGAACTCGTTATTTCACTTTGCCTCATAGTTATCTGGTTGCCAAGTTAACTGGCCAAGTAATGATTGATGTGGATACAGCCAATGTGTACGGTGAAATATTTAATTGTGAAACCAATGAGTGGATTGAGGAAGCTTGCGAAGCATTGGGAATCGATGTTGCCAAATTGCCACCGGTAGGGCCTATGAATCAGGTTGCTGGATATACAGATCTTCGTGCAAAGGAAGCAGGTTTGCCAGCAGGTATCCCTGTGATTGTGGGTACAGGAGATAGTTATGCCAGTTTGGTGGGGTATGGAGCCATTCATAGAGGTGACATGATGATCTATCTTGGGACTGCTGGTACCCAGATCATGTGTAAAAAGGAATTATTTGATGTGATGGGTGGCATCCATATTTCAGATGAAGGTAGGACTGTGGATTGGAAAGCCAACTTGATTGCGTGTGGACAGGGCTTAGAGTGGTTGAGGAAAATCTTACTAGGAAATCAGTATCAATATGACGATTTAAATGATGAGGCATCCAAATTACCTATCGGTTCACAGAAATTGATTACGCTTCCTCATTATTTGGGTATTCGAACTCCTACGCCCAATGCCTTGGCCAAAGGTGGTATTTTTGGACTCGATTTGGTGCATACACCAATACATCTTTATCGCTCTCTGTTAGAAGGACTAAGTTTTGGAATGAAGCAAGGGATGGATGCTATTGAAGATCCTGTGTGCCGTATTGTTGTGACTGGCGGCGGCGCCAAGTCAGAATTATGGTGTCAGATTTTGAGCGATTGTTTAGGAAGACCAGTTCAATCTGTTGCAGAAGGTGGTGCTGCTTTGGGTATAGCTTATATTGCAGGTATTGCGGTAGGTCTTTTTTCTGATTTTGATGTCTTGGAAAGAGATTGGATTCGAGTGGGTCCCCAGATTGAACCCGACCCGGCAGCAACCAGAGAATATGAAAAATTCTATCAGATTTATTTGTCTCTTAATGAAGCAATCGAGCCATTTTATACGGCTTTATATGAGGCTTGATGCTGGCGGGCCTTTCATTTGACCAGGAGTAAAAAACTAGTGAAAGGTGTTGACAAGCTTCTTGTTCATCAGTATAATCATACTTGCGTCAAATGATTCGGGCGATTAGCTCAGCTGGG
>DIET01000039.1:31251-33199 GCA_002418765.1 Peptococcaceae bacterium UBA5767 | reverse complement strand
CCTTGATAGGGCTTATTTTTTTTGCCTTTTTACTGATTTTATATATCGTACTTTATCGCACTGTGTTATAATGTGTAGAGAGGTGATGATTTTTATGAGACTTAAAGTAACCAAATCCAAAAATGCTGCTTCACTTTATGTCATTAAATCGGTCTACAACAGTAAAACCCAGTCCAATACTTCTGTAATCGTCGAGACGCTTGGAACGGAAGCGCAACTCCGGGAAAAATTAAAGGGACAAGACCCCTACGAATGGGCGAGGAACTACATTGAACAGTTGAATCAACAGGAAAAGGAACTACGCCGGGATGTCCTCGTAAAGTACAATCAATCAAAAGTCATCGATAAGGATGAACAAAGGGCATTTAATGGTGGGTATCTTTTCCTGCAACAACTCTACCATCAGTTGGGGTTGCACCGAATCTGCAGAAAAATCTCTCATAACTACAAATTTACTTTTAATTTAGACTCCATTCTTTCAAGTCTGATATACGGCAGAATTCTGTTCCCCTCATCGAAACTCAATACCTACCAGGAATCACGCCGCTTCATGGAACAACCCGACTTCAAATTGCAGCACGTCTACAGTGCCTTGGAGGTATTGGCCAAAGAAACGGATTTTATCCAATCCGAGCTGTATAAAAACAGTTTGTCCATTTCAATGAGAAACGATCGGATCCTTTACTATGATTGCACCAATTACTTCTTTGAAATCGAACAGGAAAGTGGGCTTAAACAGTACGGTTTCGGCAAGGACCACAAACCTAATCCAATCGTGGAGATGGGCTTGTTTATGGACGGTGATGGAATTCCTCTTGCCTTCAGCATTCACAGCGGCAACACCAACGAACAAACTACACTGCGTCCTTTGGAAGAAAAAATACTTCAGGACTTTGAACTTTCAAAGTTCATTGTCTGCACAGACGCGGGACTTTCCTCCTTGGAAAATCGTATGTTCAACAATAAAAAAAATCGGGCATTCATTACCACCCAATCTGTCAAGAAGCTAAAAAACCATTTGAAGGAGTGGGCGCTGGACCCTGCCGGTTGGCATCTTTCCGGTACCAACAAAACCTTTGATCTTGAAAAGCTTGATGAGGACAAAGCAATTTATGAAAAATATAAAACAGAAACCTTCTTCAAGGAACGTTGGATCCAAGAAGATGGGCTGGAACAGAAGCTGATTGTCACCTTCTCTTTAAAGTATCGAGACTACCAAAGACAAATCAGAAACAGGCAGCTGGAACGTGCCATCAAACTGATGGAAACCAGACCAGCGGACATCAAAAAGAAAAATCAGAATGACTTTAAGCGTTTCATTTCTCCCACCAATGTCACACCCGATGGTGAGGTTGCCAAGAAGGTTCTTTACAGTTTAAATGAGAAAGCCATTATTGATGAAGAAATCTTTGATGGATTTTATGCTATATGCACCAACCTGGATGAGGAAGCTTCCACCATCACGAAGATTAACAATCGACGTTGGGAGATCGAAGAATCCTTCCGTCTGATGAAAAGTGAGTTCAAAGCCAGACCGGTCTACTTAAGTCGAGATGATCGGATTCAAGCTCATTTCACTACTTGCTTTCTTGCCTTGACTCTTTTCAGGTATCTAGAAAAGAAACTTAATCAAAAGTTTACGAGTCATGAGATTGTGACTGGCTTAAGAGATATGAATTTTCACACGATTCCTACCGAGGGTTATGTCCCAACCTATACCAGAACAGATTTTACGGATGCTCTACATGAGGCATTCGGGTTCAGAACAGATTACCAAATCGTCAGCAACAAACAGATGAAAAAAATCTTTAAAGCTACAAAAAAGTAAAAAAGTACGCACTTTTAAAAACAACAGTAGGCCCGGAAAACGTTGATGAATATACGTTTCCGGGCCTATTCTATGCTACAACTGTCAAAGACAGGTATATAGGTACCCCACTCTTTATGC
>DIET01000039.1:0-31178 GCA_002418765.1 Peptococcaceae bacterium UBA5767 | reverse complement strand
ACTTCTATATAAAGGAGGGACCATGACATTCAACGATAGTTTCAAGGCTCTGTCTGACCCTACACGGCGAAAAATATTGGAGATGCTGACCAAAAGAGACCTCTCAGTCAATGAAATTGCTGAAGCTTTCCATATCTCACAACCAAGCATTTCAAGACATCTTAGCGTCCTAAAACATGCTGACTTGGTGTCAGATGAACGTCAGGGTCAGAAAATCATTTACTCCATCAACACCAGTGTATTCGAGAGTATCATGCGCTGGTTGCTTGAGTTAAAAGACAAAGGAGAGACCACACATGAACAATAAGCAAGGTTTTTGGGCCGACAAAGGAAATCTCATTTCCCTCATTTTTATTGCTCTCATGCTACTGTTGGGCACGCTCGCTTATCCTCACCTTCCGGAACAAATTCCTTCTCATTGGAATATGAGAGGAGAAGTTGATGGATATTCTGGCAGAGCCTTTGGTACCTACGGCATGCCTCTCATTATTCTGGGTCTGTTGCTCATGTTTCATTTTTTGCCTATGATTGACCCTCGTCACAAAAACTATGATCAATTCAAAAAGCCGTATCAAGTTTTGAAAATCAGCGTCCTCGCACTAATGACTATGCTCTACGTCATCAGTATGCTCTATGCTTTGGGTGTCCCTTTGAACATCTCATTTCTGGTGAACATATCAATAGGTTTTCTATTCATTCTCATCGGCAATTATTTGGGAAAGGTCAAACACAATTACTTTGTAGGAGTAAAAACGCCATGGACATTGGCCAGTGAGGATGTCTGGAAAAAGACCCATCGACTGGCAGGCCCTCTGATGGCCATCGCAGGTGCATTATTTGTATTGGGGGCTTTTATCGATCACCCAGCATTTTATTTTATCCCCATAGGCGGTATCTTGTTGGCCGCTTTTGTTCCCATGATCTACAGCTATCTCTTATACAAAAAACTCTACCCAGACGGACAAAACAAATTGTAGAAACAAAAAAGCTTGGCCATTTTAATTGGCCAAGCTTTTTTGATCTCGGTATCCCTATGATTGATCCTGATTGTTTTTTCTTGACGCCAGTGCAGATGGGTTACAGTACAACCAGCAAAGAATAACCACTGCCAACACCATACCGATCAGGCTCACCATTCTGGCCACCTGAAAAGGTCCGTACATCAGTGAATCCGTACGAAGATCCTCGATAAAAAAACGTCCCAAAGAATACAGTCCCAGATAAGCAGCCAAAATTTTACCATGCGGTCTGGGGCTTTTTCGGGTCAACAACATAAGAAATAAAAAAACACCCATATTCCACAATGATTCATATAAAAATGTCGGATGATAGTAAACGCCATCGATCAACATGCCTCTTTGAATAAAAGATGGGAATCGTGCTATAAAAGATTCACTCACTGGCGAACCATGGGCTTCCTGATTCACAAAGTTACCCCATCGCCCGATGGCCTGTGCCAAAACAACAGCCGGTGCCAAAATATCCAACAATTCCAAGGGCACAAGATGTTTCTTCTTGGCATAAAAAACCAAAAATACCAATCCCACCAGGACACCACCATGTATGGCCAAACCACCATGCCAAACCTTTAGAATCTCTGACGGATTTTCCCAATACCAAGAAAAATTAAAAACAACATAATACAATCTGGCTCCAAGAAAAGCGAAGGGTAGCATATAAATACACCCATCCAGAACTGTATCCGGATTCAACTTTCTCCGCTTGCTCTCCTGATAAACCAATCCCAAAGCCAGCAAAATACCCAAACCAATCAAAAGACCATACCAATGGACCGAAAGAGGTCCAATTTGAAATGCTATAGGATTCATATATACCTCCAAAAAAAGAGAGAGCACAAAGCTCTCTGGTTTAACCCGTGCAAATCTCCAATTCCACCGTTTTGGTCAATACATCGATGTAACTAAAAGACATGCGTCTACAGGCTTCATTTTGACTGGCATCTACCAGAACCACGAATACGTTGGGGTAGGTTTGCTCAATAATTCCGCTCTTCTCCACAATTCTTTTGCGACCGGTATTGGCACGGACAACCACTTCATTGCCAATGTTTTCTTGTAGATTGTCTCTGATATCTGAAATTTCCTGTTTGTTGGCCACAGTACCACCTCTTTTCTCACGTAACACCACAACTATATCACGTGAGACCCGAAAAGTAAAGAAATATTTTACTTGATAGCTTTATACTTGTCAATCACTATTTCAGCATTCAGCGCAAACTTTTTTCTCGGCTCAAAGCATTGGATATCGTGGCAAACTCCTGTAAACTTAAGGTTTCTCCTCGTCTTTGCCCATCCATATCGATCGATAAAAAAAGCTTCTTCCACTGCTCTTTGCTCAACCAAGTAATGTTGTGGGACAACGTATTCAGCAATGTTTTCCGCCGTTGCTGAAAGGCGCCTTTGACCAAAGCAAAGAACAGTTCTTCCTCTTGCACCAAAACAAAAGGCTCTTCTAATACCTCCAAATGAATCACCGCCGAGTCCACTTGGGGCGCCGGACTGAACGATTCAGGCGGAACCGTTCTTACCAACTCAACATGGGCATAATACTGTACGGCCACAGAAAGAGAACCATACTCTTTGCCTCCTGGAGAAGCCTGCATGCGCTCTGCTACTTCTTTTTGGGTCATCACCGTTATCGATTGAATGTTCTGGTGACTCTGCAACAATTTCATGATAATTGGCGAAGTGATGTAGTAAGGAAGATTGGCCACCACCTTATAGCGATCCACTTGATAACGCAGGCGCACCTCCTTATCCAGATCAGTCTTTAACACATCGCGAAACAGAACTTGCAAATTATCATAAGGCACCGACTCTTGCAACAACATCGAGAGTTTTTCATCTATTTCTACTGCCAATACCCGACAACCCCGTTCACACAATGCCTGCGTCAACGTCCCGATACCTGGCCCGATTTCCACCACAACATCTTCTGGCGTGATCATGGAGGCTTCTAAAATATCTTCTATGACCCCTGTGTCTAAAAGAAAGTTCTGACCGAATTTTTTCTTGGTCCGAAAACCATATTTTTTTTGCAGTCCACGTATAACCTGTATATCCGTCAATTTCATTTACGATTCAGCCCCTTCATAGAAAGAGATACCCGCTCTCTCTCTTCTTCTATCCCAATGACCCTGACATCCACCTGATCACCAACCCCAATATTCTCAAGGGCATTGCGAACGAATTGATCTGACAATTCCGAGATGTGTACCAACCCATCCTGATGCACCCCAATATCTACAAAAGCACCAAAATCCACCACATTACGCACTACCCCTCGAAGGACCATCCCTATCTTGAGATCTTTGATGTCCACAACAGTGGATTTAAACAAAGGCAATGGCAAATCTTCACGCGGGTCGCGACCTGGCTTCAATAATTCCTGTACGATATCACGCAGAGTAGGAATACCAAGCCCCAGTAGCTTGGCCTGTTCTTCTACATCAATCTTGCGTAGGGCTTCAGCATCCCCTACAGAAAGTTGGTTCATCGTTAAAAAATTCTCCGTCGGTGCGTAGGCCTCAGGGTGCACGCCCGTATTGTCCAATGGATTGATGCCCTCAGGGATTCGCAAAAAACCCGCTGCCTGCTCATAAGCCTTGGGCCCTATGCCCTTTATGCTAAGCAGTTCATGTCTGGCAGCAAAAAGTCCTTTTTCTTCCCGGTAATCCACAATTTGCTGAGCCAGTTTGGGCGAAAGGCCACTCACTCTGGACAACAAAGCAACAGAAGCCGTATTCAGATTCACACCAACCAGGTTGACACAATCCTCTACCACCGCATCCAAAGCAGTCCCCAATAATTTCTGGTCTACATCGTGCTGATACTGCCCCACACCAATGGCCTTAGGCTCGATTTTGACCAACTCTGCCAGCGGGTCGATAAGACGTCTGGCAATGGAAATGGCACTACGTAACGTAACATCCAGAGCAGGAAACTCTTTCTGTGCCAATTTGCTGGCAGAATACACGGACGCCCCCGCTTCATTGGTAATGGTGTACTGGGTATCCAGGTGTTTTTGTTCAATCGTCTGCATCAAAAACTGCTCACTTTCACGACAAGCTGTTCCGTTGCCCAAGGATATCGCCCTGATATGATGCGTATTCACCATGCGTTGTAATGCGATTTGACTTTCCTCTGTTCTTTTGTGTGGTTCCGTAGGATAAATGACCGCAGTCTCCAATAGCTTGCCGGAGGCATCCACACAGGCCAACTTGCAGCCAGTCCGAAAGGCAGGATCAAAGCCAAGCACATTCAGCCCCTTGATGGGTGGCTGTAAAAGCAGTTTCTTCACATTGGCCGCAAAAACCCGAATGGCTTTCTCCTCTGCTTTTTCTTTGAGCTCATGGCGAATATCTCTCTCCAATGAAGGAAGCAACAAACGTTTGTAGCCGTCCAGCACACTCTCTTTGATTTCTCGTAAAAAAAGCACTTTCTGTTGTACATTTTTTGTTAGAATGATGTCCATGACCTCCAAATCAGGAAAAGAAAAATCCACCTGGAGGATACCTTCTTTTTCTCCGCGGGTCAGTGCCAAATAACGGTGAGCAGCGATATGAGACAACGATTCAGCATAATCATAATACATTTCATAGGCTGTTCGCTCTTCATTGTTCAAACGCCCCTGAGCCTTCACCAACCCTTTTTCCATAAAAATTTTCCTGGCTCTTTTTCTGATATCAGGATCCTCTGTAAATCGCTCCGCCAAAATATCCTTGGCTCCCGAAATGGCCTCTTGCAGGTCCATCACTTCCATCTCTGGCCGGACAAAAAGAGCAACCAAACGTTCTTTGTCTCCTACCAATGTACTGAGCATAAGATCCGCCAGCGCTTCCAATCCTTTTCGCTTGGCTTCAGAAGCCCTGGTTTTTCTTTTGGGACGATACGGACGGTATAGATCCTCGACCTCCACCAGCGTTTGGCAATTCTGGATCTGTTGCATCAATGCCTCGTCCTCCAAGCCCATTTCCGTCAAGAGCCGGCGCACATCATCTTTCTTCTTGGCCAAACCCCTTAAATACAGCAACCGTTCCTCCATGGTGCGAAGCACTTCATCATCCAGCCCTCCCGTCATCTCTTTGCGGTAGCGCGCAATAAACGGCACGGTATTGCCTTCGTCCATTAAGGTTATGGTGACTTGCACTTGTTTGCTACTGATACCCAGTTCTTCCGCTAACTGTTTTACGATCTCCATAGTATGCTCCTTTGCCCTTTGTTCCTTCAAAATAAAGAGATGCTGCTCATTGCAGCATCTCTTTATTCTAATACATGATTTCTTTTGTGGCAAAGTTTTGTCCCTGCCCACCTGAGAAAAGAACGATCAGATCCCCTTCAACGAGTCCCGATACAATTTCTACAAAGTAATCCCCCTCTGAACCAGTCACCACTTCTTTGGGTTCCGGCAATCCTTCTGACCCGAGAATCTGTACGATACCCAGGCCTTCATCAAGCAACGTAATGGCTTCTCGCGGTACCCGCAGCACATCCTCTTTGTTCTCTACAAAAACATCTGCATCGCCGCTCATGCCAGCCCTAATGCGATCATTTCCTTTGATGCTGACGGAAGCTCTGAAATTGACGCTGCCATTTTCCATCACACCTCGTTGCCCCACCTGCGACACCACCCCGGGAAAGGACTCGTTGCCAAATGCAGTAAAATAAACCTCCGCCATCTGGCCTACATAGACTTGGCCAATATCATACTCATCAATGATGACCCTCATGATCAGATTGTCCACGTTGGCAATGACGGCCGCATTCAAGTCATTCGGTATTGCTTCTCCTTCTTTGACATTCAGTTCAATCACCGTTCCATCAAATTCAGCCCTGGCCACATACTGGTCGAGATTTTTTTTCGTCTCCTCCAGCGCCAGCTTTTTTTCCTGCAACAATAATTTGGTTTCCAAGGTTCCCAGTTCATAGCTAGCAGCATCTACTTTGGCCAAAATGGTTCCTTGTGAAATCATATCCCCTGTCGCGACCTCCAAAGAAGCAATCGTACCCCGAATTCCTGCCTCCACCATTTCGGTCTGGGCATATTCTACAGGTGCTCCCTGCATGGCACTGACGACTCTTTCTCCTTTTTGGGTCTGAATCTTGGCTGTCTGTCCTTCCGTGATGCCACCTGGATTGACAATTTCCACCGTCACATAACGAATCAATCCTCCTCCAGGTGTCGGTGTATTTACCCCGTCGATTTTACGTATGGTTCCCTCTAAGAAACTCATAAACTGGGGAAAGAGAACCTGTACCACTTCCCCCTCTTGAAAAAGACCATAATCATTGATACTCAGTGCGTTACGCACTTCAAGCAAAGCTTTGTTTTCAATCGTTGCCACCACGGTATCCGGGGTGACCTCCGAACCCACAGCAATATCCAAAGAAACGATTTCACCAGCGTTATCACTTCGAATGGCAACACCTGAAGCAGGGTTCACTTTGCTTTCTTGTACCATTCTCTCATACTCCAAAAGCTGCAGCTGATATTTTAGCCTGGCTTCCGTATCATCGATTTCATAGATAATATCGCCAGCCTGCACACGATCGCCTTCTTGCACATTGACCTTACTCAATATCTTTCCCGGCACACCCGCCAGCACTTGCTCTTGTTCTGCCAAAGCATTGCCCGTGACGTAGATGGTTCTCTTGACTTCGCCTCGTTCCACCGCCACTTCCTGATATACCATGGGAAATTCTTCCATGCTTTCCTCAGCAGGCATCTGATTCGTTAGACGTTGTATTCCCACCCAACCCAAGGCAACCACACCCAATACGATCAAAACCTGCACGGGTCTTTTCCAAGATTTAAAAATCAACCAGGGATTTCTCATTTTCTTCTTACTTGAATTCTTCATCATATCTCCTACTCATTTCGTATGGCTTCCAAAGGACTGATTCTGGCTGCTTTACTGGCTGGATACAATCCTGCCAGTAAACCGACTATCAACGAAAAACCCATCGCAAACAGGATGAGCCACCAAGGGATAATGGCCAAATCCGATTGGAACTGACCCTGCATCATATTCAGACCGACCACATTGACAATGGCCACAACACCAAAACTGGCCACCAAGCCCACCAAGCCACCCAATAGACCAATGATGCCTGATTCCACCAAAAATAGAAGTTTGATATTGGCCAGGGACGCACCCAAAACCTTCATCACACCAATTTCTCGATTCCTCTCCAAGATAGCCATGGTCATCGTATTCACAATGCCGATGGTCGCCACCAACAATGCCACCGAACCGATACCGCCCAAAATGAGCTGAATAATGAGGAAGACCCGATTCAACTCTTCGAGCATATCGGTCGGAGACCAGGTTTCCAACCCTTGCAACCGAATCTCCTCAACTACCTGAGGAATGAGATCATTATTGCTGACCTTGACCTTGACATTGGTATAGCCCTTTTCTTCTTCCCTACCGCGTCCTTTTAGCTGTTCCCCACTATTCCAGGCATTCATCTCCTCCACCAACTCAATGGGTAGGTACATAACCCCACCATAACTCATGGTGTTCTCCTGAAAAATACCCGATACCAGAATCTTGTATTCCTTTTTTTTGGTTTCATTCATGCCTAAATATTGCACTTGGGAAACCACCACAGCCTTATCGATTACGGGAATCCTGCCTGAAGTATATACACTTTCCTGATAAGGCTGCGCCATAAAAGGATCCTTGACATCGGGGGATTCCTCTCCTCGGACTGGTCTTATCTTGATTTGCTCATAGAATTCTTCTGGGAATCGATAGGATACCATCCCTTCCCGGATGCTTCCATCAGCCAGACGGCCTTCACCTACCTCTAGGCCGAACAACTCCGCCTTGGTGAAGTCAATCCCTTCAATACGGGCTCCATTGTATTGTCTTCCCAGCCTCATTTCGGTCATGCCGTAATAACTGACAACTGGCATGACTGCATCGATGCCATAGATGGTTTCTAAGGACTGCATCTGTTCAAAAGAGATATAACCTTGTTCTCCTGGGGCTACGGTAGCCCAGTTGGGATAAACATCCAAAATACTTAGGTCTCCAAAATTTCCAAAGGATTCCTGTGCATTCTTCTGCAGTCCCAACCCCAATGCCAACATGCTGACAATGGCAGATGTCCCAATGGCCACACCCAGTGCCGTGAGGACTGTGCGACCTCTTCTCTTCTTTAAATTACGAATGGAAATCATCATTCCATCTTTAATGCGCATGGTGATTTCTCCATTCTTTTACAATCACACCATCTTCCAAAAAAATGGTATGATCACAGGCTTCTGCAATCTTGGCATCATGGGTCACGATCAAAAAGGTACTCTGCTGTTTTTCATTCAGCGAACGAAGCAACTGCAAAATATCATCCCCTGTCTGAGAATCCAAATTGCCTGTTGGTTCATCCGCCAGAACCACCTTGGGATTGGTAACCAAAGCCCTGGCCACAGAAACACGTTGCTGCTGACCGCCAGACAACTCACTGGGTTTATGATGCATCCGATCTTCCAAACCCACTTTTTGCAACATCTCAATGGCCTGTTCTCGTCTTTTTTCCTCTGGCATTTCCCCAAAAATGAGTGCTAGTTCCACATTTTCCAGGGCCGTTAGATACGGCATGAGGTTGTAAGACTGAAAAATGAATCCAATATTGTCCCTGCGGAATACACATAATTCATTCTCACTCATCACCGAAACGATCTGGCCATCCAGCTCAATACTACCTTCGGTCGGTTTGGTTAACCCTCCAATCAGATTAAGCAATGTGGATTTTCCTGATCCGGACGATCCGCACAACGCTGTAAAACCACCCGGTTGAACCACAAAATCAATCCCATGCAACACCGGAACATCAACCTGTCCCATGACAAAGGTATGCTTCAGGCCCTTCACCTCAATTCGGCCCTTTCTTTGATTGTCTTTCATAGTACTCTCCCTTATCCAATTCAATCAGACATCATTGTTGGATATCTTTTTATCGAAAACGGTTAATGCAATTCTAGTCAACATTTGATATAATTTTTTCATGAGTGAACAAAGGAGCGAACCCATGATTGAAACCTTAATCAAAGAAAATCTCAAACATATGACCATCATCTCTGGTTTTGAAATCAAACAAAAATCAAAAGCTTATGAGGAGGCTGGGCATAAAGTAGTCCACCTCGAACTGGGTGAACCAGATTTTAATACCCCCGAAAACATCGTAGAAGCCGGGATAAAAGCCCTTCGTTCCGGGCAAACACACTATGCACCGGCTACTGGCATATTACCGCTGCGTCAAGCCATTTCCACCTATGTCAATAAGTACAAGCACCTCACCAGCACACCGGATAATATCTTGGTAACCCCTGGGGCTAAGCCTATTCTATTCTATACCATGATGGCCACAATACAACCCGGAGATGAAGTCATTGTTCCTTCACCGGGATTCGTTGTATACGAACCACTGGTCAAATACTGTGGCGGCATCCCCGTTGCCCTTCCACTCAAGGAAGACTACGGTTTTCGCTTCCATCCGGATGATTTGAAAAAACTAATCAATAAGAACACCAAAATGATTATTTTCAATTCACCGCACAATCCTACAGGAGGGTTGATGACCAAAGAAGACGTTTTGGCTGTAGCCGAACTTCTGGTTGGCACGAACATCCTCATCTTGTCTGATGAAATATATGATCGAATGATTTACGGCGACACCAAACCTGTCTCACTGGGTTCCATCAATGAACTCGCTGATCAGACTGTGATTTTGGATGGTTTTTCCAAAACCTACGCCATGACCGGCTGGCGTCTGGGCTATGGCGTTCTACCAAAACGCATGATTCAATATCTTCAACCTTTGGTCGTCGCTTCCAACTCCTGCACCGCCACCTTCATCCAATATGCCGGAATAGAGGCCTTGCAAGGCAGTCAAGAAGGACCCAAAACCATGATACAAGCATACCAGGATCGACGTGATTTCTTCATCAAAGGGCTCAATGCCATCCCTCATCTTCGTTGTGTCATGCCTCAAGGTGCTTTCTATGCATTCCCCAACATCACAGGTCTCAAGATGACCAGCCAAGAAGCTGCCGATTATCTATTGGAAGAAGCCAAAATCGCCAGTATCCCAGGCTCTTCCTTTGGACAATATGGAGAAGGCTATCTCCGTTTTGCTTATGCCACCAGCAAAGAAAATCTTGCTGAGGCCCTGGACCGTATCGAATCTGCCATTGGCAAACTACATCTTTAGACGCCAAAAAAGAAAAACTGTTCCCTGCTGTATTCTTTTTTATATTATCAAAAAAAGATCCACACAACAACGAAACGGTTGGCCAAAGCCAACCGTTTTTTTTCCACATAGCATCATCTCAAACAACGCTTCCATCCTCCATCCGATTTGGAAAAGCTGCAAAAAACTCTACCCCATCCTCCCTGTTTTCTACCCCATAACGTCCGTGATGCAACTCCACCATGTTTTTGACGATGGTCAGTCCTAGTCCTGTACCCCCATAGCCTCTCGTTCTGGCTTTGTCCACCTTGTAGAAGCTGTCCCAAATCTTGTCCAATTCGAAGGAGGGAATCGGTTCTCCCGTATTGAACACCCTCACGATGACTTCTGTGTCCACCACGTCCAAGGTAATCTGGATTCGTTTATGACCCTCTACATGATCAATCGCA
Organism: Peptococcaceae bacterium UBA5767; assembly: GCA_002418765.1. Taxonomy (GTDB): domain Bacteria; phylum Bacillota; class TC1; order TC1; family UBA5767; genus UBA5767. The sequence goes on along the minus strand of DIET01000039.1, from coordinate 20,512 downwards.
TTGCTCATATAATTGATGAGCACAGTCTCAATCATCGATTCATCGGCCACCACTTTGATTCTCTCCTCTGATGGAAGATAATCAAGAACAATATGGTCTTTTTGCACGTCCAAGGCAAACAAATGAATCACCCGCTCCACCACGTCCTGAACATCGACTTCATCCCACTGCATCGTTACATGATGCGATTCCAGCTTGGACAACGTCAACAATTCCTTGACCATAGAAGACATCTCTTCACTCTCGTCAATAATCACCGACAGGTAATCCTCTACATCTTCTGGTCCAATGACCTGGTCACGAATGCCCTCAGCATAACCCCGGATTAAAGAAATCGGCGTCTTCAGTTCATGGGAAACATTTGAGATAAAATTCTTTCTGGCTTCTTCAATGGCCTTTTCTCGTTCGATATCTTCCTTGAGCTTGCGATTGGCTTGATTCAGTTCTTCAATGGTACTGCCCAGGATCTGGGCCATATCATTAAAATTTCTACCTAATTCCCCGATCTCATCATCAGCATCATCGGTATATTGCGAACTAAAATCAAGCGACTTCATGCGCTGGGTGATTGCAGTCAACTCTACAATGGGCTTAGAAATCTTGCGTGTCACCAATAGCGCCAAAGCGATGGCTGCGAAAAAAGCAACCAAGGCAGGGAAAATAGAAAACCGCGTAAAAATGGCAATGCTTTCTTCCATAGCAATTTTGGATGTTTGCATAAACAAATAATCACCATTGCTCAAAACCCGTTCCACCGTGACGAGCGCTTCTTCCTCCTCCGTGCTCAGTCCTTGTCCATCCTCTCGACCCCGTCTAAGACCATTCTGGTCCACTTGGGGAAACCCATAGGTCTTGATGCTGACAATAAAGTCTTCTGTCATGGTAACAATGCTACGCATGGGAATGGGACGCGAACTATATTGAATGACACCTTCCTCATCATAAATAAGAATCAAACCATTGATGTTATAGCCCAACTGATTCAATGCATCCGTAATTTCCTCTGAAATCTCTCCTTGATACAATGCATCGATCTGGTCTCCAACACGTTCCAAAATATGTTCTTGCTGTCTGTAATAGAACGGGCTAAGCAGAATTTGGTTCATGGCAGCTGAAGATAAGACGCTGATCAAAACCACCATCACCATCGCTAGCAAAAGCTTTCTACTTAAGGATGATTTGTACAACCTGAATGTCTTACTTTTCTTCTCCAAAACGATACCCCACTCCACGAACCGTTTGAAGCAAACGGCTATAAATCCCCATTTTACTCCGTAGACGCTTGATGTGAGTATCCACGGTCCTTAAATCTCCAAAGTAATCATATCCCCAAACCACATCCAATAGTTTTTCCCGGGATACAGCCAAATTGATGTTCTCCATAAAATACTTCAAAAGATCATACTCTTTGGGGCTCATGTCCATTTCCACATCATCAAGATAAACCCGATGAGAGGAAACATCCAAACGTATTCCCTGGTACACCAACAACCGTTCTTGGCGTTCTTTCCCCCTGCGCAGCAAACTCTGTATCCTGGCTACTAGAATTTTGGGACTAAAGGGTTTGGCAATATACTCATCCGCACCCAATTCAAAGCCAAACAGCTCATCATTTTCCTCTTCTCTGGCTGTCAACATGATCACAGGAACCGAAGAAACTTTACGGATTTCCCTCAGCACAGCCCAACCATCATATTGAGGCATCATCACATCCAGAATCACCAAATCATACGAACCATAAGAAAAGGCATCCAGTGCTTCTTTGCCGTCACTAACCTCTGTCACCAAAAATCCTTCTTTTCCCAGATAATCTTTGACCAATTTGCGAAATCTGGGTTCATCATCGGCATAGAGAACATTCTTGCCCATATTAACCTCCTTCAATACTGTAAAACAGAGCAAGCGTATCCGTTTCTTCCAAAGGTGTGTCCAACCCTTGCAGCACCTGAATATTCTTTCCCTTTAAAATGATATTCACCCCATCAGCCAATCCACGCTGAGGATGGTAAACCTTCGATTGAAATTCTTCACCATAGCGTTCCTGGAGACATTGCAAGGCTTCTTTCACGTTCAAGGCCGATACCTCCAGCGTGCGCTCCCCACTAATCTGGCGGATCAGGCTATACATTTCCACATGCATGACTATCTCCCTTTCTACTCTCCATTGAACTATAAAAGTATCCTCACAAAAGCATAACGCCCTCTTGTGACAAACAAGTGACAAAGCAAGAACATTTCCGTTTAAGGCAAAACAACCCACAGCATCAGCTGTGGGTTGAGGACTAACTCAATTTGTGGACAAACAAACCACTTCTCAGCTTGGGTTCAAACCAAGTTGATTTGGGAGGCATCACTTCACCAGCATCGGCTACCGCCATCAAATCTTCAATAGAAGTTGGATACATGGAAAAAGCAACCTTCATATCATTTGCCACACGGCGCTCCAATTCCCCAAGACCACGTATTCCTCCAATGAAATCAATTCGATCGTCTGTTCTAGGATCGCCAATCCCCAATACAGGATTCAATAGATTATCCTGCAAGATGGCTGAATCCAGACTCTTTACCGGATGAGCCACATCGTAAGTTCCTTCCTTGGCTTTAAGAACATACCACTGACCGTCTAAGAACATGCCAAAAAAATGTTTGGCTTCCGGATGATACGGACCCTCTTGATTATACATCTGCACGTCAAAATTTTTGCCTACCAATTGCAGGAATTCATCTGTGCTATGTTGATTCAAATCCTTGACCACCCTATTGTAATCCATCACGAAAAGGTCCCGATCAGGAAAAATCACGGCCATAAAACGGTTAAACTCCTCATCGCCCGTAAAGGTTGGTTTGGCTTCTCGACGTTTCAGACCTACCTTGGCTGCAGATGCGCTACGGTGATGCCCATCTGCAATGTAGAGGTAGTCGACATCACGAAACAAATCATCTAGTCTTGTCACCAAGGCATCATCATCAATTTTCCAGCCTCTGTGTTCTATGCCATCGTCAGATACAAAATCAAAAAGAACCGCCTTGCTATCCGTCCAGTCAGAGATGATGTCATTAACCTCAGCCTGCGATCGATACGTGAGAAAAATAGGAGCCGTATTGGCATCACAGGCATCAAAATGCTTGATGCGGTCAATCTCCTTCGCTTCCCGAGTAAACTCATGTTTCTTAATGGTATTGTTTAAATACTCATCGATAGAACAGCACGCCACCAAACCAGTCTGTGCGCGGCCATGCATGACTTGCTGATAGATATAAAAACAAGGCTTTTCATCCTGAGAAAAGATGCCTTCTGCCTGCATCGCATCCAATTTCTCGCGACCTTTTTGATAAACGGAATCATCGTAAGCACCGACCGTATCCGGTAAATCAATCTCGGCACGTACCACATGCAAGAATGAATTCGGATTATGGCCTGCCATGACTTTGGCTTCTTCGCGATTCATAACATCATAAGGAAGTGAGGCTACACTTTGTTCTTGTCCGGCCGGTCTGAGGGCCTTGAACGGTTTTACAATTGCCATAGTAGACTCCCTCCTGCCTAAAAGTATTCTTGGATGATGCTAACGATTTCTCCACCAATGCGTGCTTGCGCTTCTTTGGTCGAAGCACCGATATGTGGCGTGCAAGAAACATTGGGCATATTGATCAGTTCTTTGTTGGTGGTGGGTTCTTTTTCAAAAACATCCACACCCGCTCCAGCCAGTTTGCCAGATTTCAAGGCTTCTACCAAATCAGCTTCCCGAACCACACCACCACGAGCACAATTGATCAGATAAGAGCCATCCTTCATCAAACCAAATTCACGCGTTGTTATGGTAGCGCCTTGCTCAACAATATACGGGATATGCAATGATACGAAATCAGCCACCTTCAATACATCATCCTTCTCCATATATTCAAATTGGTCATAACCTTCAAATCGTCCCACAATATCCGTATAAACAATTTTCATGCCCAAAGCGCTGGCTTTTTCTGCCAGGCTTCTGGCGATACGACCAAATCCAATGAGGCCTAGTGTTCTGCCGGCCAATTCGATACCCTTGTAGGCATTTTTATTCCATTGGTCGTCTCTCATGGTAACATTGGCTGCCGGCAAATGTCTGGCCAAGGAAAACATATGTGCCAGAGCCAGTTCAGCAACCGCTGATGAGCTGGCGGCAGGCGTATTGCGAACATCTATCTGAACAGTTTTGGCATGCTCACAATCAATATTATCCACACCCACGCCGGCCCGAATGACAGCTTTCAAACGTCCTGTTTCCGCTGCCGCATCCAAGATAGCCGCCGGAACCTTGGTGGCGCTACGTACCACCAACACATCCGCTTGTTTCACTTCCTCTGCCAGCAAAGCAGGCTCATAAAATTCTTCTACTACTTCATGGCCCAATGCTCTCAAGGCAGCAGCTGCCTTCGCATCCATTCCATCTGTTACTAAAATCTTTGCCATTTTCTCATACCTCCTCTAATAAATGTAGGAAACTTAGGGCTTATAAAGCCCTAAGTTTCATCATAACATCAGCAATTCACTCTTATAGTCCCAAAATATCTTCCACATTGACCAGCAACTCTTTGATTTCAGGCAAAGTCGTTTCTGCCATGTGGGCAATACGGAAGGTGACATCCTTCATCTTCCCATACCCATTGGAAATCACCATCCCACGTTTGGCCAACTGCTTGTTCAGATTCCCCACGGAAATCTCTCTGGTGTTCTTAATATTGGTCAATGTATTGGATGCATACTTTTCTTCTGGCAACAATTCAAAATGTCGGTTTGCCCAGGCTCTTACATACTTGGCCATTTCAATGTGTCTTTCAAAACGATTGTCCAAGCCTTCCAGAAGAATCTGATCCAACTGGTAATCCAGTGCATACATATGAGACAACGATGGCGTAGAAGGATATTGGTGATTCTTCTTCTCAATCGTTTCATAGATTTCTTTCATATCAAAATACAGACCTCTGTACTCCACTTCTTTGGTGGCTTCATAGGCCTTTTGTGAGAATGAGCAGATTGCCAATCCTGGTGGCAGACCTAGTGCTTTTTGTGTAGAGGTAATGCAAATATCCACGCCCAGCTTATCCACTTCAATCTTGGAACCAGCTGCTGAACTCACTGCGTCAAGACACCATACAACATCTGGATATTTCTTCATGACTTCTGCAATTTCTTCCACTGGGTTCATAACCCCGGTAGAGGTTTCATTGTGTGTCACGGTGATCAAATCATACTTACCAGTACTCAAAGCCTGTTCTACCATTTCAGGCGTAGTTGGTTTTCCCCATTCAGACTCGAACTTATCAGCGGGTACGGCATTGGCAACAGCCATGTCATACCATCTGTTCCCAAAAGCGCCTACCGAAAAAACAGCGGCTCTCTTTCTGGTGCAAGAGCGGATGGCGCCTTCCATGAATCCACTACCAGAAGAGGTAGAGAACATGATTCTCTGTTCCGTATAAAATACCTTTTGCATTTTATCATGGATACTTTTTTGCAAAACGGATGCTTCACTTGTTCTATGGCCGATCATCGGGGTGGCCATTCTTGCCAACGCCTCTGGCGTTACGTCAACAGGACCCGGAATAAACAACTTCTTTTTCATAAAACCCTCCTCTAATGCTCCCTATTTGATTTGTTCATTGCTATTTCACCAGCCTAGAATACCATTTTCGGCTGAACGTGACAAGACCATTTGTACGGACTATTTCACTTTGACTATCATCCCAACTTCTACTGAAGAACCCAGCGGCAAGCCACTCGTTCCAATGGCAAAACGGGCATGTTTTCCTGCCTCTCCAAAAATTTCCACCAAAACATCCGAGGCTCCATTGATACATTTGGGCTGGTACCCCGCTTCCTGAACGCTATTCACGAATCCTTCTACCTTGACAATTCTCTCAACCCGATCGAGTGAGCCAATCATGCTTTTCACCACACCCAATGCATTGATTGCACAAATTCTGGCTCCCTGGTATGCTTGTTCTTCCGTAACCGTTTCACCAACCACGCCGGGAAATTGCAAGGAACCATCCACCATGGGCAGTTGACCTGAAACATAAATCATATTGTCTACCAAAACACCCGGCTCATACGCTGCCGCAGGTTTACCAGGAACAGGAATCTTCATACCCAACTCTTCCATTTTCTTTTCAAATGACATCATAACCTCCATATTTATACTAAATTTTTGTTACAAATATTAAGTGTGATTAACAAGTCAAGTATATCATAGCCTAAATTTTTTGCTAGCATTTACCACAATATTCTTGTATTTACCACAAAAAATCGGTGAAAATAGAATATTTTCACCGATCAAGTTATCGTTTGATGTAACAAGCGAGAATTTCTGCCATATAAAAAACATGTTCATCACCATTGGAATACGCTATCTCCCTAACTATCTCATCGAGTGCATCTCGATCCATTGGCTGTCTCAGCAACGTACGACAATCAAACTGCAGATTACAATCAGCCACAATGGGCGTGTGCAACAATGCCAGGGATGGTTCCTTCTGTAATTTAACCCTCTCAAACTTATCCCCATCGCGACCAGAAAGCTTACCACAATCCAGCAACTCCTTTTGCAGATGTTGCCCAACCGGAACACTCACGCTAAACTCCCCGGCTTTTTCCAGCAAGGAAGAAGAATGCCTCGAAGGACGAACCATGACCAGAAGAACGGGTTTTCTCCAAATATAGCCAATCGCGCCCCAACCGATGGTCAAAGTATTGTCCGGCTCTCCCTTAACAGATAGAAAAGCTCCTTTGGGCAATTGTTCCAAAAATTTTTGTGCTACCGATTCATAGCTTACTTCTTCCCATGCCATCTTACTGACTCCTTCCCAATGTAATCTCACGCAACGCTTTGGCCACCGTCTTGCCCTGCAGCATGGCGCTGTTGCGTTCCTGCCTGGACAAATCACGATCATCAAGCCCGCCTGTGATCATGGAAGAACCGTAAGCGTAGCCTCCGACGGGTATCTGATCCTCATGCATCTGGGGGTAGGATAACGCAGTGGGCACACTGACCACGATCATTCCCTGGTGGAAAAAGAAGGTGATCAAATGTTGCAAACATGTTTCAGCACCTCCATTTTGCTCCGCCGATGTGGTAAAAGCACTGCCGATTTTCCCCACCAGCGAGCCCTCCTCCCAGCCATGTCCAGCTGCATTGAGGTAGGCATACATCTGGGCGCTGGGCGCACCAAAATAAGTGGGTGCTCCCAGAATGATGGCATCAGACTCATTTAGCGTCTCCATGGTAGCCAAAGGAATATGCGCAAACGTCTGCACATCCTCTAATGCTTTCGACTCCCGCAAAATCTCTTCGGGCAGCGTCTCCGGAACCCGGTAGATCTGCACCTCAACGCCTTCAATCTGACTGGCTCCATTGGCAATGGCTTGGGCCATCTGATAACCATGGCCGTGAATGCTATGAAATATGATACTCAGTTTCACTGTCTCTACTCCTCCTGTTATTCGGCTGTATCCATCAATTCTTCCGATGCTTCTTCCTCTGCAACAAATGTCAATACGGGGACCTGCACTTTGTATACATGGTCTTCCATGATGATATCAAAGGTAGCATCCAGCAACTGCGCTATGCCATCGATGGACTGGTACTCTGCATTCACCCGGGCGGTATACCTTCCAGGCGATGCTGATTCTTCTATAGAAAGAATCTCATAATGATTGAGCTGAAAGCCTTGCTCCTCGCGTATCTGTGCAAAATCATCATAATTCGCTTCACGATCTGCTCTCAACGTTAAGAGATAAACCTGACTGACCCAATCATTGTGCTCTGCTTTAAAAAATCTCTCCAATACCTCTTGCGGGGTCCTCCCCAGTACATCCTCCCCTTCTTTCCATAAAGACTCATCGATGCGGTCATGATAAAAAAAGCTCATCGGATTGTATGTATTGCTGGGATTCCAAATGATATACTCCCGAACACCCAGCTCTGCACTGGCTACCATCTGATCCGATATGGCCTTGGCATCATAATTGATGTATCCCGGAACCCATGGGGCATTGAATCCCTGAACCCACGGTCTGATGAGGCCAGGATTTTCCTGGGCCGCATTTCGTTCCAAAGCTTCTCGAATGGAAGCTCTCAAAACGCCATAGGGATGCTGGTCGGGTACGGCAAATCCATACCAATTGGGTCCATAGTGGCTGGGATAGATCATGGGGCAGATATAATCGACCTGATTGGCAATCTTCCGCCAAGTCTGACCGATATCCTCCGGATGATCATCCCAGGACCGGGTGGCTACGCCAAAAACATCCGCCGATATGTGCACATGATATGGTTCCAATTCCGCCCTGGCATAGACCAGAAAATCCTCAATGGCCTCATCTTTGTCTCTTTCATCACGTCCCGGAAACTCCGTGATAGGATTATAGGTTTTGGCATTATCAGGAAACCGTACATAATCATACTGGATCTCATCAAAACCACGTAGCGCCGCTTCTTTGGATATGGCAACGTTGTAATCCCATACATAGGCATCAAAGGGATTGACCCACATGATACCTTTGTTGTCTTTGTAAGGACCCCCGGCCAACAGCTGAATGGCATGTTGTGGCCGTTGCTTGGCAAAAAAAGGATCCTTGAAAGCGACCACACGGGCAATGGTATAAATCTCGTGCTCCTTCAGATAATGCATGAGAATCTGGTAATCCGGCATAACATTGCTCCAATGCGAACCTACTTCCTCCACAATGGGAATATCGCTCTGCCAGGATACCAGCCCATCATCGTTCTTGACATCAATGACCAAGGCATTGACTTCTGTAGCCTCACAAAGGCCCAGAATTCTCTCCAGCTTGTTGATTTCGCTTAATCTAGACTCATCGACAGAAACCGTACTTTGGCCACTGATATACCGCACATAGTCGGCATACCATTGAATGTCTTCTTCTGCAAAAGAAAAGCCAGCCACATTGCTGGTTACATACAAGGCCTTGGCTTCCACGGTCACCGTGTCACGTTCATCACCAATGGCTGGCAAAGGCACATAGAATTCTCCCATTTCCTCTTTCCTTTGCTCCTCCAGCACGGCACGCTCCCTTTGGGAAATCGCCAGTTGCTCTTCTGCACTGAGTTCTGGCTCCTCAGGTACCATAGGTTCCTCCAAGGCCGGCGACTGCTCTGATTCTTCGCCATGCTCCTGCTGTAGGACAAAATAAGAACACCCTGTTAAGGACAGCAACAATATACCCAGCAAAAAAAATCGAATCATCTGCTTCATGGTTATCTTCATGATCATCCCTTTCTGTCGTGAGATACTTTTCCAGCTTATCATAACTAGTGTATAATGAATTGAACGTTTAGAAAATAGAATTTTGAGAGTATTTTTTCTTTCAGGAGGTTACCATGAAACACAAAGGAAATATGGTTATTGCCCAAGGTGGCGGCCCGACAGCTGTCATCAATCAATCGTTGGTGGGAGCCGTGATTGAGTCTAGAAAATTTGCCGAAATCGACCACATCTACGGAGCACTCCGAGGGGTTGAGGGAATCGTGGGCGAGGATTTTCTGGACCTGACCCAAGAAACCACCCACAATCTGGAACTGGTGGCCAAGACACCATCGGCTGCGCTGCTGAGCACGCGAGTCAAACCCGATCAGGCCTATTGCGCTGATATTTTCCGCATGCTCAAAGCACACCAAGTACGCTACTTTTTCTACATTGGGGGCAACGATTCTTCTGATACGGTACGGCTGGTGAATGATTATGCCCGCAAGGAGAATTATGATTTTCAGGCCATCCACATTCCCAAGACCATCGACAATGATTTGGTCCTAAACGACCATACACCTGGTTATGGTTCAGCCGCTCGCTTTGTGGCTGAAAGCTTCATTGGAGCCAACCTGGAAACCAGGTCTCTGGGAGGCATCTATATCGGTGTCGTCATGGGGAGGCATGCTGGTTTTTTGACGGCGGCTGCATCTCTTGGCAGAACATTCACCGACGACGGTCCGCATCTCATCTATCTCCCAGAACGAGTCTTTGATTTGGCCTCCTTCACCCAAGACGTACGCCGAGTCTACCAGCAATATGGCCGTTGCGTCATCGCTGTGTCTGAAGGAGTCGTTGACAAAAAGGGCCAACCAATTGCCACTACCTTACAGCAAAACGTGGAGCGCGATCACCATGGGAACGTACAGTTGGCAGGTGGGCATCTGGGCGAAATGCTGGTTGACCATCTCAAAAAAGCCCTCTCTTTAAGCCGTGTACGCGCCGACACTTTTGGCTATCTGCAACGAAGTTTCGCCGGATGCGTCAGTGATGTAGACGCAAAAGAAGCTCGTGAAGTCGGTGAAAAGGCAGCTCATTTTGCCATTTGGCAAGGGGCAAGCGGTTCCATCACCATCAAGAGAACGGGCGACTACGCCGTCGATTATGAGCTGGTAAATCTAGAAGAGATTGCCGCCAAGACCCGCTTGATGCCAGATCATTTCATCCATCCAGACGGCAACGATGTCACCCCTGATTTTCTCAGTTATGCCAGACCGCTGGTAGGCTCAAACTTAGCCAAAGCGCATATGCTTCGTTCTTCTAAGGTGGTAAAATTGTTTCCCAAAGAATAGGGGTCATCATAAAACAGATTGTCCGTTTCGTTAGGGAAGGCATAGATTGTTACACTTTAACGATGGTCAAAGAAAAGCCATGCAGATTTATAACGCATGGTTTTTCTGCTTATCATCCCATCAGTTACTTATGCCTAGCAGTACCCACTTTCATCTGTGCAACTCTGTTCAAATAATAGCAAGAATATCCATGTTATTCTCCAAGCATAGGCTTTATCATAAAAGTAAGACCATCCTGGAGGAAATGATGAACACCAATGAGAGAGCCCCATTCAATCAGCTTCTGCAACGCGCCTATGCCGCTTATGACGCTGGATACGCTGATGAAGTCACGCGTCTGGCCGCCCTTCTGTCATGCTGGTTGCTGCAGAAAGCACCTGAACAACCAGAACTCTTTCTCAGTACAGCAGGTCGCTATGTGCCCAGTCCCACCATTCCCTATTTGGGTTTTTTGCATGTTGATACATCAACAAACGGCATCACGTTTCAGGCAGCCCATCAAAAGAATAGCATAACGGCTGAAAAATGGCTGTCCCTAGAAGACTACTTACACGAAATCATCTTCGACGACCATCAAATTCTCATTCACAGAAAGGATCTTTTGTCGCATCTTTCTGGTACTTCCAAAAACCAACACCTAGATCCACAACTCCATGCAGCTTATCAAGAACTATGGGATACGGAAATTTTTTCACCATGTAAGAAGGCTTCCCAACATGAGAATCTCTATACTGGCGGCATACCCTACGCCCTCATGCGGCAGATGGCCTATGAGATTGATCGTACTCTTACCGATTGGTTGCATCCAAACGAACTGATCATCGAAGAGTCCCCTGTCCTGACCATGGGGGTTGCCTACCTACAACACGGTCTATACTTTTATGAAGAAACCGATGATCTTCTATACCGTCGCTTTATCCAGAAAGACAAACGCATACAACAGACAGAGTCACGAATCTGCCATCGCTTTTCGACTTCTGCTTCCCCGTTAGGAGGATTACTATGGATAGCACAACCAAAAAAGGACTTCTAAACAACAAATGGTTTCAACTGGTACTCGTATTGCTCATTGTTTTTTCTGTAAGTTTCTATGCTTGGAATAAAAATCTTGCAGATTTGGCTCTGGCTGATGCCATGGCCCAATCTGAAAACGAAAACCTGATGGACACAACCCTGACTGAGCAGTTGACCGTCTTGTTGGGAACGGACAAACTAAAAGATGTTGCCATTGATGCATCGACGGTAACCATCTCCTTCGATCCGGGAAAAGTTTGGAACGAAGAAGCCTTGGTCAAAGCGGTCGCAAGAGCCTCCGTATCCGCTTTCGAAGTATGCTATCAAGACGAGCTCATTCAGACTGTTCATTTTTTGGCCACACCCAGGAACAAACAAGACATACAGATCAATCTGGCTAGGGAACAGGCACAGACCGTAGATTGGGAGCGTTGGAACCAAGAAGTGCACGCTGATTATACCCAAGCCTACACGCAAGCATCCTCTTATAGCTTGCCAAGTGAACTGGCATCATACATACCATAAAAAAACCCCTTAGGGGGTTTTTTTCATTCGCCTTTTATCCTTCATCTTTTGATTGTCTATCCTACTCTCTGGAACCAGACAACGTTTCCCTCTCCCAATCAAATCCTCCCGCCCGGCTTGCACCAAGGCTTTTCTTACACTGCTTTGGTTCTCCTTGATTGTATACTGCAGCAACGACCGTTGCCAGCGCTTTTCTTGAGCATTCTTGGCTACATAGATCGGCTTCCCGTCTAAGGGATTGCGTTCCGTATAATACATCGCTGTTGACAACGTGCCCGGAACAGGATAAAAATCCTGAACCTGTTCGGGACGGATGTGATGGTCCCTGATGTATTCTGCCAAAGCAATCGCATCTTCGAGTCTGCTACCAGGATGAGATGAAATCAGATAAGGTACCAAATATTGTTTCAGACCCAGTTCTTTGTTGATTCGCTCGAATCGTCTGGCAAAGCGTTCATACACTTCTTTTGGCGGCTTTTGCATAGCCTCTAGTACATGAGGAATGATATGCTCTGGCGCCACCTTCAACCTGCCACTAATATGATACTGCAACAATTCTGTCATGAAGGAAGACTCACGCTCTGCCATAACATAATCATACCGAATGCCTGAGCGCACAAAAACCTTCCTGACTCCTTCAATCTCACGTAAAGACCGAAGTACAGCAAGATAGGCCTCGTGAGAAACATGCAAATTTTTACAGGGCTTGGGATACAAACATTGTTTGTCCTGACAACTGCCTACCTGCTCTTGTTTGGAACAGGCCGGACCAAAGAAATTGGCTGTCGGTCCACCTACATCATGAATATAGCCTTTGAACGCCGGATCCTGAACCATTCTCTTGGCTTCTGCGACAAGGGACTGTTTGCTCCTGGCTGTCACGGTTCTCCCCTGATGAAAAGTAATGGCGCAAAAGCTGCAACTTCCAAAGCAACCTCTGGAGGCAGTCATACTGAACTGGACCTCCAACAAAGCGGGGATTCCTCCTTGCCCTTCATAGGAAGGATGAAAATCTCTTGCAAACGGTAGTGCATAAACCTGGTCCAACTCTTTCGTGTCAAGGGGAAGTGCCGGTGGGTTCTGAATGAGGTAATATTGCTTTTGTTTCTGCATCACAGCACTACCCAATCGAGCGTCTTGTTCATGATACTGCAGCAGAAAGGCTTCATTGAATTTGATTTTGTCTCTACGTATCTCATCATAAGAAGGTGACAGCAAAATTTCTTTTCGTTGTAAGCTTTCTTCCAAAGAAAGAGACAGGGCTTTCCTCAAATAGCAAGTACCCTTGATCCATGAAATATCTCTGGCCATAAAACCAAGATTGAGGGCATTCGCAACCTCTACCATACTTTTCTCCGCCATGCCGTAGACGAGCAAATCCGCCTGGGATTCCTCCAGAACGCTCGGTCTCACTGCATCACTCCAATAATCATAATGGGCAAATCGCCTCAAGCTCGCCTCTATACCGCCCAATATAATGTTGGCCTTTGGGAAACGGGTTCGAATCAATCGGCTATAGACCGTAACAGCGCGATCCGGGCGCCGTCCCATGTGGCCACCGGGCGAATAAGCATCTTTGCTTCTACGTTTTTTATTTACAGTATAATGTGCTACCATGGAATCCATATTCCCGGCAGTCACCAAAAAACCCAATCTGGGTTCACCCAGCTTGTCCATATCCCGCGCATCGGCAAAGTAAGGCTGTGCCAATATGCCTACCTTATACCCTGCTTGTTCCAACACCCTGGCAATAATAGCCGCCCCAAATGAATGGTGATCCACATAGGCATCTCCCGTCACGAGCACAAAATCAAGTCTATCAAACTTTCTTTGTCTCATGTCTTTTTTGGATACAGGCAGAAAGTCTCCCATGGAGCACATCCTTTCTTGATCTAGTCATGATCGGGATCATCTGGATTACTTGATTTCAGGTGTCGCTCTCTTTCGAGCCTCTTGTCTTTATTGCCTTGGTACAAATGGCAGCTTTCACAGCTATTGGTGCAATGATCACAAGCTGAATCTGTTTTTCGAAACATCAGATACAAGATGGTGCACAAGGCACCCAGGCCAATGATGGCCAGAACAATTGTTTCCATCACCTTACCTCATCCCAACAGACCAAGCCAAAATGAAAGTCTTGACCCGATCTGATAAAAAACAAAAGAAAATAGCCATGCGACCGCAAAGGTGTAACCCATAGAAAAAAACATCCACCAGATACTTTTGGTCTCCTTGCGAATGGCTGCCAACGTAGCAATACAAGGGGTATAGAGCAAGGTCATCAACATAAAAGAATACGCTGAAAGAGGCGTCCACAAAAGGCCAATGGCCTCGGTCAGTGTACCCTGGGAGGCATAAACGGTCCCCAGTGCCGCCACCACTACTTCCTTGGCGACTATGCCAAAAATCAGTGCTGTCGTTGCTTCCCATGTTCCAAAACCAAGAGGTCTAAATAAAACAGACAGAGCTTGACCAATTCTTCCAATGTAGGAATCCTGCGACGCATAAGCCACACCATATGGCAAATTGGAAAGTACCCAAATCAAAATGACAACAGCAAAGATCAGCGTTCCTGCTTTTTTTAAAAACTCCCCACCACGGTCCCACATATGGATCATCACCCCACGTAAGGTGGGAATCCGATAGGGAGGGAGTTCCATGACAAAAGGTGTATTTTTCCCTCGAAATATTGTCAATCTAAATATTTTGGCCATCAACACGGCCACCACAATACCAATAACATATAAACTAATAACTACTAACGCTTCTTGATTGGGGAAAAAGATACTGGCGAACAGTACGTATACCGGTAATCTGGCACCACAGGACATAAATGGCAAAACCATCATGGTAATCATGCGATCAGCCTTGCTCTCCAGTGTACGCGTCGCCATCACGGCTGGCACACTGCATCCAAAACCAGTAACCATGGGAATGAAGCTTTTGCCCTGCAATCCAATCTTGCGCATAAAGCCATCCATCAAATAAGCACCCCGAGCCATGTACCCTGAATCTTCAAGAATGGACAATACAAAAAACAGCAAAAAGATGTTGGGAATGAACACCAAGATACTTCCCACGCCCCCCAGAACCCCTTCTACCAAAAAACTGTTCAAAAGGGGTTGGGCCACCAAAGCACTCACCACCGACGACAATTTCCCCAGTGTCAGTTCAAATAGATTAGTAAATAATCCTCCTACCGTAAAGGTAATCTGAAACATCAAAAACATAATCAAGAGGAAAATAGGCAAAGCCAAGACACGATGCAAGACCACAGCGTCAATGGCATCGGAAACATTGATTTTTCGATTGATACCGACTTCTTTGTCCATCCCCTGGGTCTTGTTCACCACTTGCTTGACAATCCCCTCAATGAAGCCATAGCGCTTCTCGATCATCACACTTTCAATGTCTTCCTTAAAAATGCCCTCAATATGTGCCCGGTCCTTCTCCAGATCTTCTTCCTGCTCAGTAGTCAAACCGATCTCTCTGAGTCGGTGCAAGATGCTATGATTGTTTTCCAGCATCTTGATGGCCAAAAAACGCGGCTCTAAATCATCGAGCTGCAACTCATTCTGACAAATCAAACGTTCAAACTTGCATAGATGATGTTCGATCTCATTTCCATAATCAATACGAAAACTTTGGCATTTTCGGTCCATATGGTTTCTGGTCTGTTCTGCCAGTTCAGCAATACCTTTGCCCTTGACAGCAATCGTCGGAACAGCAGGCACGTTCAACAACGTCGAAAGCTTGACAACATCCACCTCGGCATTACGGCTTCTGGCCGCATCCAACATGTTGACTGATAAAATAACATTTTCGCCCATTTCCAGAAGCAGCATGGTCAAGTAAAGATTCCTTTTCAGATTCGAGGAATCAATCACATCAATAACGGCTTCTGGCCGATCATAAAGCAAAAAACGCTTGGCCACCAGCTCATCTTCTGAATATTCTCCCAAGCTATAGGTCCCAGGAAGATCGATGACCTCAATATCCTGATACTTCAGGAGTTTACCTGATTTCTTCTCTACTGTAACACCTGGCCAGTTTCCAGTTTGCTGTGTGGAGCCAGTCAGGGCATTGAACAATGTCGTTTTCCCTGAATTGGGATTCCCAATCAATGCTACACGTTTGATGTCCATAGTTCGTTCCTTTCTACAACACTTCTACCCAAACATAATCAGCTTCCGCCAGTCTCAAACTTAGATTATAGTCTCCTATTCTAAGTGAAATGGGATCCCCCATTGGAGCAACCCCTATGACTTCAATGATATCACCTTTGATGACGCCCATTTCCATGATCCTTTTTTTTAAATCCCCTTTGGCATCCACCATCTTGACTACCCCTTGGTCCCCCACCTTAAGTTCACTCAGACGTTTAGAATAAAACAAGAATTGATGCACCTCGTCAAGATCAAAATGATGAACTTTAATATTGTTGTTTCTCATGAAATTCACAATGGCTTTAACCGTCTGATTCCCAATGACATGTTCAATCTGGCAAGCCTCTTTTTCTGCGATTTCCTCACGAATATTCAATGTACTCATCATAAAAGCCTTAATCAGATGATGCAAAAAATGAATCCTCCTGGCCTCAAATCTGCCCTTTTCTGTCAGCACCACCGGACCATATCGCTCATTATTCACGAATCCTGCCGCTTTTAGGGCTTTGATAGCTTGATTCACACTGGCCTTGGAAACATTAAGCCGATTGGCGATATCAGTGGGCCGCACTTCCTCCATGATTTCCTGTGAGAGCAAAAAAATGGTCTCCAGATAATCCTGGTTGGCACTCGATAATCTATGCATACGTTCTCTCCCTGAATGTTAGTCTGTGCTAAGAATACACAATATCTTTTTGTTTTACAACCCCGAAGACTTGATTTCAAACGCCACCTGACCTATAATAGAATTATAATTTGACCTTAACTGACGTTAGGAGACGGAAATGAGTGTAACCTACCACGATTATTACCAAACATTGGGAGTAAGCCGAGAAGCAAGCGAAAAAGAAATCAAAGCCGCTTACCGAAAACTGGCACGAAAGTATCATCCCGATGTCAACAAAGATCAGGCATCTGACAAAAAATTTAAAGAAATCAACGAGGCTTACGAAGTTTTGAAGGATCCGGACAAACGTGCCCGCTATGATCAGCTGGGTCACAATTGGCAGCAAGGTCAGGATTTTTCCGATTTCAATTTCGGAGGATTTGATTTCAGACAGTCATCAGGACAATCTTCCTCCAATTTTTCTGATTTTTTTGATATCCTTTTTGGCAATGCTGGAGGGAGCCCGTTTGGGTCCAGATCATCCAGTCAGGGTTTTGACGGCATGCATGGATACACACAGCCCCCTAGGCAAAGACCCCAGGATGGAACCGATAAGGAAATTGATTTGAGCATCGGTGTAAAAGAAGCCTATCAAGGTACCAAAAAATCCATCAAGATACGCACCAATAAAATGCAAGACGGTCGTCAAATCCCTCACACCCACAGCCTGGAGGTTAAGATTCCACCAAGGGCTACAGAAGGCATGAAGATCAAGGTTCCGGGAAAAGGTTCTCCAGGACAATACGGGGGTAAAAACGGCAACTTATTCTTAAAGATAAAAATCAAGGATTCAGATCAATTCAAAGTAACTGGAAAAGACCTGATAGCCAAGGTCCCTATCACCCCATGGGACGCCGTTTTGGGGGGTAAAAAAGAGTTCCACTTGTTCGGGGAGTCTATCCAGGTCAAAATCCCCAAACAGTCCAAAGGAGATGAACGGTTGTTCATCAAAGGAAAAGGGCTTAAAAATCGGACTGGTGAAGGCGATCTTTATCTACAGCTTAGCATTGAAATACCAGATCATCTCAGCCGAGAAGAAATTGAGCTCATTAAAAAACTGCAAGAGCTGGATGCAAAGAAAAACCAAAGCACCTCCTAAACAATCCTATGACCCTATCAAACGAGGACCCGAGAAATTATCCCGGGTCCTCGTTTTAACAAACTAACCAAAGCAAAAGGGACATCAGATGTCCACCACTTCAAGCCTCAAGCTAAAGTGGTTCGCAGGGCAAGCCGTTTATCATGGTTGCGAAAGCTCAGATTCCGATTTCTCAATATAGACAGACGTGGAGGGAAAGGCTGCTGACACCCCTTCCGCTTCCAAAATATCCATAATGCGAAAGTTGATTTCTTGCCGAATATTGATGAACTCCTCATAAGCTGTGGTATCACCAAACGCCGAAACCATAATATTCAGGCTGGAATCCCCAAACTCCATAAATCGCACAAACACGGTATCGTTGACCACCCTGGGGTGTTCATACAGCATGGCTTCAATGCTTTTGACCACTCGTTCCAGCTGTTGTGCACTGGTTTTGTACATGACACCAAGATCAAAACGAATGCGCCTCATTCCCCTTTTTGTATTGTTGATGACAGGTCTATTGGCCAACGATGAATTGGGAACGGTGATCAAAGCTTGCTCAAATGTTCTGATCCTGGTGGTACGGAAACTCATTTCCTCTACAATGCCTTCCACCTGGTCAGTCTGGATCCAATCTCCCACACTGACCGTACGATCAACAATAAGAAACACCCCCGACATCAAATTGGTGATGGTATCCTGAGCACCCATGGCAACGGCAAATCCAGCCAATCCCAAACCGGCAATAAACCCCTTGACATCATAGCCCCACTCTTGAATGACCATCAACAAAGAAAGTGCAAAAATTACCACTTTAAAGCTCTTGACCACCAAGGGCAAAACCGTTTGCCGCACTTCTTCTTCCTTAAGCCTGACAAACATGCCCTTGGCAAATTCTTCAGACATGGCCGCCAAAACCAACCCTGCACTGACAATCACCAAGGATCGCAAAATTCCATTCCAAAAATCCGCATAAGGAGCTGTGATGGGAAACAAAACCAAAAAGAAATAATACGCTATCCAGCGAATCAGTCGCTTCAACGGCAAAGCCATGGACTCAAACAGGGTATCGCCCCAAGTGGCCTTAGATCGGCGCACCAGTCTTTGACCTCCATGAATCAATTTATCAGAAACCCACCGATTGAGAAGAAGCACCACTAGCATCACACCTATAGCCAGCATAGTCTGCTGGAAAAATTCTATCGTCCAATATCCTTGTATGAGCTCCTGCCATTGTATCATCAAATTCATTGTTCTTCCTTTCTTATTGCCACACGACTACCCGTCTTTAAATCGATCGAAGGATTCAACACCACCACATCTCCTTTTGATAAGCCAGCCACCACTTCGACCTCAGCCAGCGTCTCCAGGCCTAGTGTTACTTCCACTCGTTCCAACACCTGATTGCGCACCCGGAACACAAAACTTTTCCCTTCTTCAGTAAAAAGGGCTTTTCGATCCACAAGGAGTGTATCCGGGCTATAGCGGATTCGCACAAAGCAGTCCACAGCATACCCTGGTTGTAATAGCGGCTCTACCGTATCCAGTTCCATATGAATCTTCACTCGTTTCTGCTCTACCCCCAGCGTAGAAAATGCCGTCTGGGCTACCGGCGAAATCCACGTTACCTTGCCAGTCACCTCGGTTTTAAGATAATTGGCCCGAAACAAGACTGGTTCCAACAGATCAAGCTCATCCATATCATCAACAAGTACAGTGGCCTCAACCTTCTTGCTGTTTTCATCTCCGATCCAAGCCAATGGCATGCCCGGAGAAATATAATCTTCTTCTTGCACATGCAGAGCCAGTAATGTTCCTGCCATAGGAGAAACAATCATCTGATTTTCTTCTGCGTCTTCTGCCTCATCCAATTGCAGTTCCATCTGTTTTACCTGGGCAGAAGCAATCTGCTGGGTAATGCGAGCAGACTCAAAAGCATTCTTGGCAGCCTTATAACTCTGTTCTGACGTAGCTCCATTTTCTAAAAGACGCTCCTGTGTTATTAGATTTTCTCTGGCATAAGCCAAATCGCTAGCAGCCAATGATGCCATAGAGAGAGCCTCTTGCAATGAAGCCTCTAACGTTTTTTTACCCAAACGAAGACTGTCGTTTTCTATTACCATGAGGATCTCATCGAGCCCCACAACATCGCCTTCTATAAAAGAAGTCTGTCGCACATAACCAGAAATGGAACTACTCAATGTCACATCCTTGGTCAGAACAACCTGCCCGTCAATTTGGATGGTTTCTTCCATGTCACCTTGCATCACAGAAGTCACTGTGACTTCTTGAGGCTGTAGCATGCTCCAAATGACGACGGAAGCTATCCCTACCAGCAATATTACCGACAGCAGAAGAAACCAACGTTTTTTTCGGGTTTGGTTTTTAGACTTCAGCTTATTCATCAAATTGTTTAGGCAATGGAAACCTCCTGCTTTAGCTGTGGGGAGGAAAT
>DIET01000011.1 GCA_002418765.1 Peptococcaceae bacterium UBA5767 | reverse complement strand
GCTCTACCGTTGAGCTATCGAGGAATGTGTCGGCCCTAACGACAAGATTTATTATACGCAGTGTACCAACTCGTGTCAATAATATTCTAAAAAAAACTCTACTTTTGCCGTAATGGAACTGTATTTCCCTCAACTATCTCAGCATTATATCTGTTAAAAAAAGCAATAGGGACTCCAAGTCCCTATTGTATTACTCTAGATAATCCTTTAGCTTTTTTGACCGACTAGGATGGCGAAGCTTTCTTAGTGCTTTGGCCTCAATTTGACGAATCCGCTCTCTTGTGACGCCAAATTTTTGCCCTACTTCCTCCAATGTACTTTGTCTTCCGTCATCAAGACCAAACCGCAAACGCAATACTTTTTCTTCTCTCGGCGTTAAGGAGTACAATACTTCCTCCAATTGTTCTTTGAGAAGCAAAAAACTTGCCGCATCCGGAGGCGCGGGAGCATCCTCATCAGGTATAAAATCCCCCAAATGACTATCTTCTTCCTCACCAATAGGTGTTTCCAAAGAAACGGGTTCTTGAGATATTTTGGTTATTTCCCTGACCTTCTCAACAGTTAGATCCATTTCTTCTGCCACTTCTTCATGGGTTGGTTCCCTGCCAAGTTCCTGTAACAATTGTCTCTGCACACGAATCAATTTATTAATGGTCTCTACCATATGCACCGGAATCCTGATGGTTCTTGCCTGATCGGCAATAGCACGAGTAATCGCTTGACGTATCCACCAAGTTGCATAGGTGCTAAATTTGTAACCCTTGGTATAATCAAATTTCTCAACTGCCTTAATCAATCCCAAGTTCCCTTCTTGAATCAAATCAAGAAACAGCATGCCTCGTCCAACATATCGCTTTGCTATACTTACTACGAGTCTCAAATTGGCCTCAGCCAATTCTTTTTTGGCCAATTCTCCATCCGAACCGCCCACTTCCATCCTTTTGGCAAGAGTCACTTCCTCATCTGCCGTAAGCAAAGGAACCCGACCGATTTCTTTTAAATACATCCTTACTGGGTCATCGATTCCGACACCTTCGGGAATGGAAAGATCTATATCCGGTGTATCCTCCTCATCTTCATCTTCATCCACAACATCATCGATATCATCGATCTCTCGTACAATTTCAATCTTAACCTTTTCAAGTTCCTCCATGATATATTTCATGTGTGATGCTTCTAAGGAAAATTCCTTGAATATCTCACCAACCATTTCGTAGGTTACTTCCCCGGTTTCCTGGCCTTCCTCTTCAAGAAGCTTCAATCTCTCGTCTATTTCTTCCACGATAGGGGTATTTTTTTCCTCAACTCCATTCTGAACTTTCTTTGTTGCCATTGTATCCCCCCTTTATTCTTGTACAATTTTATATTATAATCTTTTTAATTCATCCTGTAAAGATTGAAATCTCTTCTTTATTTCTAGCAAGTCGGTCTGTTTTCCTTCTTTTTCTAGAAAATCAATTTTATTTCTTAAATCAAGCAACTCATTATGAATATTTGTTCTCTTAAGCACATCAATCCAAGCCTTAGCTGTGTGGACATTCAACGGATTTTTTTCATCCATCATGATCCCCAACAATTCCTTCTTTTCCAAATCAGAAAGTTGGTCAGTCACCAAGTGAATCGCAAAATCGCTCTCATCCTTGAAACGACTTAGTGCCAAAAAACATTTTTGAACGATTGTCCCTTGAAAATTCAATTTTGAGATTTCTTCATACAAGTCTGTATAAATCGAAAAATCGCGCAAACAAAGGTTTAATAAATCTCGTTCTCCATGCACACCAGGATTATGAGCAGATGGGTGGGCAGAAGCACTTTCTGCTTTCACCTTATATTCTATTCGACGTGTTTCTTGTCGTTCCTTTAAGCGTTTTTTACTCATTGCTTTTTTTATTTCAAATTCCAAACTGTCTTCATCAATGCGACATTTCTGCGCCGTCATTTTCATATACTCATTCATTTGAACAGAATTATCCATTTCAATAAGAAAAGGAATAAGATACTGAATCAAAGCCACTTTCTCTTCAATACTTTGCAAATTGCATCCTTCAATACCTTTGGACAATATATATTCATAAAAGGGGAGTGCATTATGAATAACATATTCAAAGGCCTCATTCCCTTGTTGCCTAATGAATTCATCAGGATCTTTATATGGCTCCACATTGGCAACTCGAACCAAGACATCAAAATCACGAAAAGCTTCATGCGCCCTCAGAATAGCTTTCCTCCCAGCAACATCATTGTCATATATGAGAACCACCTCATCCACATACCTTGCCAACAACTTGGCCTGTTCAACCGTGAAGGCAGTTCCAAGAGAAGCTACAGCATTGGTGAAGCCATTTTGATGGCTCATAATAACATCCATATACCCTTCCATCACCAAAGCTCTCTTGGTCCTCTTCATTTCCGGCAACGCCAAATTGATGGCATATAAATTATTTTTTTTAGAAAACAATGGCGTTTCAGGGCTATTTAAATATTTCGGCTCACCATTTCCTAAAATTCTTCCTCCAAAACCAACAATTTCACCTTTTAAGTTCTCAATAGGAAACATCAATCGATTTCTAAATCTAGCATAATACTTCTTCTGGTCTTTATAAATGGCAACACCAGCACGTTCCAAATCTTTTGGAAGATAATTCTTCCCCAACATGTATTCGATCAAATCATCCCAGCTATCAGGAGCAAACCCCAATTTGAACTTTTTTCTGGTTTCAACCTGAATCTGACGATTCAGCAAATAAGCCATAGCTTCTTTTCCATCAGATTGAGTGAATGCAGCATAAAAATAACGCGCAACTTCCAAATTGATTTGCATCAATACTGTGTCTTTCTTTTGTACTTTTCCTGTAGAGCTTTCAGGTATAAGTTCAATACCTGCTTTTTCTGCCAAATACTCCAATGCCTCAGAAAAATCAAGATGCTCGTATTCCATCAAAAAGTTGAATACATCGCCGCCATTCTGACAACCAAAACAATAATAGATTTGCTTTTCTCTATTCACAGTGAAAGATGGGGTCTTTTCATTATGAAAGGGGCACAAAGCCACATAATGTTTCCCTTTTTGTTTTAACGATAGATATTCACCAATCAGATCTACAATATCTGTCGCGTCACGGACACGTTCAACCGCTTCTTGCCCATAGTAAGCCATATGCCCTCCCCAATGATTTCTATCATTCATCCGATACGTTTACGAAATCTTTCATACTAGCCGACAGTCACAGATCAGACCCACACAACCAATAACCCCTACTTCTATTCTATGATAACATGAACATTTCATATTCCGTTCAAAATATTGTTCTAGATGAAGAACTCTTTTCCCTCCATCAGAACAAAGAATATAGAAAAATCACAAACAAACGCCCTAGAGATTATATCTCTAGGGCATCATGTGGATGCTCATCTTCATAAATATCTTCTACTGGTTCTCTAAGCCCTTTGTAATGTTTATGATTTAATGTTGCATAATTGTAGATGGCAGCATTGATCGCTTCTTCTGCCAATAGGCTACAATGAATTTTGTTGGGGGGCAGACCATCTAAAGCATCCAGAACAGCTTTGTTCGTGATGGTTAAAGCCTCTTCAATCGATTTCCCTTTCACTAATTCTGTAGCCATAGAACTGGTGGCCACAGCAGCACCACATCCAAAGGTCTTGAAACTGACATCCTTAATCTTTTCATCTTCAATCTTCAAATAGATTCGCATAATATCACCACATTTCGCATTGCCTACAGTTCCAACGGCATCCGCATTCTGAATGACACCAGCATTTCTTGGGTGATCAAAATGATCCATTACTTTTTCACTATACATCATGCACCTCCGTTGATAAAATCCTCGTAAAGAGGAGATAAATCCCGTAGCTTCTCTACAATGCCAGGTAAAACGCGAATGAGATGATCCATCTGCTCCAACGTGTTCTCTTCATAATCAAGACTAATTCTCAATGAACCATGTGCCTTTTCATGAGGTAAACCAATGGCCAATAAAACATGACTTGGATCGAGTGAGCCAGATGTACAAGC
The DNA here is from genome assembly GCA_002418765.1 of Peptococcaceae bacterium UBA5767. Classification (GTDB taxonomy): domain Bacteria; phylum Bacillota; class TC1; order TC1; family UBA5767; genus UBA5767. The sequence goes on along the minus strand of DIET01000011.1, from coordinate 9,918 downwards.
TGAGCCACTCGATGCCAATATGCCTTCTTTTTCCAGCAACATCAATAATGACTCCCCTTCAATGAATTCAAAGGAAAAATTTACATTACCTGCCAATCTCCTTGTTGCATCACCATTAAGTCGAGCGTATGGTATCGTCTTTAATACTTCATCTATTAAATAATCACGCATCATCATGATGGTGTTATTCTTTTCTTCCAAATCTTGATAGCTAAGCTTCGCAGTCTCTCCCATTGTCACGATACCAACGATATTTTCTGTGCCGGACCTTTTTTTCTTTTCTTGCCCGCCACCATGTAAAAGCGGCTGAATTCTAATCCCTTTGCGAATGAACAAAGCACCAGAACCCTTTAAACCATGTATCTTGTGTGCTGATAATGACAACATATCTATACTCAATTTATTGACATCAATCCTAATTTTACCAAATGCCTGCACGGCATCTGTATGAAAAACAATATTATTTTTTCTAGCCAATCGACCAATTTCCTCGATAGGTTGAATGGTTCCGATTTCATTGTTGGCAAACATGATTGTAATCAAAAAGGTATCTTCACGAATAGCCTTTTCTAAGTCTTGAAGATCAATCATCCCCATTTCATCAACAGGCAGATAGGTTACGGAATAACCTTTTTTCTCAAGCTCTTGGCAGACATGCAAAACTGCATGGTGCTCAACCATAGAGGTAATAATATGTCCCCCCTCATGTTGTATTGCCAGCCCTTTTATCGCCCAGTTATCACTTTCTGTACCACCAGAAGTAAAAAAAATTTCCTCAGACTTAGCACCAAGAATATCAGCCAATATCATTCTGGATTCTTCTATCTTTGCTTTTGCCTCATGTGCTTCTCGATAAATACTTGAGGGATTATAAAACATGCTTTCCATGACGTCACCGGCAAGCTTCAAAATAGGCTTGGATACCCTTGTGGTCGCAGCATTGTCCACATAGATTCTTTGCATTATACCTCTCCTTATTAAATCAATTCATCCAAATAGGTCTTTTTGGCAACATCCTCTATCTGTTGGGCCATTTTGCTCCATACTACATTGCTAGGACAATAATCTTGCATATGACACAAACTCTTATTGTTTGTACATTCCACCAAATATATGGCTTCTCCAACAGCAAATAGAATATCATATACATTGATCTCTTCAGGGCTTCTACTGATCCGGTATCCACCTTGTGTTCCTCGGTGTGTTTCAACCAAAGATGCTTTTCGCAATTTGGCTAACAACCTTTCTAGATAGTTTTCTGGTATTCCTTGTTTCTGAGAAATACTTTTCAAGGAAATGAATTCTTCCTTTTCATAATATCTGGCCAACTCCACCATTGCTCTCAATCCATATCTGCCTTTGGTTGTCATTTTCATGTTATTTCTCCTAATTCCCTACTAATTCAATTGGGTATAGGAATAATAACACGCCTATCACAACTTGTCAAATACATCTCCTTCTAAAAAAATATACTGGGGTTGATTGAATATGCCCACCAACTGAGCATAGTTAATGAACATCAAATCAAACCCCTGAGGAACACCAGCCAATATCCATAATGCTTTGAGCTTTTTTTCTGGACACGCATGATCATGCCAGAATCGTCTAGGCAAGGATCGTATATATCGTTTTACAGAAGATGAGACAAATAGTAAACGGACTTGTTTGTAGGCTTTCTTTTGTTGCTCTCTTGTTAAATATAATGACAATATCGGGGTTAAAAGCTCTGACTTACTTAACGCAGGCAAACAAAGTCTTATTTGCGAAGAATCAAGAAAATCAGGTATTTCTTTCTGATAACCCACATTAAGAAAATCCAATAACAGTAATGCCTTTAGCAATTCCTGCTGATTTGATGATTTCTCTGACCATGGAAAGATATTTAACAATTGATTGAGTAGCCAGAATTGCTGTACAAAGCCCTGATGTAGTCGTTTCTCCTGCCTTGCTTCTAATTCTTCAAGTTGGATAACCAAATCAACGATACGCATATCATCGAGCATACATAATCCAGAAAAAAAATGCCGATACCGATTGCTGTTATAAAAGGTATCCACCTTGCGTTCAATCACTTTTATCTTTTGCAATTCTAAAAATGTCAAAGCATTGGTCAACAAAACCTCATAAGGGGGATCATCTTGTGCTACGATACCGTATTGCATCTGCTCTTGCCATAAGGCAGAACCACGGAGCAATTTAAGAAACCCTATTTGCAACATATGCGGTTGCATCCGCAAGCAATACTCTATCCCTGCAAGACATGATTCAAATCCCTCATGGGGCAATCCAACAATCAAATCCAAATGGATATGCATATTTTGGACTGGACTTAACACATGTACAACAGAGGCAATCATTTCCACATCAGTATGTCGATTACAAAGTGTCAAGGTTTCTTGATTGATACTTTGTAGCCCAATTTCTAGCTGGATTCGATTATCAGGCATCGATGCAAGTAATGCCAATATAAGACCATCCAATAGATCAGCTCTGATCTCAAAATGAAAACAAGTTTTGCAATGCTCCATGGAAAAAATATACTCCAAAATCTTCATGGCTCGCTCTTTGTTTATGTTAAACGTACGATCAACAAATTTTACAGTTTTCACCTTATGTTGAGCCATAATGTCAATATCGTTGAACACAAGATCTAAAGATTTGAACCTTGTTCTCCTATCCAGAGAACTAAGACAGTAACTGCACGCAAAAGAGCATCCCCTCATGGATTCATAATAAATCAACTTATGACTCAATAATGGCCAATCATCTTTCCTATAAGGGAGAAGCAACTCATCCATATCGACACACTGAGCTGATTGATAAGGCTCATTTCTAAGCAGAAGTCCTTCGATAAATTTTGCATCATTCCCTTTTTTTCTGGCTTCTAAAAATCCCCGAAAGGCCACTTCCCCTTCGCCCATAAAAATCCCATTGATGAATGGATATTGTCTCAAAATTTCGTCAGCTTGACTTGTAGCCTCCGGTCCACCACAATAAATCTCTACATCAGATACAATTTTCTTAATCTCTCTGGCAAAAGCCAAACTCCTCTGAATATTCCAAATATAGGTAGAAATCATGACAAAATTCGGTCGTAAAAGCACAATCTCTTTTAAACAATCACCAAGATCCATATTGATGCTGAATTCTTTGATTGATATATCATGATGCGGCCCAGCGTAGGCCCTCAAAGAATAAAGAGCCAAACAGGTATGTACATATTTTGCATTGAAAGCAACCAGTATCGTCTTCATAATACACCTATGCGGGATAACCTTTCGGAATAAACAATTTGGTATAAACCGTTATTGCATATGAATCGGTCATACCTGAAATATAGTCTGCTACATTTCTCTCAATACTATCTATAGAATGAAGGTATTCATCGGGCATTTTATCTGGATTTTGATAATAATATTGGAATAATTCAGTCAACAATCTACAAATTTTTTCATCTTCAGTTTTCGCTGATGATCCAATATAGACATGTTTGAAAAGATACTCTCTCAGTTCATTCATGGCTCCACCAACCGATTCGCTCATTTGAATTTTTCCTGATGAAATACTTTGGTCAATCATATCCCTTACCATGGTATCAATGCGTTCACGATGAGTATCACCCACTTGCTTGATTGCTTTCTTTGGCAAATCTTGAAGGCATATAATGCCAGCACGGATTGCATCATCAATATCATGATTGACATAGGCAATACGATCAGCAATCTTGACGATTTGACCTTCCATAGTCATAGGTAAAACATGTCCAGTATGATGCAATATTCCGTCTCGCACCTCTTTGGTCAAATTAAGACCTATCCGATTATTCTCCAAAAGATCTACGATTCTAAGGCTCTGTTCATTATGCTTAAATCCTGTAGACAACAATCCAGCCAGAACTGTTTCACCAGCATGACCAAATGGCGTGTGTCCTAAATCATGTCCCAGCGCAATAGCTTCCACCAAATCCTCATTCAATCTTAAACTTCTAGCAATGGTCCTGGAAATCTGAGATACTTCCAATGTATGTGTCAATCTAGTTCTAAAATGATCTCCTCCTGGAGAAATAAAAACCTGGGTTTTATGTTTTAATCGACGAAATGATTTGGCATGCACAATACGATCCCGATCCCGCTGAAAACATGTTCGAATATCACAAGGCTCTTCAGGCTTCATTCTTCCCTTGGTTTTTTCACTTAAACAAGCATGCGGACTAAGAATCTCTCTTTCTATTTGTTCCCAACGTTCACGGAATAACATTTTTTTCACTCCTTCGTTTGTATACATCTCCATACCAATAACAATGAGGATGGAAATCATTCCATCCTCATTGTATCATTTTCACAAACGCAAAAACACTCTATCCTATTTATTGTTCAACACAGCCTGAGCCGCTGCCAATCTAGCTATAGGGACTCTAAAAGGAGAACAGGAAACATAATGCAAACCCATTCGATAGCAGAAATCGATGGAAGAAGGATCTCCACCATGTTCACCGCAAATACCCAGTTTGATATCTGGTCTGGTCTCTTTGCCTTTCTTACAAGCCATTTCAACCAAAACGCCCACACCATCTTGATCCAATTTGGCAAATGGATCCGACTCATAGATCTTGTTACTGTAATAGTCATCCAAAAAATTACCAGCATCATCACGAGAAAAACCAAAAGTCATCTGAGTTAAATCATTGGTACCAAAAGAAAAGAACTCAGCTTCCTTGGCGATCTCATCAGCCGTAATGGCTGCACGTGGAATCTCGATCATGGTTCCTACCATATACTTGAGTGCCACACCGCTCTTTTCAATAATCCCATTGGCCGTTTCCACTACAATATCTTTAACAAATTTCAATTCTTTTAATTCACCAACCAGAGGAATCATGATTTCAGGCATAATGTCAAATCCCAGATTCTTTTTAACATTGATGGCTGCTTCAATGATAGCTCTGGCTTGCATTTCGGCTATTTCCGGATAAGTTACCGCCAATCTGCATCCTCTATGGCCCATCATAGGATTAAATTCATGCAACTGATCTACTTTGGCTTGCAATTCCTCAACTGATAATTTCATGTTGGATGCCAATTCCCGAATAGAATCCTCATCATGAGGCAAAAATTCGTGTAAGGGGGGATCGAGCAATCTTACCGTTACAGGTCTGTCCTCCATTGCTGCATAAATTCCTTCAAAATCACTACGTTGCATAGGCAATAGTTTATCCAATGCTATACGGCGTTCAGTTTCATTGGCCGCCAAAATCATCTTTCGCACTTCCATAATTCTTTCTTCATCAAAGAACATATGCTCTGTTCTGCACAAACCAATACCTTCTGCCCCAAACTCAACAGCATTTCTAGCATCTTTGGGTGTATCAGCATTGGTTCTCACTTTCATAGTACGAATTTGATCAGCCCAAGCCATAAATTTTGCAAAATCACCTGATATCTCTGGCTTAACCGTTTTGATATCTCCCTTATAAACTTTACCTGTGGAACCGTCTAAGGAAATATAATCGCCTTCTTTATAAGTGACACCACCAACTTTGAACTGTCGCATCTCCTCATTAACACTCAACTCACCACAACCAGATACACAGCACGTACCCATACCTCGAGCTACGACCGCCGCATGGGAAGTCATACCACCGCGGACAGTTAAAATTCCTTGTGCGGCAGCCATACCTTCGATGTCTTCAGGAGAAGTCTCCAATCTAACCAGTATTACTCGCTCACCAGCTTCATTGGCCGTTTTGGCATCCTCAGCTGTAAAGTACACTTTCCCTGCGGCCGCACCTGGTGAGGCCGCTAAACCTGTAGCGATTACTTCACCATCAATGAGGGCCTGCTCATCGAATGCTGGATGAAGAAGTTGATCCAACTGTTTTGGATCAACTTTCATAACCGCTTCTTCAATGGTAAGCATTTTTTCTTCAACCAAATCCACGGCAATCTTTAGAGCAGCTGCCGCTGTTCTTTTACCATTTCTGGTTTGCANNNCCATATCTTGCATATCTTTATAATGGGATTCCAAATTTCCTGCAATCTCCATAAATTGTCTATACATTTCAGGCATATCGTCCTGAAGCGTTGAAATGGGTTTTGGTGTACGAATCCCTGCTACCACATCTTCCCCTTGAGCATTGATTAGATACTCACCATAGATCATTTTTTCTCCGGTCGCTGGATTTCTAGTAAAAGCAACTCCTGTTCCAGAGGTATTGCCCATATTTCCAAACACCATTTCTTGTACATTGACAGCTGTACCCCAGCTATATGGAATATCATTCATTCTTCTGTATACTATGGCTCTGGGATTATCCCAAGAACGGAATACCGCCGTAATAGCTTCCATTAACTGCATTTTGGGGTCTTGAGGAAAATCTTCACCCAATTTTTCTTTGTATATAGATTTATAGCGCGTGACTACATCTTTTAGGTCTTGTTCAGTCAATTCGGTATCAAATTCAACGCCTTTTGTTTCTTTGATTTCATCTAAAACACGCTCAAAATAGGATTTGGGAATATCTTTGACCACATCTGAAAACATTTGAATAAATCTACGGTAAGAGTCATACGCAAAGCGACCATTTGCGGTAGCATTGGCAAATCCTGCCACGGAAATATCGGTTAGCCCCAAATTTAAAACCGTGTCCATCATTCCAGGCATGGAAGCTCTGGCTCCAGAACGTACCGACACCAATAAAGGAGCTGACTCATTTCCAAATTTTTTACCAGAAATACTTTCCAATTTAGCCAAAGAAGCATCAATCTGTTTCTCGATTTCCGCATCAATGATTTTACCCTTTTCGTAATAATCCGTACAAGCTTCAGTGGATACTGTAAAGCCTTGAGGAATGGGCATCCCTAATCTCGTCATTTCTGCAAGGTTAGCACCCTTACCACCCAATAGATTCTTCATTGCAGCGTTTCCTTCACTAAACATATAAACAAATTTATTTCCCATTTTATTCCTCCTATATATATATTTCCGGCAAACCGGCATCTTAACAATCAAATTTCTTTGCTAGTATATCATAAACCCCTATTCGTTGCACTGATTAGTTTGTTGGCAAAGACTCTTTCTCTACAATACAAGAGAAATCAGCAATATCTGCTGTTAATGCTGCAATGCGGGCCAACAAAGCCAGCCGATTGTTGCGCAAAGCGTCATCTTCTACCATCACCATTGTTGTTTCCAAAAATTCATCGATATCATCTTTTAGAGACAACACCATATTCAATGATTCAAAATAATGATGCTCCGCCTTTTGTTCTTTGATTTTGCTCTCCATTTGACGCAAGGAAGCTGCTAATTTTATTTCTGCTTCTTCTTGAAGAAGTGCAGGATCAAACGACACATCACCTGCTTTTTGACTTAAATTATTTGCTCTCTTGATCCCTTCAAGAAGAGACTTATATTTTTCATTTCTGGAAAATTTCTCTATAGCCTGCGCTCTAAGGACTGCGACAAAAAAATTCATCGATGAAATTTTTATGACAGCTTCAATCTGATCATAAGCAATTCCCTGATCCTGTAAAATTCTTTTCATGCGCATTTGAAAAAACTCCTCTACAGTCGAATCGTCATCAAATGAAATCTTATCTCCGTATAAAGAAACAACATATTGCACCAATTTTCTTGCATCAAATTGTAATCGATGACGAATTACAATTTGAATAATACCTTGTGCAGCTCTTCTTAATGCATAAGGATCCTGAGATCCTGTCGGGATTAATCCCACACCCATAATCCCAATGATGCTATCCAACTTATCCGCAATGGCCACAATCATTCCTGCATTGGTCACTGGCAAAGTATCTCCTTGGAACCTAGGCATATAGTGTTCGCGAATACCTTTGGCCACTTCAGCATCAAGACCAGAGGCCAGGGCATAATACTCCCCCATAATACCTTGAAGTTCGGGGAATTCATTCACCATATTGCTATTAAGATCATTCTTGCATATCCTAGCGCATTCAATAATTTTCTCTTTTTCCAGACCAAGCATCGTAGCAAGATATCCCGCAATCTGAATGATGCGATCCACTTTTTCCTGATAGGTTCCCAATCGTTCTTGAAACACTGTATTGGACAACTTGGATCCCATATCAGAAAAAGGAATCTTTAAATCTTCTTGATAAAAGAATTTAGCATCTTCCAATCTCGCCACAAGTACTTTTTCATTACCTTTGATGACCCAATTGATTTTTTTATCTGTTCCATTTCTCAACCCAATAAACATAGGTTTAAGATTATTTTGCATATCAACCACAGGGAAATAACGCTGATGTTCCTTCATGGGTGTGATAATAGCTTCATTTGGTAAGCCGAGATAGTCTGAATGAAAGGTTCCACAAAACGCAGTGGGGTACTCTACCAGCCAGAGCAATTCCTCCAATAAATTCTCGTCAGGCTGTATGTATCCTGCATACTCACTTGCAGTCTCTTCAATCTCTTTGACAATCATTCGCCTTCTTTTGTCTATATCGACAATGACATATTCTTGCTCCAATGTCTTTATGTAATCCTCAGCACTTTTGATTCTAATGTCGCCCTGAGAAAGAAATCGGTGTCCTCTGGTTATACGATCCGCATGGATACCCGCAACCTGACAAGGAATAATATTTTGATCCAACAAAGCAACGACCCAACGCACAGGTCGAACAAAACGATATTTTCCCTCACCCCAAAGCATATTCTTGGGGAAACTCAATTCACTTACCAATTGTTCCAATAGATCAGGAATAACGACCTCAGTCGCTCTCCCAGCTTTTCTTATGGAGGCAAATACATAAGAAACACCATCTATGTCCTCTCGAATCAAATGTGATACTTCCACACCTTGACTTTTAGCAAAACCATATGCAGCATTGCTGGGCGTCCCATCTTCAGCAAACGCAATACTCCAAGATGGTCCCTTTACTTTTTTGATCAAATCCTTCTGTTCCTTGGCACATGATTCCACCAACAAAGCCATTCTGCGTGGTGTTCCCAGCACACGACATCGTTCATAAGAAATCCGATACTCCGCCAATAAAAACATTGCCTTTTCCTTCATTTGCTTCATGATATCCGGCATAAATCTAGCCGGCATTTCTTCTGTTCCAATTTCTAAAATGATATCGCTCATGATGATTCACCTCGATTTTTGAGTAAAGGAAATCCCAGTCCTTTTCGTTGATCCACATAAGCCAAAGCGCAACGCTTTGAAAGATTCCTTATTTTCCCAATGTACCCAGTACGTTCCGTCACACTAATGGCGCCTCTGGCATCCAGTAAGTTAAATGTATGAGAGCACTTCAATACATAATCATAAGCTGGTAAAACCAAACTCTTCTCAATCATATCCAATGCTTCTCGTTCATACAAATCAAACAAAGCCAACAACATAGAAACATTGGCCTTTTCAAAATTATAAACCGAAAACTCAACCTCATTTTGATGAAAGATGTCACCATAAGTAATATCATCAACCCAAGTAATGTCATAGGCTGAATCAACTTCTTGTATGTAAGTGGCAATCCTCTCAAGACCATATGTGATTTCTACAGGGATAGGCAAACAATCAATCCCACCACATTGTTGAAAATAAGTAAATTGTGTAATTTCCATACCATCGAGCCAAACTTCCCATCCCAATCCCCAGGCTCCCATGGTTGGAGACTCCCAATTGTCCTCAACAAATCGTACATCATGCACATGTAAATCAATACCCAAAGCTTGCAAACTCCCCAAATATAGTTCTTGAATATCATCTGGCGAGGGTTTCATGATCACTTGATACTGATAGTAATGTTGCAACCGATTAGGATTTTCTCCATACCGACCATCGGTTGGCCTTCTTGAAGGTTCAACATAAGCTGTTTGCCAAGGCTCCGGGCCCAATACTTTTAAAAAAGTAGCTGGATTCATGGTACCGGCACC
>DIET01000042.1 GCA_002418765.1 Peptococcaceae bacterium UBA5767 | reverse complement strand
TTACTGACACCATTAACACCATTATTATTACACATAAAAAGTTTTTTTGCAAGACTTTCGCACAAGAAAAAAGCCCCAATTTAAGGGCTTTGGGGGCTATTGATTGTAATTCTGCTCCTAAAGATTATGGTGCTAACTTCAAAATGGATGGAGAATTTTGATTTGCGATTAATTCATATGATTGCCTATCAAAATGAAAAATATTTGCTAAAAATATAAAAGATTATTTACCCATGCAGGAATTATGAAAAAGAAAGCGAACTATAGCTATAAATAAATTTGTTAACAAATTAATAATTAATTATACAAAAAGGGAGGTTTAACAGTAATTGTTGACATTTAAATTCGCTATTGCAAATGTATTCTAGCTTACAAATCTGGTAAGCGCATAGTAAGGAAATGGTAAGGAGGATGTTCATGGGCGATGTTGTGAAGTTAAGGATAAAACGGTCAAAACCAATTGATTCATATCAAGAATATGAAGTTCCTAGTTTTGATGGGATGACTTTGCTAGTGGCATTACGTTATATCCACGAAAATTTGGATCCAACCTTGGCTTTTAGAAATAACCACTGTGGCAGGGGTGTGTGTACCACTTGCCTTATGAAAGCTGACGGTAAAAATGTACGAGCATGTTGCATGCGATTAGATGCAGGAATGCAATATCAAATTGATCCTGCCAATGATAATGTGATTCGAGATTTGGTTGTTGCATTTTGATGTATTGCACTGGAGGTCAAAAGAGATGAAAAAAACGGGGAAAAGACTCGGGTTATTGCTCCCTGCATCCAATTCAACCATGGAAAAAGAGCTAGCAGCGTATTTGCCACAAGGTATTAGTCTTCATGTGAGTAGGATGCATGTCGGTGATGTGACTCCAGAAGAGCTATTAGCCATGGCTAGTTATGCGCCGGAAGCAGCCAATTTGTTGGCTGAATGTAAACCAGATTTATTGCTGTATGGGTGTACCAGTGGTAGTTTTATTTTAGGTAAGGGGTTTGATTTGGATTTGGAGGAAGATATCAACAAAAAGACTGGACTTCCCGTCATTACAACAAGCCATGCTGTCTTAGAAATACTCAAGCTGTATGGTATTAAGCGAGTAGCAGTTGGAACACCATATAGTGATGAAGTGAATATGAGATTAGAAAGCTTTCTTACGGATAATGGCTTTACAGTGGTTGCCATAACCGGTTTGGGCTATACAGACAATATTGAAATTGGATGCCTTTCACCGTGGGAAGCTATTCACTTGGCTGAAAGAATCGATTGTGAGGAAGCAGAGGCAATATTTTTAAGTTGCACCAATATGCAGACCTTGGAGTCTCTTTCTCTCATGAATAATCTTTTCAAAAAACCTGTAATCAGTAGCAATTACGCTTCTCTGTTATGGAGTATATATATGCTGGGTTATCCAATAAAGTCTTGGCTTAATATTGATATTAGGGAAGAACTGTTAAGGAGGTATTTATAGTGGAAATCAAAAAAATACAAACAGATGTTCTGGTTATTGGTGGTGGTGGTGCTGGTGTTAGAGCAGCTTTAAAATCCAATGAAGAAGGGAAAGAAGTATTGATTCTTTCCAAGGGGACTATTTCGAAATGTGGTCTTACACCGATGGCTTATCCCTCTATCCAGGCGTCTTTTGGTTACGAGGATGCTCGAGATAATCCAGACGTCCATTATCAAGATATTGTGGAAGGTGGTCGAGGTTTGTCTGATGAGAACTTAGCTCGGGTTTTGGCTGATGAAAGCCCTATTCGAGTTAGAGAACTAGTAGAAATGGGTATAAAGTTTGAAGAAAAGGATGGGAGATTGTTGCAAGTTCATCACCCTGGACAGAAATACCCGAGAAACATGGTCATTCAGACTGGTGGATATGGATTGATTTCCGGGCTTCGCAGAGAGATGAAAAAGATTCCGGAGATATTGGTAATGGAAGATTGCATGGTGACAAAACTGTTTGTTGCAGATGGCCAAGTGCATGGTGTGTTTGCTTATGATATGCGATCCGGCTCGTATCTTGTTGTAGAAGCAAAAGCAGTTATTCTGGCCACTGGGGGGTACGAAGCTTTTTGGGGAAAAACGGACGCAGCACCAGACAGTACAGGCGATGGGTTGGCATTGGCTTATCATGCAGGGGTTCAGATCATCGATTTAGAGATGATTTTATATTATCCTACAGTAGTTGTCTCGGAAGCTGGTCGAGGAATTTTGGTTCAGTATGAGACTTTGCTACGAGATGAGTATGTAGGCGGGCAGATGCTGAATGCCAAAGGTGAGAATTTGATTCCGAGTGGAAAGCCTCCGACACGAGATGTCCTTATGAACATCATGATTGATCAGGTGGAAAAGGAAAATGGTGGACCCAATGATGGGATGTATATCGATCTAACTAAATCTCCAAAAAGTAAAGAGTACATAGAAGAATTGATGTCCAAACTTTTTTCTATACCAGGTAAAAATTTAGCACTACAAGGTGTTGATTTTTCTCAAGGAGTAGTGGAAGTTGCACCCGGGGTTCATTTCACCTTAGGTGGTGTGCGGATTGATGAAAATTGTCGTACTAATATTGAAGGTTTGTTTGCAGCTGGTGAAGTAAGCTCGAATCTACATGGAGCTAACCGGATTTCCGGGAATGCATTGGCCGAAACACAGGTTTTTGGCTATCGTGCAGGATTGTTTGCTGCACAATATGTCGATGGGATGGATATGGCTACGACCATCCAGGACAAAGATATTCAGCAAGAAATTAGTCGGTTAGAGCTCTTTTCAGGAAAACCTGATCCCGATAGCCCACGACCTGTAATGCTAAAAAAATTACTCAATAAAATCATGGATGATTTGGTTGGGACTAGACGATCATACGAATCGTTGAGCGAAGCCAAACGGGAGATTATACGATTGGCAAAACGGACGCAGGAGATTAGAACGGGTAATCTTCAAATGGCATATAATCATGAATTCTGTGAGGCACTGGAGTTAGCAAATATGGCTGAAATGAGTCGATGGGTCGCTGAATCAGCGCTCTTGCGCATGGAGACCAGAGGGCACCATATCAGGACAGATTACCCAGAGACAGATCCGAAATGGAGTCGTCACACTGCAACGCAATACGCGAAACCGCTGGGAACACTAGAAGTAACGCGGTTGCAAAATAAGGAGTCATGAGATGTTGATATCAATTCAGGGAGCCTATGATTTGCATATTCATACAGCACCGTGTCTATTTCCAAGATTAGCGACAGATAGAGAAATGGTTTTGTCAGCGAGGGAATACGGTATGGATGGTGTGATGCTGAAGTGTCACCATGAATCTTCTGTTTCCCGAGCAGCAATATTGGATAAGGAGTTTGATGATATTGAGGTCTATGGAGGGATTGTTCTCAATACTTGTGTAGGCGGGGTAAATCCTGCCGCTGTAGAAGCCGCTTTGCGCCTTGGGGGCAAAGCAGTATGGATGCCTACATTTGATTCGAAACGTCATGTAGAGATCCATGGGGCACCAGGTAAGTATGCGTTGACAGAGAAAGTAACGGGCATCGATCATGAAGGTATCACTATACTAAAAGATGGAGTGCTCATTCCTGAGGCCATGGTTGTGATGGAATTGGCTAAACAATATGATGTGCTGTTGGGAACGGGACATTGTTCTGAAGAAGAGTGCTTTGCTCTGGCTGATTTGGCAAATGATATTGGGTTCAATAAGTTATTGATAACTCATGCGCACTATAAAGTGCCCAACATTGGTATTGAAGGACAGAAATTACTAATTGAAAAGGGTGCCATGATTGAATTTGGCTACTGTACAGTTTCCCATGCCTGGGCAGCCAATTCAGTAGATAATGCAGTTCTGGCAATCAAGGAGAACGGAGCACAGCATTATATTATTGTCAGTGATGCAGGACAGTATAACAATCCCATGCCGGCTGAGTGCATGCGAATCTTTGCTCAGGCGATTCATGAAAGAGGTATAAATCCTGAGGATATTAATAGGCTTATGATTGATAATCCCCAATACTTATTGGGCATTAAGTGAGAAACTGCATAAGTTGTTGACAAAGTTATTGAAATCAATGATTGCACATGAGTTTCTATATGATTATGGAGGAGAGTTCTATGAATAAAGCGATTTTTGGACCCACATATGAGGAGATGTTGCATCCGGAGCGCATTCCAGAAGAAATAAGAGAGATTGCCAATAAAGATCTATTGAAAAAGAATGAGATGGATCCCTTAAATTTATTTAATCTCAATTGGAGAGATGAAGAAAATCATGTGCGTAAGATTGTTTTGCCTAAGGAAATGACTGGGGTTGATGCAAATATTGTGGTATTGTTGGGATCTGGATTTCCGTCTGGTTCTCAAAAAGTTGGCCCAGTTTATTCAGAAATCATGGAAGCCACAGTGGATGGTATCATTAATCCTCATGAGAATACCATCCTCGGCCCTTCAACGGGAAATTTCGGTATTGGAACGGCTTATATCAGTACTCTTTGCGGATATAAATCCATTGTCATTATGCCTGATAACATGAGTCGTGAACGTTATGAGAAAATCACAGGATACGGGGGTGTATTGGATCTGACACCCGGCACTGAATCAGATGTAATCTTGACTGTTTACAGAACTCTTGAGCTAAAAAAAGATCTCAAGAATTACTCTCTGGATCAGTTTGAATTGAGAAGCAATTACCGATTTCATCGGTATGTTACGGGAGGTTCAGCTATTGAAGCAGTTCGTGATGTTGGGAATGGCAGAGCTGCTTGTTATGTAGTTTGTACAGGGTCAGCAGGGACGCTGGCAGCAGGAGATGAGCTTAAGAATGCTTTTCCAGAGTGTAAAACTGTTGCCTTGGAACCTTATGAGTGTCCGACATTGACGCAAGATGCTCGCGGTCAACATCGAATCGAAGGGATTGGAGATAAACTCATTTCCCTGATTCACAATGTTGTACAATGTGATTTTGTGACATTGATTCATGATGAGGATGCAGTGCAGGCTCTAAAAATAGTTCATGATGGTGCCAATATACTGGTAAAACAAGGAGTAGACCCTGAGTTTGCTGATCGAATAAAAAATCTGTTCGGCGTATCAGGTATGGCCAATGTGATTGGTGCCATCAAAATGGCCAAGTATTTAAAATTAGGGCCCGAGGACAATGTCGTAACCATTGCTTCGGACGGCTTCGATCGCTATCAATCGGTCATGGACAACCTTAAAGTTCGATACCTTGAGTTGGAGAATTTTGTATTAGAACGTTGGTTTCGTGATGCTATCCTGAAGGCCGATGAACAATATATATATGACTTTAGGTCTAAGGAAGCGAAAGAACGCTTATTTGAGCAAAAAGAATTTGATTGGCCACGCTTTGGGTACACCATTGAACTTCTAAACCAAATGAGGGATCAAGCCTATTGGGATGGATTGTATGCAGAAATTCCTAAATATGATGAACGGGTCTTGGCAGCGAGAGGAATCTTGGCATCTCGTTAATTGGAGATATACAGAATTCTATTCTAAGAGATAAGTTTCATATCATTCATATAGAGTTTTAGCGTGAATAATCATCTGCATTAGCAATAGTAAAGAATAATTCGTTCTAGACCGAGTAAATAAGCGAAAGACAGAACTGTTAGGTGTAGAAATAAATACTGGCATTAGCATGATTAGTAAGGTGTTCATCGATGCACGTAGGATGTTTTGGTATCTAAACAGGCTCGAATTTGAAATATAGGAGGGAAACGATGTATACAGTCGACTATTACATGGAACCGAGTTCGCTAGATGAAGCTGTACAGTATCTGCAAAAACAGCCACATGCCAAAGTTATTGCAGGAGGCACGGATTTACTACTCAGAATGGCAAAGAATAAAAATGACAACATGACGCTACTGTCTCTCAAAAAAATCAGTGGTTTGACGGGTATACATCAAGAAGGTGAAAGTCTGTTTATAGGATCTTTGGTAACGTTTCATGACCTACAGACCAGTAGCCTTGTCAAAGAGATTTGTGATGTGCTCAAAACAGCAGCTGACTATGTAGCTGGGCCACAAATTAGGAACGTAGCGACTATTGGCGGAAATCTATGCAATGGTGCTCCTTCTGCAGATAGCGCCCCTGCTCTCTTGGCGTTGGATGCACGCTTGCATATCTATGGACCGCAAGGATTGAGAATTGCTTCAATTGAAGATTTTTATCTAGGACCAAAAAAGGTTGATCTGCAATCAGCAGAGATATTGCAAGCCATTGAAATCCCTATTACGGATAGCAGTCGTTGCAATACACACTACATCAAATATAGTGTTCGGAAGACAATGGATATCTCTATGCTCGGTTGTGCTGCATTTGTGTGTATGGACCAGGATGAGCAAATAGAAAAAATTCGTATAGCACTAGGAACAGCAGCGCCGACTCCTATGCGATGTAAAGCAGCGGAGAATTTTGCTATTGGTAAAAAATTGTCATCGAATGTTTTGTATGATATTGGAGAATTGGCTGCCAAAGAAGCAAAGCCAAGAACATCTTGGAGGGCAAGTGAAGAGCTTAGGACCTATTTGGTTCGAGAACTCAGTCAAAGAGCAATTCGGGTGGCGGCGTATAAGATTGGGAGGTGAGAAAATGAATCGGGATATCAAATGTATTGTTAATGGTAGAGAGAGGGTTCTGTGCGTAAATGTGGGAGAAACACTTTTGGAGGTTATACGGGATCGATTGAATCTTAAAGGGACGAAAAAGGGTTGTGAAGCTGGGGAATGTGGTGCGTGCACCGTTTTGGTTGATGGCAGACCTGTTGATTCGTGTATATTTCTAGCTGTTTGGGCAGATGGACGAGAAATTACAACAATAGAAGGACATACTCCTGCTGAAGGGTTAACTGATTTACAGCAAAATTTTGTGGATGAGGGAGCTACCCAATGCGGTTTCTGTACTCCAGGTATGATATTAACGGCACAGGCGCTTTTGGAAGACAACGCAAATCCGACTGAGCAAGAAATCAGATATGGAATGGCGGGCAATTTTTGCCGATGTACTGGGTATCAGGCCATTATTAAGGCAATTGAAAAAACCGCAACGAATAGAGTAAAGTGATAGACTCTTCGAAAAAATTATTCGTATTTGCTAAAGCAACCTATTATTCTGAATGAGCTGAATAATGCAAATCCGTATTGAGGTGAGATATGAATATATTTTTGCAAACCATAATTAACGGAGTAATTGTTGGCGGAACATACGCATTAATGGCTGTTGGATTGACGTTTGTGCTGGGATTCATGGATTTGGTGAATTTTGCACATGGCGAACTGTATATGCTGGGCGCCTATTTTACATATTTTTTTGTCGTGACTATTGCACTCCCGCATATTATTGGAATTCCTTTAGCCATCTTAGTGGCTATGCTATTAGGGTTATTGATTGAACGCTTCTTATTGCGGCCAGTTTGGGACAAAGATATTTTGATTCGTATGTTGCTTACTGTTGGTTTGATGATTTTGATCCCCAATGTCATTACAGTGATGCTCACCGCTGTGCCTAAGAAAGTTCCTCCCCCTTTTACCATGTCACCTTTTATTTTGGGAAATGTACGAGTTGCACCCATTCAGTTGCTCATCGTATTGGTTTCAGTTTTTATTATAGTGCTCTTTCATTTGTTCATGCAACGAACACGGCTGGGCAAAGCGATGAGAGCAACCTTTCAGGATAAAGAAGTTGCTATGGCCATGGGAATTGATACAAAAAAAATATATGCCTATACATTCTCTATTGGATGTGGTATGGCAGCGGCGGGCGGTGCCATGCTTTCTATGATATACAATGTTTTTCCAGCTATGGGTGCAATCACCACAACAAAGGCCTTTGCCGTAGTAATATTGGGCGGTCTGGGTAACTTTGCAGGAGCTATACTAGGTGCATTGATTGTTGGTGTTTCTGAGAGTATTGCTGGGACGTATATCAGCTCAGGATACAAGGATGCAGTAGCGTTTATTTTACTAGTATTGATTTTGATGGTTAAGCCTTCTGGAATTATGGGCAAGAAAGGGGGCATCGAGAAATGAGAAAGAAATGGACTTGGATTGTACCGCTGACGTTGCTCATACTCATGCTTCCATTGCTCATTGAAAGCAGTTACTTCATGCATATTACTATATTAGCGATGATATATATCATATTGGCAACGAGCCTAAATCTCTTATCTGGATATACCGGATTGTTGTCATTGGGACACCATGCATTCTATGGGATTGGGGCATATACAGCGGCTTTATCTGTCATGCGGCTTGGGTTGCCATTTCTATTGGCTCTATTGTTGTCTGGGATACTTCCGATGATTCTTTCATATTTAGTGGGGAAGATTACGTTTCGACTTAGAAGCTCATTTTTTGCAATTTCCACTATTGCTTTTGCTGAAATTACTCGTCTAGTAAGCATCAATTGGGTAGAGCTTACTGAAGGACCAATGGGGCTGCCAAATATTCCTGCAGCATCGATTGGCCCACTGGTATTAAATAGTTACAATAAGCAATATTACCTAGTCTTGATTTTGGCGGTGTCTTCAATTTTCTTATCTTATCGTATCGTTAATTCTCACATTGGTCGGGTATTTAAAGGAATCAAGGATGCTGAGTATGTTGCAATATCCACTGGCGTCAATATCGATCGATATCTGATGATTGCCATTATGGCAGGTGCATTCATGGCTGGAATCGCAGGTGGTTTTTATGGTCAGTATATGAAATTCATCAGTCCGGATGTGTTTTATTTTCAGATGACAGTGAATATGGTCGTCATGGTTATCGCAGGGGGATTAGGCACCATAGGCGGTCCGGTAGTAGGTGCAATTATTTTTACACTGGCTCCTGAAGTACTAAGATTCAGTGAAGGATACAGTTTTATTTTGTATGGGATAGCTCTGATTCTCATTATTCTTTTTCTTCCAGGAGGGCTATGGTCTTTGCTGAAAAAAGTCAAAAATCTTTTTAAAAATTCAGTCTACCCAAATAATTCTGAAATTGAAGGGAGTGATAATCTGAAATGACAACGCTGAGGGTTGAAAATTTGACAGTGAGGTTTGGTGGTCTGGCAGCAGTTCATGATTTTTCCTTTGAAACAAAAGAAAATGAAATCCTCTCTATCATCGGACCCAATGGTGCAGGCAAAACCACTTTATTTAATGCCATTACAGGATATATCCAACCGTCTGAAGGGAATGTTTCCTTTGGTAATCGAGTTTTGACAGATGAAGCTATACATGCTATCAGTGAAATAGGTGTCATTCGCACATTTCAAAAGAAAAGCTTTTTCCCACATTTGACGGTTGTGGAGAACGTCTTGCTAGGAGAGCATATGGGCATAAGGCCATCTCTCATCGATTTTATCAAACCAGGTAACATGAAGAAAAAAGAACTTAGTGGGTTAAGACGAGCTTTGGAACTGTTGGAGTTCGTCGGTCTATCAGAGAAAAAAGATATGATGGCCGCTGAATTACCCTATGGTGAACAGAGACTCTTAGGTATATGTATTGCTCTGGCAGCCAACCCCAAAATACTCTTATTGGATGAACCATGTGCTGGGAGTAATCCAAATGAGTGCGAAAACATGGTCGGTTTGATTCGTAAAATCAATGCGGATGGAGTTCCTATTGTACTGGTTGAGCATCATATGCGTGTTGTTATGGGGCTCTCAGATAGGATTATTGTTCTGAACTCTGGCGAGAAAATGGCTGAAGGTACTCCTGCTGAGATTACTTGCAATGAAGATGTAATCTGTGCATATCTTGGGAAGAGTGGTGAGAATGATGCTAGAAATGGATAAGGTTTGTGCCGCATATGGACCTTCTCAGGTATTGCATGAGGTATCTCTTAAAATTCATGATCAAGAAATTGTTACTATCATTGGTTCGAATGGGGCGGGAAAGAGTACCATTTTGAAGACCATTTGTGGTTGGCTTGGTACTACCTCTGGACAGATTCAGTTCGCTGGGGAGCGAATTGATAACAATGAGACGAAAGATATTGTACGCAAGGGCATTTCCATCTCTCCTGAAGGGCGTAGGGTTTTTCCGAAGCTCACTGTACTTGAGAATTTAGAAATGGGAGCCTATGTATGCACAAAGAGAGAATTTGAAGAGGAGGTGGAACGAGTATATCAGATATTCCCAAAACTTAAGGAGCGCACAAAGCAATTAGCATCTAGCCTAAGTGGAGGAGAACAACAGATGCTGGCTATTGGAAGAGCTGTGATGTCAAAGCCGAAACTATTGCTCCTTGATGAACCATCTTTGGGCCTGGCTCCGGTTATGATCGATACAGTACTCGAAGCAATTAAAATCATTAAAGAAAGTGGGGTGACAATATGTTTGGTTGAGCAGAATGCGCAACTGGCCTTGGAAATTGCAGATAGAGGTTATGTCCTCGAAACTGGAAAAATTGTGCTGGAGGGGATGGGCAGAGAGTTGTTGAGGAATGAAAAAGTAAAAAATGCCTATTTGGGGTTATAGGATTTCCTTTATTAAGGATTTCTTCATGAAGGAGTGAAGATAAGATGAAAAGTACAGCCCGTAAACGTTACTACCATATGGTATTCGTTGTGTTATTGAGCGTTAGCCTATTGTGTTTGGGCTGCACCCCAGCGGAAGAGCCGATAGAGGGTGAACAGCCAGATACAGAGAGTCCAGTTGAGGAAGTAGCAGGTGAACCTATTAAAATCGGTATGATTCAGCCGATTACAGGTCCCATTGCAGCTTCTGGGACAGCGCTGAGGGATGGAGCTCGTATATATGCAGAATATATAAACGACCAGGGAGGAATCAACGGAAGACCAATCGACCTCATTGTCGAAGACAGTGCCAATGATCCGGCCATGGCAGCTAGTGCTTTTAACAAACTTATCAGTAGAGATAAAGTGTTGGCTGTTATTGGAGCATGGGGAAGTTCTCCCACTCTTGCGGTTGTTCCATTGGCCAAACAGAATGAAATTCCTTTGGTTGTGGATACAGCTAGCAACTACAAAGTAACGGATAAAAATGAAGAAGGAAGCCCGTGGATTTTTAGGGTTACAGCACCTACAATTATGGAGAGTCGAGTGCTATCAGCCATCCTCATTGATGATCTGGGACTGAAAAACCCGTATATACTTAGCGTGAACAATGACTGGGGACGAGGAACAGCGGATGTTTTCACCGCATATTATGAGGGAGAAGGATATCCCGTTGGCGGAGTAGATTATTTGGATCAAGCCGAAACAAACTATCAGGTTAATCTTACCAAAATTCTTAGTTCAGGTGCAGATTCAATAATTCTTACAGCCGATGCCGCTCAGGCTGCTTTGGTTGTGGAACAAGCCTCCGGACTTGGTTTGGATTTGCCGATTTTAGCTCCAGGCCTAAGTTGTTCGATGTATAAAATCACCAAATTGGCTGGGATGGAAGCAGCCGAAGGTTTTATGCAAACAGCAGCATATATTGGAAGTGTCGATCCTATGATGACAGCGGATCCCGAGGGCGCTCGATACTTTAATGAAACTTGGGAAGCCAAGGGTTATGATGTCATTGAAATTCAGGAAGCTGCCAAAGGATGGGATAGCCTTATGGTGCTATGCGAGGCCATGAAAACCATAGACTCCGATAAAATCAGCAGTGCCTCAATAAGAGATGCACTTGAAAACGTTGAGGCTCCCGGAATCTGTTTTGGTAACATTAAGTTTGAGGAATGGGAAAATTTCATTTTCCAAAATGTTCCACCAGTGTCTGTTGTTGGTGTAATAGATGGGAAATATTCTGTGATTTTGGAACCCACAAAACCGATTCCTGAAAATTGAAAGCAGGTTAGATTGAAGCAGTGCGTTTGAGAAATATTTTTTGAACCTAAATAGTAAGTTACATAATCAATCCCCATCATTCGCCAGAAAGAAATAGTTTAGTACTTTCTGGCGATGGTGGAGGATAGAGATACACATGGTACAAATCGGAAGCAATAAGACCATGTTCGAAGTATGCTATTCTATCTATGCAAGAAAGTAGCACTTTCATAGCTTCATAAGTAGTGATAGGAGTATGATGAAAAAAGTGTATAGGTATCCACTGATAAAATGGAATATATACACATGAGTGATCGTGGGTCTGCAGGGCAGAAGACGGAGGTATTGTAATGGATAAAAGTGCATCGCCAGAAACGAGCTTAGTGCAAACCAAGTTGGCGGAAGATCCCGTAAAAATTGAAATCAAGGATAGCAAGTTAGCAATGGTAGGCATGAATATTCCCCAGATAGATTCTTTTCAGAAGGTAACTGGCACACTTGAGTTTGTCAGTGATGTAGTTCGGCCTAATATGTTGGTTGGTAAGATTTTACGTAGCGACCGTCCTCACGCGCGTATCATCCGAATCGATACCTCAAAAGCTAAAGAGCTTCCAGGCGTTGTCGCTGTGGTGACAGGCAAGGATACACCAGACATACGTTTCGGGCCAATGATAGATGACTGGTATATATTGGCCAAAGATAAAGTCCGCTTCATTGGTGAAGAAGTGGCGGCGGTGGCAGCTGAGGACGAATTGACTGCGTTGAAGGCAATTTCCCTTATAGACGTGGAATATGAAGATCTTCCTGCAGTATTCGATCCCCTAGAGGCCATGAAGGAGGAAGCTCCTCAGATTAATCCTGATATCCGAGAAGGAAACATTGCTGCACACAAACATATTGAAGAGGGAAATGTCGATGCAGCTTTTATGGAGTCAGACTATATTTTTGAAGATCGATTCTATTCACCTAGGATTTATCAAGGCTATCTGGAGACGAATAATTGCGTAGCGGAAGTAGATGCAAAAGGAAATATAACACTTTGGGCTGCAGCTCATGGTATTTATGCCCAAAAGTTACTTTATGCCAAGGCATTGGATGTTTCAAGTAGTAAACTCAAGATCATAAAACCAGCAGTGGGAGGTTCTTTTGGTGCGAAATTTGAAAATGACACACATTTGGTTGCCATTGTCTTAGCAATGAAAACAGGTAGGAGTGTACGAATTGATCATACCAGGGAGGAAGACATCATGGCTAGCAATGCACGTGTCCCTATGGAAATGATGATCAAATTGGGATTTAAAAAAGATGGTACTCTGTTGGCTAAAAAAGTACGTGTGGTTAGCAATAATGGGGGGAGAACGCATTATTGTCCGGCCATTACTTCTGTAGCCTGTTTTCGTATTGATTCTCTATATAGGTTGAAAAATGTGTGCGCAGATGGATACAGCGTATACACAAATACGGCCCCAACAGGACCTATGCGAGGCTTCGGGAACGCACAAATGCATTTCGCTATGGAGTCCTTGATGGATATTGCAGCAGAGAAGATGGGTATAGGTCCGATTGAATTACGAAGGAAAAACTTTGTTCATCCAGGTGATCTTACAGTACATGGCTGGAAGATAGATTCCTGTGGTTTGGCGGAGTGCATTGATCAAGTTGAAAGGGCTTCGAAGTTTTCAGAAAGAAGGCATTTGCCTGCAAATAAATCAAATCATCTACGTCGAGGCTTAGGATTTGCTTGTGCCATTCACGCTACAGGAAACAGGGCCTTCTTTGGCCCATTTGATGGTTCATCAGCGATGGTGCGTATCAGGGAAGACGGAACTGCAACATTAACGCATGGAGAAGCAGATTTAGGCCAGGGTCAAAATACAGTATTTGCCCAGATGCTTTCAGAAATATTAGGTGTTGAAATGGATAAGATTGCCGTATTGGATCCAGATACAGACAATATACCTTTTGGTTTGGGATCATGGGCCTCACGTGGCACATTGATGGGTGGCAATGCAGTGGTGGCTGCAGCGAAAGATGCTCGGCAGAAACTCCTCGATTCTGGATCTCACTTGCTAAATATTCCGGCCACGGAACTAACAATTAGAGCAGGAAAAGTAGTGTCGCTGACTGATGCTAAGGTGAGCGTTGATATCGAGGATGTGGTAAGAGAATATGTCTACAGGAATATCGGGCTTCCTCTTATTGGGAATGGTAGCTATATCCCTGAAACTGAAACGCCAGATGAAAGAACCTATGGGAATATCTCACCAGCCTATCCGTTTGCAGCTCATGTAGCTGAAGTCGAGGTGGACACTGATACTGGGAAGATTGCCATAGTTCATTATTGGGCTGCTGATGATGTAGGGAAAGCAATTAATCCCCTCACGCTGGAGGGACAGATGATTGGTGGCGTTGCGCAGGGGATGGGGTGGGCGCTTACCGAACAGATGATCGAAATTGATGGCCGATTTGTAAATGATAATTTTCTAGACTATAAGATGTTTGGTCCATGTGATATGCCTGATGATGTACAAGTCTTTTTTGTTGAGTCCAATGATCCTAATGGCCCTTTTGGGGCAAAGGGAGCATCGGAAATCATTCTTAACCCTATTCCAGCAACTATTGCCAATGCAGTCTACAACGCCATAGGGGTCCGTATTCATGATCTGCCTATCACGCCAGATAAGATTTTGCGTGGTCTAGGAAAACTATAGCAGAAAATGCGAAGGGTAAGGGATACCGAAATACCCAAAAAGGAGGCCTTGCGGTGTTCAATGCAAAGTATCGTACCTGGATTGAAGTAAGCAGGAAAAACATCAAGTTTAATGTGAGGAATGTTCTAGAAGCAGTGCCAAAAAGTGTTATGTATATGGGTGTTGTTAAGGGTAATGCCTGGGGCCTCGGTACGGTGGAATATGCTAGTACTCTTTTAAGTATTGGAGCTGATTGGATTGGCGTGACGCTCCTTGAGGATGCTGTGGCTATCAGAAAGGAGTTCAAGGATTGTCCTATTCTGCTTCTGATGGAACCTCCTGGGCAAGCCGTTGATGTTGCACTGAAACATGGGATTCGATTAACTGTATGCACAATGGAGATGGCTTGTCGGATTTCAGAAGTTGCTAAAAATCTGGATATTGAGGCCAAAGTTCATGTCAAAATCAATACAGGTTTAAACCGAATTGGGGTTGGGGCCACTGATGCCGTTAATTTGATGCAGGAAATTGGCCGCTTACCATATTTATTTTTGGAGGGTGCATACACTCACTTCTCCAGTGCAGATCAAAATGAAAAAAAATCTTTGACACATCATCAACTCAATTTATTTTTAAACACAATTGCTACTTATGAGTCCACAGGACAGGCAAGGCCATTGTTGCATGCGGCCAATAGTCCAGCAACCATCGATGATCCGGAAACCTATCTTGATATGGTGCGGCCAGGTATGAGTGTCGCAGGCCTGTATCCCAGAGAAGACTACACGTACAAAGTTCATTTGCGATCACCCCTTACGTGGAAGACAATCGTATCGTATGTGCGATTGATTCGGGCAGGTGATGTAGTAGGTTATGGGGGAAGATTTGCTTGTAAGCAAGATACGTGGATAGCTACAATCCCGGTTGGTACGGCTGATGGTTTAGGAAAACGTTTTGAAAACAAAGGATATGTTTTGATACAAGGCACCCGGTGTCTTGTAGTTGCGGTGACCATGGATCAGGCAATGGTTGCATTTGAGAATGGATTGCAGGTTCATTTGGGCGATGAGGTAGTTATAGTCGGTAGACAGGGTAGTGACTATTTGGGACCTCATGACATTAGTAGAATGACTTCGTATAATGTTGAGGAGTTTGTATGTCAGATCAGTGAACGGATACCCAGAATGTATGTTGATTAATTGAGGCTTTCCTTATATAATAATCACTGTTGAGATTAATTTCTCTTGTGACGGGAGATGTGGTATTCCAAAAGGAGAAGCGATCATGATTCGAAAGAAGTCCAGGTATAAAAATATATCAGAAGAAATTCGGAAACGAATCATAGAAGGGGTTTATCCGTCTGAGTCACGTCTGCCTACGGAAAGTGAGTTTGCCTCAGAATTTACAGTAAGTCGGGGTACTATTCGTGAGGCTCTCTTGCTTCTTGAAGATGAAGGATTTATTGTGCGAATGAGAGGCTCAGGCTCGTTTGTATCGAGGCATGCGGGTAAGATCGTATCAGGGATTGAGAACTTGGAGTCGTGGACAGAGACTATTGTCAAAGCCGGGCATAAAGTAGTTGATCAGGTTCTTAGTATTGATTTTTTGCCCTTAGAGCGTGAGGTAGCCGAATGGCTGAATGTACCTGTTCGGTCACCGGGCATATCTATCCGTAGTTTGAGGATAGCAGATGACTATCCTCTTATTTATGCTGAAGATCTGATTCCGAGTTCTTTGTTAATAAATGCTGATGTCTGGAAAGTTAGGGAAAGCACCCATTCCATCCTTGGTTTCTTTGAGAAAATCGGATATGCTCCCCAAAAATTTGTGACAACATTACAAGCCGTTAATGCCAATCAGTTGGCTTCTATCATGAATGTGGAACCTGTTTTTCCGCTTGTGCTGTTAGAGGGGGTCTTGTATGACACAGATCACCGACCATTGAGTTATAGTTGTTATTATTTTAGAAGCGATAAGTATCGATTTAGTATGGTTCGGAATAAGAGGTAATGGTGTTTAGCAACTAAGGCATTAAGGAAGTTTTTGATATTTCATTTGCTCTTAAAATGAGTCTACTCAATTTCTTATCATTATTGGTGAATATGAGTAAGCGTTCTTTTGCCACAAATAGTATCTTTGGTCGTATAGAATGAAATTTAGGTCCAGCATAAAAAATTGCTATTATATGAAGATGTAAATGAGGAATGAGCTTATTGTCGGTCGAAAGATTGATGAATACGATAACTCTAAAGCCCGTTGACAAAGAGTCTGCGGGCTTTTTGAGTGCGCTGGGCATGGCGATAACTTGGTGGTGCAAGTCCACTACGCGATCGGTAGTAGGAAGCGTTAGCTAAAGGCAAGGGTGTCCATTGCGAGGTGGAATCTGAAGTAAGCCGGAGGCAAAGTTCCGCACCGACGAACAGAAACCGCATATGGAGGTCGCCATAGGGCGGATGAGCTCACCATACAGAACGAAGTCCAATGCTATCCGAATCCTTGGTGATAATGCAGCGGTAATATGGGATGTAGGTTAGCGTCTTTACCCGGAGATGTCTCAAGGACTTGGATAGGATTGCTCCGAAACAGGAAGTAAAGCTTGCTGTGAGAAGTCAGCAGGTCCCATAGTAATGGAGGTTTCTTTTTCAGGAAAGGCCGAACAATCGTAAGTCTTGAGTAGATTAGGCAGGAGGCTGGGGCGTAGAAAACAGAATGCCGAAAGGGATACCTACAAAAGGATAGCGTGAAACTGCAGTAGCGCAGAGTACCAGAATTTGGTAGAGCGAAGAAAGGGGTGGTGCAAGTGACTTGCTGGAGAATATCTTGCAACGGGGGAACCTGAACTTGGCCTTTATGCAGGTTAAGCGTAACCATGGAGTGCCGGGAATTGATGGAATGACCTCGAAGAGGCATTTTCGTGGATAAAGGAGCATCGGGATGAAATCTTAAAGAACATTATGGGAGGTGGCCATAAGTCCAACGAGATTCCCTAATGAAAGAAAACGGAGCCTGAAACAACTGACCCGCCGAAATCAGGGCAGGAAGGTTCGTGTAGTCATGGAGAATGTGAAAATCTACATCCGAGGTTGGTTCGGCTACTATTATGTGGCCGATATGAATTGGAATCTCAGTCATAGAATGAATTGCTACGAAGACGGTTCCGTATGTACATCTGGAAGCAGGGGAAGAAACCGAAAACAAAGGTGAAGAACCTGAAGAAACTAGGTATTCCAAATTGGATAGCTTACCAATGGAGGAATACTCGTCTGGGTTACTAGCGGATTTCTTGTAGTGTCATACTATCCGCTCCATTAAAAATAAAAGGCTTGCACAGGCTGGTATTATGATTTTCTAGCTCAGTACGAGCAATTACGCTTAAAGTAC
This sequence comes from Peptococcaceae bacterium UBA5767, assembly GCA_002418765.1. Taxonomy (GTDB): domain Bacteria; phylum Bacillota; class TC1; order TC1; family UBA5767; genus UBA5767. The sequence continues at coordinate 44,379 of DIET01000042.1, read as the reverse complement.
TTATGCGGTTGAACTGCCGTATACCGAACGGTACGTACGGNNATTAATGGGTGGCCTCCTACTCGATTTAATCTTTTATGCATATCGTTGTTGTACTTCAGCACAAGATTTAAGTAACGCATAATCTATTCAAGCAGGAAACGCATTGGCGCTGCCCACCCAAAATTGAATACATCTTAGCTCTAACGGTTTATATTTTCGTATTCGCATAAAGCGTGATAAGGTTACTCCAAAGTCTATTAAGGAGCAATGGAGTTATTTTTTGATAAAATATCATTTATATTTGTCTTGTTCAATGTTTCTGGCTATTATAAAATAATTTTAGCTATATGTAGTAGAGGTAGTTATGGCTTATAAAATGAGCAAGATACGCATTGGGAAAGAGGGTAATGGACAGAAGGCAATGATGCAATATGGAGAGGTAATTGTCTGATAAAGAGGCGAAATTTTTGCGCATAGCGAGTGCTTTACATGATGTGGGAAAAATTGGGATACCTAGTTATATTTTAAACAAACCAGGCAAACTCACCGATGATGAGATGTCTATCATGAGAAATCATGCTTAGATAGGCTACAATATTTTAAGTAAGAGCAATTTGGAAGTGATGCAACTAGCGGCGGATATTGCTTTGTACCATCATGAACGCTATGATGGGCAGGGTTATCCTCGTGGTATATCAGGAAAAGAAATTCCATTGCCAGCGAGGATGATGGCCATATTGGATGTCTATGATGCTATGACACATAAGAGGATCTATAAAGAAGCCATTTGTCATGAGGATAGCATGGCGTATATCATACGTGAGCGGGGACGTCACTTCGATCCACACCTGGTGGATTTGGTTAAAAAAGAGGAATCCATTTTGTTGCTTCCAGAATACGAAGATGGACCGGCAGAAGATTTTAAGTTTACCTGGGAAGGACAATCGCATAAGAAAAGAGGATCCTGATCTGATAGGGATCCTCTTTTCTTATATGGGAACTATTCATTATTAATCTGCAGTAAAAACAGCCCGGTGGCATTTGGATCTATGGCCAGTTGTCTTACATCTCCGGTTTTGATGTTTGAAGGTCCGTTGTTACCAAAGTCACTGCCCAGGTAGAAGGCAACAGAGTCTCCTCCTTCATAGGGTTGGGAAGTGGTGTAGGTCAACAAAGGAATCACTTCATCTGGTGTGATACGTGCAAGCGTTAAGACATAGAACTGATTGGCATTGATACTCAGTGTCAGGTTTAATTGATCAGGATCCCAGTCCATGGTGTAGCCAGGTGAGGTGTATTCTGGCACCCAAGTGGCAAGGTCGTTACCTTTGCTGGGTACCTGGTATTTCCCAACAATGACGCTGAGGGAATTGCTATTGTCAGGATTACCACTGTTGCTCAAGTAGCGTAGAGCAATGACAGGTCCTTCGATAGCGATGAGATAACCGTTTTGAAAGACCAAGGAAGGCTCGGGAAACAGAAGAAGTTGATTTTGTCGAGCCAATTGGTTGGAGATGTTGGTCAAGGAGAGAGTGATATCCAGAGGTAGTGTTTGGAGCGCCAGATAGGATTCATCATCCCCAAGATAGATATCCTCTGCTGGCGGATCAGTCGGTCCAGGTGTAGGGAACATCAGTTGATTGAGCAGAAAAGCTTGTTCCAGGAAAAAAGATGCCTGCTCGGTCTCGAGAGTAAAGCGCACGGCTACACCGCGGATTTGCTGGCTGTCTTGTATAAAATCAAAGGGCTGGTTTTGCGCATCAGAAAGAAGAAATGCAATATTCAAGTTGGTCATGTTGTCGCTGATTACGTCTCCATTATATGTGAGTGTATCTGTTTGCCAGGCAAAGGTACCTTGCTCCACGGATAAGCTTTGGATGGTCATCCAGTCTGTTCGATAGGGATTGTCCGGGGCGATAGGTAGAGCATTTAGGCTGGTGGGTCCAGAAAAATCGGTTACCCATTCAGATCGGCGAACAGACTGCTCCCATGTTTCCATGATGGTCTGGGCGCTAACTTGCAACAGCAGCTTGTCGTTGGCTGCTTTGTTGGTCTGGAGTGTAGTATTGCTTGCCACAAAAACGGGCATGAGAACCACAGACAACAAAGAGATCACCACTACGAGTTCGATGAAGGTAATGCCACGTCGGTACATGTTCATGCTTGCCTCCTAGTAGTCCAAGGAACGATAGCCTATGAGAGGCTCGGTTCCGCTCAAATAAGTGCCTTCTCCTGTGCCTAGATTATCCGGATCAGTAAGGACTGGTTTATGCAGTTCAAAGAGCATGGTGATGACCACACCTCTATTCTCGGTCGTTCCGGTAATGGTAATCAGCAGAGGTGCTTCATTCCAATCTTCCACGTTTACAGAAAATGCATAGCTTTTGTCTAGTATATCTGTCGCAGAATCAGCAAGAAGAATACCTAACTGGGTGTTCAGCAAAAGAGCAAGACCTTGGTCTAGACGGTTATCAAAGACAGATATGTTCCAGAGCGGTTCGCTGCCAATCCGGGAGGTGTTCAGCGCATCATCAATGACATTTGTGTAGGCATCATTGAGTACGAGATAGGTCAATTCGGCCATGACCTGGTCACTGGTTTCCTCACTGCTGTAATCGGCTAGTGCGTTGGTCTGCTGAATGATGCCGATGGCATGCGAGAAAAGGATCATGCCCAAAAAGAGCATGATGCTCAGAAAGGAGATGACCGTGATCAATGCTTGTCCGTTTCGTTTTAGAAAGAAAACCATGCGGTTACCTCAGTGCATTTCGCTGGCCTGGTAGATGCCAATGAGTTCTGCTTCCTGATAGACTGCCAGACTTACCAAATAAAAATCCAGTGTCTGGCTGAAAAGCAAAGATTCCTGGGTCAGATCGATGTTGACCTTCGGAATATGATATGAAGACGTCGTAGCTTTTTTTGTGGTTGCCAGAGCAAAAAGGCTACCATCTGTTACCTTGGGTTCGATGCGGTAGGTTGTAGCGCTGTTCTGGGTTACCTGGTACTGGGACGATAGATCCTCATTGTCCAGAAGTTCTGACGTCTCGCCGGACTGAATGGTGGTAATGAGGCTTAGCGCAAAGCTATTGGCTGTAATCTTTTCTCCAGAATATTGGGTGAATCGCACAGAACCCAGGTAAACTTGAAAAATTGGTACAAATAAAACAGCCATAAGTCCTAGTGCAATCATGATTTCCATTACACTGACGCCACGTCGGTTTACGGTAACACACTTTCTGTCTGGCATCATGGGCTTACACGGCTTTGGAAAGGATTGGTTTTGGGAGCGCTGCTTTGTGCTGTGACCCGTATAAGACGATTGTCCTGAGCAAAAGGATCCGGAAGTGCATAAAACCAAAGGTTCATGCTGACCGATACCTGATCAGTGAGAATATCAGAGGCAACAGGCTGTATGCTGAAGTTGTTTATGCCGACATCATAAGGGAAAGTCTCAATCGCCTGAATAAAGCTGATGCATTGTTGGTAAGATCCTTCCATATGAACACCGACCAACAATTCTTGCAGTTGAAGGGTCATTGGTGCATCCTCCTCTGTATCGTTAATCACGAGTGAAGGGTTGATGTGATCAGCCTCTCCCTGCAAAAGGGCGGCAATGGACTCGAACTCTTGTTCCCAGGCCAGACGGTCTAGCGTAATGGCATCGGCCGCACCCAGTGTGGGGTCAGAAAAAGAAAGATTTCCCAGCCGGATGTCCAGATCACGTGCTAATGTATCTAAAAGAATGATGATATCTTCTTGATGAAGCTGGGTAAAATAGCTGTTCTGTCGCTTTATGAGGTTCTCCTGTAATGAGGCTTGTTCTGCCCGAAGCTCATCAGCCATGGACGCCTGAGCAATCAGTCTATCGTTCTCCAAGGCAACCATTTCCCTTTGGGAATCGATTTCATCGACCAAGGACAAAGCGGGTATGTACCAAGCCCAGAGCACATAAACAAGCAACAACAGAACCAGTAAAAAGAGTCCTATTTTTTTGAGGTTGTCCGGGGTGATTTCCCGGTTGAGATTAAGCATCATGGTTCTCCTCTATTGCTTGGATTTGCGCATCTAGGGTAAAGGTAAAAATTGTATCATCGTTGTTGGAAGTGATCCCAGTGATGAAGATATAGCTTAGTTCAGGGATATTTTTAACAGCGTATTCAAATTGGGCGATGCTTTCTCTTTTTGTGGCTGTTCCATTGAGAAAAATTTGCTCTGGGGTCACGGTCACAGAGCTTAAAGTAATGTCGCCAGGCATATCGTTTATGATGCGAAGCAGCAGTGTGGAGTCGGTGCGGGGTTTTGAACTTAGGATAGCGAGGGTGGACTCCAAACGTTCTTCATAGTGCTTGGTACGTTCCCAGGCTTGCGTGATGGAAAGAACCTGAGATTCTTCATGTACCTGGTTGGCTGTGAGGGTAATTGCCTGCTCTTTGGCCAAGGCTTCTTTAGAAGCGCGTGACTCCTGTATATAGTGCATATTGTAATAGGTGCCAAGAATAATTGCGATGATGATCAGCCCTCGCAGAATGGCTGAGGTATTGATTTTTTTTCGTGTTTTTTGTTTAAGTGAATAGAAAAAATCAAAATAGTGTTGTTTGTTCGTTCCTTTGCTAGGGACAGAGAGCAAAAGGCCTGCTGCTGTCAGGTCCTCCATAGTGCCTACCGGTTGGTAGCGCTTGTAACTCACGGTATCGATGGTTCGAATGACTTCAAAAGGTCGATCCAAACGCTTCTCCAGCCAGGAACGTATTTTTAGCGAATCGGTCATCGTTCCGCAGAGATAGAAATACTCTGGTTCCTGAAAAACAAAGGTTCTCTGTGCCAGAGATCGAAATTGTTGGACATAGGTCAGGGACAGTTTTTCTAAAAACTCTTCATCATCCCAAGTTGTTTCTCCTTGGATATCGCGGTTAAAAACCAGCCGACCCTCTTGAAAAAGAGATAGATTGGCTTGGTTTCCTTGTATCTCAATCAGTCCGAATGGTTGCATTTTGTTGTGCGGTTTGTCGTTGATTTTTTTAGCTTCCTGTAAAACAGCTTCCAAGGCAGCTGATTGAGGTGAAAACATGATGGGATGCAAACCAGCCAGGATAAGACTTTCATAGATGCTTTCTACCAAGGCTTTGTTGAGAACATTGATCCGAACCAATAGCCCGCCTTTTACTTTGCCTAGTAGAGCATAATCTAAAAAATAGTCAGATATTTGTACAGGAAATGTCTCAGCGATGTAGAGTTGTACCATAGACATCAAGTCTTTGCTGGATGCCTGAGGAAAGACATGGACTCTGGTGAGCATGTTGGCATTGACGATGCTCACAATGACATTTTTGCTGTGCAGACTGTGTTTTACAAAAAGATCCCGCAGCAAGGATGCAAGAAGAGTAGCATCGAAGTGATCTTGTTGGAGCTGCAGGCTTCGGGAAAGAGGATGGGTGATGATTGTAGAAATCAAAGCAGCACGGCTCTTTCTCTTGCCGACGATGATTTTTATTTCATTGTCCTTAAACTCCAAAACGGTATAATTTTTGGCCATAAGTCCTCCTGCATAATGGATGATGTCTAGATAAGTAGTGCAAACAGTGCATAGCTTAGGATCACCAAAGCCCGATGTGTCTGCTGATGCCAAGACAACAAACTATAGTACATTATACAATGAAAGAGTGTGCTTGTCCCCCATGAAAGGAGAAGGAGCAATGCAAAGAGTTCAAAACCAGTAAATAATCCGGTACAAAGCAGAAGAAGTTCAGTGTCGAAATCCTTCGCCTGCCGTTTGCGGTACAGGAACAGGATGCTCGCAAGGACCAATGTGCCTAGCCAATCCATAAGAGGAAGGGGCTGGAGAAACTGTTTTACGATGATGAAGAACCCCATGAACACCAAAAGTTTTGTCGGCAGAGGGTGCTCGTCGTATACGATGAAGGCTGAAGAGATAAGGGTAAAACCCATTAGTGCAACCACAAGACTAATGATGCTTAGCCCACTGCGCATGTACAGTGCTGCCAGAAAAAGACCGGTTCCCAGTTCTACCAGAATATAGCGCAAACGGATGGGCTTATGGCAATAGCGGCATCGCCCGCGCACCAGTAGAAAGCTTAACACGGGCATCAAGTCTCGAATCTTAAGCTTGGTCTGGCAGTAAGGACAATGTGAAGCTGGATATGACAGCGAGATGCCATGGGGCAGTCGATAGATTACCACGTTGAGAAAGGAGCCGATAACGAGACCATAGACAAAGAAAATGACGATAAATAACATGGGAAAAGCTCCTTTCCAGATTAGTAAAAATAACTGGGTATCCGTTTTTGGTCACCCAGAGACTGTTGATAGCGTACCATAAAAGAAGAAAAAAAAAGACCCGAAGGTCTTCTTTAATTGATAGGTGCGCCTTCGACATAGTTAAAGGAGCCAGCATCAACTTCATATTTCTCAGCGGTGCCGTCATACGTTAAAACAAAAGCAGCATCGGTCGATTGTGAAATATTCGCTGCATCAGCGGCATAATAAACGATGTCGCTCTCGATTCCATCGGCGGTTACATCCAATTCATCGTCTGTGCCAAGTTCGGCGACTACATCGCCTGTGAGATTTTCATTGGCTTCCATTAAACGTGCGCTTTTGATGATAAGAGCAGATGATGATTTGTCTGCTTTGACTTGGGCAGCCTCTTGCAGTCCGTTGTAACGGGGAACGGCAATGGCCAGGATAACACCTAGTATTGCTAGGACAACAATCAGCTCAATGAGGGTAAAACCTCGTTTGTTCATCATTTTTCTCATTCGTTTCATTAAATATCCTCCTTAGGGAATAAAATGCATCTTGCTACTGCTTATCATACCAGAGTGAAATTTAAATTGCAAAAAAAAATGCGCTCTTTTAAATTTCTTGTTGAAATCAATAGAGATTGATCATGTCCAGCATAGGCATGAGAATAGCAAAAACAGCAAAGCCAACCAAGACAGAGACCAGCAAAATGGCCCCAGGTTCAATCAGCTTGAGAAGCTGATTGATGGCATTTTCCATTTCCTTGTCGTAGTGGGTACTCGACTTTTCTAGCATTTCATCGAGAGATCCGGAGGTTTCTCCAATGTCTATCATGGACAGAAGAATGTCAGGAAAAAAATGGATACTGTCCAACGATTTACCAAATGGCTCACCGCTGTTAACCAAATCCCGCACCGTGAGGACTTTGCGTCTGAGGACGGCATTCTCCATAACGTTGGCAGTGATTTCCAAGGCATAGGTAATGGTAATTCCACTATAGAGAAGGATCTGCATGGTTCTGGCAAAGCGGGAAGTGATGATCATTTGGTAATGCTTGCGAATGACCGGTAGCTTTAACTTGAGTAAAGAAGATGTTTCGTGCCCTTGCTCGGTATGAAAAAACTGACGTAACCCTAGACCCGCCAGACCAAGCACAAGCAGGTAAATCAGCCCATGATCCATCAGACTTTGGGATAGGCTAAGCAGTATGCGAGTGATTAGGGGAAGTGATGCTCCGTTAGCGGAAAACATATTTTCAAAGCTTGGAAGTACAAAAATCAAGATGAAAATCAGCATAAAGATTGTCACCAAAAGAATCATGGTGGGATAAATAAGTGCTCCTTTGATTTTTTTACTTACATCATATTCTCGCTCATAATAATCGGACAGTTTGGTCATGATGGAATCCAGGTTTCCGCTGAGTTCTCCGACTTCCATCATACGCATTAGAAATGGAGGAAAGGAGGTTTTGTTTTTTTGCAGAGACTGGGATAGACTCATGCCCATACTGGTTTGCTCATAAAGGCTGTCCAGGGATTTCTTAAGATGAAGACTGGTTTTCTGACGGCGTAGCGTATCGAGGGCTGAGGTAACATTCAGTCCGGCGTTTAGCATGGTAGCAAATTGTCTGGTAAAAAAAACCATATCTTTTAGGCGATAACCGGAACGAACAAAAGGATTGCGTATGTTTAGCTTTTCGGGCGCCTTATTTTCTGTAATTTGAATGGGCGTCAACGCATGGGTACGGAGGTAAGACAAGATATCCGTGCGAGATGAAGCCATCAAGTCACCCTTGATTTTTTTCCCCGCGGTTGTCAGTGCCGTGTACTTGTATCTGGGCATGTGGGACCCTTCTTTCATTTATTGAGATAATAGTTTTGTCAGTGCATCTTGGTCGACCGCATAATCAAGCATGGTTTCACGGGATATTTTGCCAAGCTGTAAAAGATTAGCCAAACTGGTATCCATGGTGTGCATGCCATATTGTGCTCCCATGGTCAAAGAAGACTGTATTTGATGCGTTTTGCCTTCACGTATCATGTGACGGATGGCCGATGTGGGAACCAAGAACTCGGTGGCTGCAATTCGGCCAGCCTGGTTATGCATGGGCAACAATTGCTGAGACAAGATGCCGGTTATATTGGCTGCTAGTTGTAAACGTATCTGCTGTTGCTGGTGGGTTGGAAATACATCGATGATGCGGTTGATGGTTTCCACAGCTCCATTGGTATGCAAAGTAGAAAGTACCAAATGTCCCGTCTCAGAGGCCGTCAGGGCGGTCTGGATGGTTTCTAAATCCCGCATTTCTCCGACCAAAATTACGTCAGGGTCCTGCCTGAGGGCGGCGCGTAAGGCTGCAGCAAATGAGGTTGTGTCTTTGCCAATCTCACGTTGGCTAATGATGCTTTTTTGGGGCGCATGCAAGTATTCAATGGGATCTTCTATGGTGATGATGTGTTTGTGCTGCGTTTCGTTGATCAAACGGATCATGGCGGCCAAGGAGGTGGACTTGCCACTGCCCGTCGGCCCGGTGACCAACAGAATGCCGGCATGCTTCATTGCCAGCTCCGGCAATGCGGCCGGAAGATGAAGTTCTTCCAAAGTAGGGGGTGAAGCTGGAAGACAGCGGATGGCCAAACTGATGTTCCCCTGTTGTTTATAGGCATTGACCCTAAAGCGACCTATATTGTTAAGCGAAAAGCAGTGATCGATTTCGGTATTGGTCTTCAAAAGTGTTTCATAATCTTCACTTTTTAAAAGAGATTGGCTCAAAAGGAAGATATCTTCTTCTTGCATACGTTGATCTTGCAATGGGACGAGTATCCCGTCGATGCGCAGCATCACGGGCCAACCGTTAACGATATGGACATCGGAGGCGTGACGCGATACCGCTTTTTCAAGGATAGGTTGTAGCGTCATGACAGGCTCCCTTCGCTGGATGTTCTTACTGTATAGGTAATTTTCCCATGTTCCTGGATGGTGGTGATGCCTTTTAGAACCAGTTCTTTACAAGAATCCGCCAAGCGCACCAGACCCTTGGATTCAGCCAGCTGGTACAATTCAGCTGAATTGGCCTTTTTTTCAATCGCCCGTTGCATGGCACCGTCGATGGGCAGCATCTCATAAATGGCAATCCGCCCTTTGTAGCCGGTGTTTTCACAGTGGCTACAGCCTGTTCCGTGATACAGAGGGGTACCTTCTTTTATGCCAAGCCAGGCAGCCTGGTCTGGAGTGGCGGGAACACTTGTCTTGCACTGGGGGCAGATTTTCTTTACCAAACGCTGGGCAATTACGCCCCGCAAGGAATCGGTGATCAAATAGGGGGGAATGCCCATATCGATGAGCCTGCCTATGGTAGAAACAGAGTCGTTGGTGTGCAAAGTGGACAAGACCAAATGTCCGGTGGAAGCAGCCCGAATGGCAATGGCTGCCGTTTCTTCATCCCTGATTTCCCCAATCATGATGATGTCCGGGTCCTGACGCAAGATGGAGCGCAAAATGACATTGAAGTCAAGGCCAAGCGCTTCATTCGTTTGTATCTGGTTGATGCCAAAGAGTTTGTATTCTACAGGATTTTCCACCGTGGTGATGTTTTTATCGATGCTGTTCAACGCACTTAGTGTGGCGTAAAGTGTCGTGGTTTTACCACTACCTGTGGGACCTGTGACCAGAATGATGCCATTGGGACTGGTAATCAGGTTGCGGTAGAGACGTTCAGTATCAGCAGTAAAGCCCAGTTCCTCGAGAGAAAGAAGTGCCTGGGTTTGATTGAGGATACGGATCACTACCTTTTCTCCGGCATAGGTGGGTAGAACAGAGATGCGAAAATCAATGTTCTGTCGGTTGATGACCATATTGATGCGGCCATCTTGGGGCAAGCGCTTTTCTACGGTATTTAAGTTGGCGGCTACCTTGATACGAGCCACAAGATTGGTATAGGTGCTGGTTTTTAAGGAGAATTCTTCTTTGAGATCTCCGTCAATACGCATTCGTACCCGGGCGATTTTTTCATAGGTTTCGAAGTGTACGTCCGAGGCATTGGATGTGACCGCTTTGCGGAGGATATTGTTCAGCAAGGTAATGATGGGCGCACTTGATTCTGCAATCGTGTCTGCATCACCCATTTCGGTATCGATCAATCCACTCGCCTGATCCATGGAGCCAAGCGCATGCTCAACATTGAGTTCCCGGTAGGAATCCTGAATGGCTTTGCTTAGGGAAGCATGGGTGCAAATGACCACCTTGATTTCTTTGTCGGTAAATAGACGGACAGTATCGCGGGTATTGTAGTCCAGGGGATTGGTCATGGCCATAACCAGATGACCGTCTTCCTCCCCCAGGATGAGTACTTCGAATTTCTTGGCCCAGTCCTCGCTGATCAGTTTGACCTTATCCAGTTTGATAGGGTAGTCTTGAAGCTCGATGAGAGGGATATTCATTTGATAGCTTAGTGTCTGCAACAGCTGCTTTTCAGTAATGAAGCCCAGATTGATCAAGACCTCCCCTAGCTTTTTGCCAGTAGTTTTGGTGGCTTCCAGGGCGATGTCAAGATGTTTCTCTGTAATGACATTATTTTCAATCAGGATTTCACCCAATCGTAGCTTTCGAAAATCTATATCTGGCATGCTTCCTCTCCTTCTCGGACATTTTCTTCATTATAGCAACAAATAAATAAGTTCCCAATACTATTCCCATTTATATTTAGACAAGGTTGATATCTGCTTCTTGGGACTTGAGAGGCCGATGCTTAGAATTAGGAAGGTTTTTCTTTTTTCTACTGCTGATTTGTGATAAAATTAAATATCAATGAAGGAGGGGTTCAGATGAAAACAACACATATCCAAACCATAGTCATCGGTAGACTGCAAGACACTAGGGATACGGGAGGTTGTGGACAATGCCAATCCAGCTGTCAATCAGCTTGTAAGACTTCTTGCACAGTAGCCAACCAGCTTTGTTTGCATCAGTAGAAAACATCCTATCTGCGGATAGGATTTCTTTTTGTAGAAAAGAGGAATAGTATGAAATGGGATATCAGCAATGTGCACATTATTTCCAGGTTGGGGCAACATATTGTGTTGGATGTAGAAACGAATTCCATCCACCTTTTGGATGAAGCCAGCGTTCAGGTTTTGAAGGCCCTTGTGAATGCCCAAGGGAATGCTGAGGCCCTTCTTCCTACGCTGTCCAAAGAAGGGCGAATCATCATGGAAGAGCTGAAGGCGCTGAAGGATGCCGGGACCTTGTTTACTCCGGCGGCTATGCCGCTGGGTTTTACCATGCCTGAGGGGGTCAAGTCCTTGTGCTTGAATGTGGCCCATGACTGCAATTTGGCCTGCGCTTATTGCTTTGCTTCTCAAGGAAATTTTGGCGGGTCGCCGGCCTTGATGACACCGGAAGTAGGAAGAAAAGCTGTGGATTTTTTGATATCTCATGCCCAGGACAGGCCTCTTTTGGAAATGGATTTTTTTGGAGGAGAGCCACTGATGGCCATGGACACCGTGCAAGAAGTGGTGCGGTACGGAAGAAAAAAAGCAGCAGAAGTGCATAAGGCGATCAAGTTCAGTCTGACAACCAATGGAGTCCAGTTGAATCAGGAAATTAGAGATTTTCTCATTCAAAATGAGATTTCTCTGGTGTTGTCCTTGGATGGGCGAAAAGAAGTGAACGACCGTATGCGCTACACAAAAAATCACAAGCCCAGTTATGACGTGATTGTCCCCCATTTCAAAGCAGTGTCCCAGGTCACAGGTGATTATGTGGTGCGAGGGACTTATACTCGGTACAATTTAGATTTCTCCCAGGATGTAAAGAGTTTTTTGGAGGAGGGCTTTGATCACCTGAGCGTAGAACCTGTGGTTTGTTCGAAGGACACGGATTTTGCTCTAAGAAAAGAGGATTTGCCGGTACTCGAAAAAGAATATGAACGTTTGGCTCGTTTATATCTGAAGAGAGTCGAAGAAGGGCGACCGTTCGATTTCTTTCATTTTAATGTGGATTTGGAGGGGGGGCCGTGCCTTTACAAGCGGGTCAGTGCTTGCGGTGCCGGATTTGAATACCTGGCGGTGACGCCAGAAGGCGATATTTATCCCTGCCATCAGTTTGTTGGAATAGAATCATTTAAGATGGGAACCCTGGATGAGGGCATCGTAAGAAAAGATTTGGCAGAGGAGTTTCATGCTACGCATGTCTATAGCAAAGAGGCTTGCCAGTCGTGCTGGGCCAGGTATCATTGCAGCGGGGGATGCCACGCCAACGCCTGGGAATTCAATCAAAATATCAAGCAACCGTACGTATTGGGTTGCGAGATACAAAAAATAAGATTAGAACTAGCCATAACAGTACAGGTTATGCTATTATTGTACCATAGGTATAATATGGTTACAGAAACGTCGGAATCTGCTCGCGCAGATCAGGTGGCAAAAGAGAAAATCCAGAAATTGTTGAAAAATACATAAAGCATAGAAGGAGGACACGAATTTGGATCGAGATCAGCAAAAACCATCGCCAACAAAGAAGATTCGGCGATATCGGTCTATGAGAGCGATGCATGTATGGCAGAGATTTGGGCTATTACTCATCAGGCTCGAATGCTTGACACTCACCATCAGTGAGATATGGGGCCAGATGATTCGTCATATGATTGCATTCCCTGGTCGTGTCCTGATGCTAGGGTTCAACCGTTCAGGCAGACTGCCCAATAAAAAATGGCTGGCACTCGGTACGTTGGGGTTGTCCTTGGCTTTTCTTTCTTTATTTGTAAGCACAAGTTTTCCCAATGCTTATGCTGTCGCTTTGGATGGACAGACTGTGGCGGTGGTTGCTGACTATGCTGATATGGAAGAGGCTGTGCAGGATTATCTTTCTCAACACAGTGAACATTACAGCAACATCCACTATACGGACAACATTGAATATCTGCCCGTTCGGGCCAAAACAGAGGAATTGTCTGATGATAAGGCCATTGCTTCTCTTTGTGAGGAATTGAATTTTGTAGCGGTGGGCTACAAAATGTTCATCAACGGAGAAGAAGTGGCTACACTGCAAACCAAGGAAGAAGGGGAGCAGGTTATCCAAGAAATTGTAGCTGGATATCAGCCAGAGGTTTCGTCTGGTACTTTGGAAATCACAGATGTTAAGGTATCTGAAAAGATTGAATATGTGCAAATGGAAGTCGGCATTCATGATTTCACTGATTTTGAGACCTTTAAGGGCTATCTGATGCATGGCGAGGAAGTCCAAAAGACTTATACGGTCAAGAAGAACGATACACTGTCTCAGATTGCCGAGCGCTTTTCTCTGACCACGGATGAGCTGAGAGAAGCCAATCCCAAGCATCAGCCCAGCAACAGTTATCTGCAGATCGGAGAAGTACTGAATCTGAATGTTGTGGAAAAACCGGTGCATATTGTGGCGACAGGAAAGTTGGTCAAGGAAGAAAGTATTCCTTTTACGACAGCCTATACCAATGATGCCACGCTGTGGCGAGGACAATATAAAACCATTACTTCCGGGGAATACGGTTCCAAGGAAGTGGAATATGAGATTATATTTGAAAATGGGCAGGAAATGGAACGCCTGGAGGTTGCTGAAGTGGTAATCTCCGACCCGACTACCAAGGTGGTAGCCAGTGGCACCAAATACGTCATGGCCTCCAGAGGAGATGGCGGAAGCGGTGCAGTTGCTTGGCCCATGCGGGGGCGTATTACTTCGCCTTACGGCTGGAGAAGCTCAGGTTTTCACTATGGACTTGACATTGGGGGTAAGACAGGTGATCCCATATATGCGGCTGAATCAGGGGTAGTGACCTTTGCTGCCTGGAGTGGCAGTTACGGAAGGCTTGTGAAGATCGATCACGGTGACGGACTGGAAACCCGTTATGCACATCTGTCAGGATACAAGGTCAGTTATGCGGAACAGGTCTCCCGGGGTGACTTGATTGGTCTGGTCGGCAGTTCTGGCAACAGTACTGGTCCTCACCTGCACTTTGAGGTTCGGGTCAATGGTGTGGCCAAGAACCCCATTAATTATCTAGAGTAAACATGGAATGACCGCCTGGCGGTCATTTTTTTGGCTTGTATACCCATAGGTGGTATAATGGGCATGTTTGATGAACGGTAAAGGAGAAAACACAGATGGATACGAAATGTGATTTGGCAATTATTGGAGCTGGTCCTGCAGGACTTACGGCGGCTGTGTACGGCGCCAGGGCAGGCCTTTCTGTGAAAATATTTGAAATGGGATCGCCTGGTGGACAGTTGGTCAATACCGACTGGATAGAAAACTATCCTGGGTTTCCTGAAGGCCTAAGCGGCGCTGAGCTGATGACCAAGTTTACCATGCAAGCCATGAATTTTAGTGAGGTGGATTTTGTCAATAAGTATGTGACCGGGCTGGAGAGCAAAGAAAACCGGATTGAAGTGAAGACGAGCGACGGGTCTTTGGAGGCCAAAGCCGTGGTCGTCGCTACGGGGGCTTTTCCCGGACAACTGGGTGTAGAGGGCGAACGGGAGTTTTTGGGTGCGGGGGTATCCTATTGTGGCACCTGTGATGGGGCTTTTTTCCGCGGCCGAGAGGTTGCTGTTATTGGTGGCGGTGATACGGCATTGGAAGAAGCGGTTTTTTTGACTAAGTTTGCCAGCAAGGTGACCTTGATTCACCGTAGAGATGAATTTCGTGGCGCCAAGATATTGCAGGACCGGGTGATCGATAACAAGAAAATCGAAATACTTTATTCCGAAACCCTAGAACGGATTCTGGGAGAGCAAAACGTGGAAGAAATAGAACTAAAGAATGTAAAAACGAATGAGCTTCATCGTTTGAACGTCGATGGTGTCTTTATTTTTGTAGGAACCGTTCCCAACTCGGATTTCTTGAAGGATACGCAGGTAACGCTTGACGAAAAGGGTCAAGTGGTGGCCAATATGCAGATGGAAACGACCATGCCGGGTGTCTTTGTGGCTGGGGATGTACGGCAGACACAGCTTAGACAGGTCTCGACTGCGGTGGGAGATGCGGCACTGGCTACCATCAATGCATCGAAATATATTGAGGGATTAGAATGAAATTGCGCTATACGACTCTCATCAGTGGGAGTTCAGGCAATGCTTCCTATATCGAAAATGAATCAGACGCCGTCCTTTTGGACGGCGGTCTTTCCTTTAAGGAACTGTTGCGTCTGACTGATACCTTGGATATTTCACTGCATAAGGTCAGAGGCATATTGCTGACCCATGAGCACACGGATCACAGCAAGGGTGTCGGTGTTATCTCTCGCAAACTCAAGATACCTATCCATACTACCCCGGGGACGTGGGAACGCATTCGTGGCAGGGTGGGCTCTATTCCCGAAGAACATATCCGCTTGCACCGGGTGGAAGATACCTTTTTGATGCACAGCTTAGCGGTGGAGACGTTTCCTTTGTCACATGATGCTTGTGAACCTTGTGGTTATATGGTGTCCAGCGCGGGCAAGAAAGTTGGCTTTGTCACGGATACAGGATGGATTGAAGACCGCTTAAAGGTACGTTTGCAAAGCTGTCAGGGGCTGGTTGTTGAGGCCAATCATGATGTAGCCATGTTGAGAAACGGATCCTATCCCTATCCTTTGATTCAGCGAATCTTGTCTCCAAAAGGGCATCTTTCCAATGTAGAGTGTCAGTCTTTGCTGTTGGATGTGGTGGGGAAACAGACAGTAGCAGTGACCCTAGCCCATCTGAGTAGTGAAAACAACAGGCCAGCCCTGGCCTTTGATTGTGTTCAAGCCGTCTTGCAGGGTTTTTCACAGATTACCCTTTCCGTCGCTCCGAGGTATGAGCCGTTACCCTTTGTAGAGTTGTAGTTATCCACAGTTTCTGGGGATAACCATGTGGAAAACAGTGTATAACTCGGGATAAAGAAGGCCGGAACCGCTATGGAAAACATAGCATGAGAGTAGGGAAAAACAATTTGGAGCAATAAAAAGGAAGAGAGCATTGCTTTCTTCCTTTTCCATACCTGCATTGTGCCTAACGCCGATAAAGATCTTCGAGTACCTTGACGTTGAGCTGTTCTTGTTTGAATAGAATTTGCTGGTTTTCCAGCATACGAGATAAATCAGCAATTTGCTGATCCTTTTTATCCAACTGTTCTCGAAGATACAAAAGAGCCTCCTTCATTTCCCGGTAAGCCAAATCCATGCCTGGCAGAGGTTGGTCCTGCGCCTTCATAGGTACTCGTTCCTTAAAATCGGAAAAGCTCTGATAGGGTTGGTCTGTTGTCGTGTCTTTTGTCTCCACTGGTGGTGGTAAAGTCTCGTTGGCCTTTGCGTCTTCACGGACTTCTGGCTCGAAAACGGGCTGTTGCTCCTTTTCCTTGGGCAAGACAGCGTCCTTTTGATCATCCTGGCCACTTTTTTGTTTGGGCTTTTGTTTTACGGTCACATCGGGGTGGGCTTCTCCATAGAGGTCATCGGCCACCGGCTGATTGGATATTTTGGTTTTTGTTTTTCCTTCATTTTTGATATACTGACTCAACAAGTCCACACCCCGTTCATTGATGGTCAGCACCCCGGATTTGGCCTTGAGGGTCTGTCTAAGCTCAGGATACTTGGTGATATAGGAATAAATTGCAAAATTGGTGGTCTGAAACAGCTTGGCCACGTCATCAATTTTATATTCTACGACCATCACCCCCTTTTGCTCAGATTATAACATAAATGGTAAAGGAATAAGTCAAACAATTGCGAAATTCTTGACATCCAAGCCTCATCCGTTATGATATAGTTATAACGTCAAATAAGGTCAGAGGAGATCCATGAGAAGCAAAGCGGAAGCCATAGAACAATATTTGCTGAAGATTATTTCCTTGAGTGAAGATGACATGGTAGAGCTTAGACGGGCAGATCTTTCCTGTCGGTTTTCCTGTGTTCCTTCACAAATCAACTATGTGCTCAACACTCGTTTTACCATGCAGCGGGGCTATGTCGTGGAGAGCAGGCGAGGTGGTGGAGGTTATCTTCGCATTGTGAAGCTTCCCATCGAGAAGGAACATGATTTTATAAGACGTCTGACTGATCCTGATGTGACCAAGATCAGTGTGCAAGAAAGCATCAATCTGGTATACCGCTTGGTGGAAGAAGGATTTCTTACGAAAAGTGAAGCCAGAATGATCTTAAGTGTAACCGGCTCGTCCTTCTTGGCCCGAGCGCATGAAGAAAAAGATGCCCTGCGTATGGATTTGCTACGCGAAATGATCCTTACCAAAGTAAGAGAAAAGTAGGTGAATGATGCTTTGTCATGAATGTAAAAAACGAGAAGCGACCGTGCACATTATCAAAATCAGTGGGAGTCAGAAAACCCAAATTGACCTGTGCCCTGTGTGTGCTGAAAAATATCACAAAGATATGAAAAACAAGATTACCTTGAGCTTGGATGGCAAGAGCCTTTTGCAGGCTATTTTGCAGGATCCGCAGAAATTTGGGGTGATGTTTTCCCATGCCGTTGACGAGAAGGTCTGCAAGACCTGCGGCACCAGCGGCAAAAATATTCGCAAGACCGGTTTGGCTGGTTGCCCGGATTGCTATGAAACGTTTGCTGAAGAATTTGAATCGGTCATTGATCGGGTCCAGAGGGGGCATGTTCATGTAGGTTATGTCCCCAAAGGCATGATGGAGAGCATTGAGCAAAAGAAGCAGCTAAAGATCTGGCAAAAAGAGTTGGAAGCGATGATCCGAGACGAGGCTTACGAAAAGGCGGCGGAGTTGCGAGATCGCATACGGTCACTGGAGGATCATCATGCCTGAAGAATTACGAAAACAAAGCCTCATGCGTCTGGAGGAAACAGTCGTCTCAAGCCGGGTACGGTTGGCCAGGAACATAGAGGATTATTTTTTCCCGGTGCGCATGAGTGAAGAGCAAAAAGAATCATTGCTTGTGGTTATTGAAGGATTGTGCCAGGAGGAGTCGTTTTGCCAGAAAGCGGGACAGCTTCTTTTTCAAAGACTGGAATCCATCCCCAATCAAGACAAATCATTGCTGTTGGAGCAGCATCTCATTAGCCCCAAGCTGTTTGCCTTGCCCAAGGGTACGGGTGTCATCACGGGTCTTGCAGGCCGCATTTCGGTGATGATCAATGAAGAGGACCATTTGCGCATTCAGGGATTTTCTCCGGGGTTTGATCTAGAGGATGCTTATATTATTGCCCAGAATGTAGACCAGGCCTTTGAAGGCAGTTTGCCGCTGATGTTTGATGAAGAAAAGGGATATCTTACCAGCTGTCCCACCAATTTGGGAACAGCGCTTCGTGCTTCGGTTATGCTTTTTTTGCCGGTTCTGAGCGCCAGTGAGCGTTTGTCTGAAGAAATTAAGAAGTTGGCCAGGGAAGGCTACGCTTTGCGTGGCTTTTATGGCGAAGGAACCAAGGGACAGGGGAGTGTGTTTCAGTTGAGCAATCAGGTAACGCTTGGCATGACGGAGGAAGAAATCCTTTTGGAATTAGAGATCAAGGCTAGGGCGTTGGTGGAAAAAGAATGGGAAGCCATGGAAGCTTGGAGCGAGGAGGATCGTTTTCGGGTGGAAAATGAAGCCAGAAAATCGTATGGTCTTCTGCTGCATGCCTCTGCGCTATCGTTGGAAGAGGGCATCAAAATCGTCAAGGACCTTCGGCTGGCCCGACGGCTGGATTTGGAATTTCCTTTGGTAGAGGGCATAACGGGTTACAACCGCTTGATCTACGAGATGCAACCCGCCCATCTTTATGAGCAACAGACGATAGGGAAAATATACCGTGAAAAGAAACGCGCTGAGCTGATTAGAAAAACGCTGCTTAGCGAAGCATAGGGGAGGTGACGGTATGGACCGTTATACAGAAGCAACCAAAAGGGTTCTGCTGCATGCCAGAAAAGAAGCGCAGTCCCTGGGACACAACTATATTGGCACCGAGCATATTTTGCTCGGTCTTTTGCATGAAAACAAGGGCTATGCCCATAAAGCCATGGAGGAATCGGGTATTACGCTCGATGAAGTGCGCAAGGAAATTGTGGATTTAACGGGAAAACAAGACCCCATTACCACGGAGATCGATTATACCCCCAGAAGCAAAATGGTGGTACAAAGAGCCAATGTGCTTCGTAGCATGCTCAATGAGAAGTTTATTCATCCATATCATTTGTTGGGGGCCATTCTGGAAGAAGGGGAAGGTATCGCAGCCCAGATCCTGGACCGGTATGATTTTGCTATGGAAGATCTGCAAAAGAGTTTCCTGGATTCGGGAGAGGACGGATTTGGGGATATGGGAGATGAGGAAGGCGGTTCCACGGGAAGCGCCTTGGAAAAGTATACCCGCGATCTGACCCGGATGGCCATAGAAAACCAACTGGATCCAGTCATAGGGCGCGACCGGGAATTGGAGCGCATGGTACAGATTTTGTCTAGACGTACCAAGAACAATCCTGTGGTGGTAGGGGAAGCCGGAGTAGGCAAGACAGCGATGGCGGAAGGATTGGCCATTCGCATTGCCACCAAGCAGGTGCCGGAGCCTTTGTTGAACAAACGTCTTCTGATGCTGGACTTATCGGGACTTATCGCCGGCTCCAAATTCCGAGGTGAATTTGAAGAGCGGTTGAAATCCATTCTGCGAGAAGTCAAGGAAGCCCAGAATATCATTTTGTTTATTGATGAACTGCATACCCTGATTGGGGCTGGTGCTGCAGAAGGCGCCATTGATGCCGCCAATATTCTGAAACCTTCTTTGGCCAGAGGCGAGTTGCAATGCATTGGCGCTACGACGTCAGATGAATATCGCAAGCATATCGAAAAGGATGGGGCACTCGAACGCAGGTTTCAACCTATCCGTATTGAAGAACCAAGTGTCTCAGAAAGCATTGAGATTCTGCGGGGACTCAAGGATCGGTATGAAGCACATCATAAGATCAGCATCAGCGATGCAGCCATCCAGGCGGCAGTAGAGCTTTCACATCGGTATTTGACGGATCGCTTTTTGCCAGACAAAGCCATTGATGTTCTTGATGAATCGGCAGCCCGGGTAAAACTCACCAAGTATGAGATCCCTAGTGCATTGCCGGATTTGGAGCAGCAGTTGGAGATTCTGATTGAACGTAAGGGACAGGCTGTTTCTGCGCAAGACTATGAAGGGGCAGCCAAGCTTCGGGATGAGCAGAAACTGCTGGAGCAGCAACGGGATGTTGTGCAGGAAGAATACACAAAAAACAAAGCGACCCAAACGATTATTTTGGAGGAAGAAGAGATTGCCATCACCATTGCTGGTTGGACAGGGATTCCTCTTGAAAAAATTGGAGAGACGGAAATTCAGAGGTTGTCTCAGCTGGAGGAACGTTTGCATGAGCGCATTATTGGGCAGCATGTCGGGGTGCAGGCTGTTTCCAAAGCCATACGCAGATCCAGGGCTGGTTTGAAGGACAAGAATCGCCCGGTGGGTTCCTTTATTTTCTTGGGGCCGACTGGTGTGGGCAAAACAGAGCTGGCCAAGGCGCTGGCGGCGGAGCTGTTTGGTTCTGAGGAAGCCATGATCCGCTTTGATATGTCGGAATATATGGAAAAGCATACCGTGAGCAAGTTGATCGGGGCGCCTCCGGGTTATGTAGGGTATGATGAGGCTGGACAGCTTACGGAAGCGGTGCGCAAGAAGCCTTACAGCGTCGTGCTCTTTGATGAAATTGAAAAGGCCCATCCCGATGTTTTCAATCTTTTTTTACAGATGATGGAAGATGGAAGACTTACAGATTCTTCTGGGCGCAAGGTGGATTTCAAAAATTGTGTATTGATCATGACCTCCAATGTGGGGGCGGCGGCCTTGAGGCGTGAGAAAACGGTGGGTTTTGTGACGGATGCTACCCAGAAACACCGGAACAACAAAGATAAGCTTATGAAGGAACTCAAGAAAACATTTCGTCCAGAGTTTGTCAATCGGGTTGATGAGATTGTGGTTTTTGATTATCTTGGTCTTGTGGAAAGCAAGATGATTCTCAAACTGATGATCAGCGAGATTGAAAAACGGCTTCAGGGAAAAAACCTTCATTTTTCTTTGACACTGGCGATGGAGGACTATTTGGTAGAGAAAGGCTTTGATGAGGAATATGGAGCCAGACCTTTACGGAGGTTGTTGCAAGTAGAGATTGAAGACAGACTCGCCGATGGCATTATTGAAGGAAAGTGGTCGGGGAAGACGCAAATTGTATTTGATATTGTGGAGGGACAGGTCGTTGTTGATGAGCAAAAGAAGATGGCTGAGTTGACAAAAAGAACAGATAGTATATAATTTTTCTTATTATCAAGGGCACTGCTTCTAAGAAGCAGTGCCCCAAATTCAGAAAAGAGGTACACAGAGATGGAACAAAAACAGGTCTTGCTTACCCCAGAAGGGCTAAAAAAATATGAAGAAGAGCTGGAGTACTATGAGAATGAGAAGCGCCATGAGGTGGCCGAACGTATCAAAATAGCCATCAGCTTTGGTGATATCAGTGAAAACTCGGAGTACGAGGATGCCAAAAATGAACAAGCCTTTGTGGAAGGAAAAATCGCAGAGCTGAAAAAGAAACTCACCAACGTCAAAATCATTGAGGACAATGTCAATGAAAATGAGGTGGGTATCGGCTCCAAGGTTCTGTTGGAGGATCTGGAGTTCCACGAGCAAAGAGAATATACCATTGTGGGCAGTATGGAGGCAGATCCTTCTAAGAACAAGATCTCCAATGAATCCCCTGTGGGCCGGGCCATTCTTGGCAACAAGATTGGCAATACGGTCAAAGTACCGACGCCAGAAGGAGTCTTGAAATACAAGATTCTGGGCGTGATGCATTGAGGAGCAATCATGACAATAGAACCCCATGTTGAGCAGCAAGGAATAGAACAAGAGCCAGAGGATATCAATGCGCTGATGCAGGTACGCCGGGAGAAGCTTTCTGTGTTGCGTGAGCAGGGCGTCGATCCCTTTGGACAAAAATTTGAAGCCAGTCATCATGCCAGTGAAATCCTGGATACATTTGAGACGTTAGAAGGCCGGGAGGTTTCTGTGGCTGGTCGTCTGATGGCGGTCCGAGGCCATGGGAAGGCCTCGTTTGCCAATGTGCAGGATATCAGTGGACGGATACAAATTTATGCACGTGAAGACCGGTTGGGTGCGGAGTCATATGAGCTTTTTTCCAAGCTGGACATCGGGGATATTATCGGACTTTCAGGTGAGGTGTTTAAAACCAAAAAAGGAGAGATATCCGTTAAAGCCAGTCAAGTGGTGTTGCTTTCTAAATCCCTGCGGCCATTGCCGGAAAAGTTTCATGGATTAAAGGATGTGGAGCTTCGTTATCGGCAGCGGTATGTCGATTTAATCGTCAATCCTGAGGTGAAGGATGCCTTTATTCTCAGAAGCAAAGCCATCAAGGCCATTCGAGACTATCTGGATTCTCTGGATTTCTTAGAAGTGGAAACGCCCATTTTGCATAGCATACCCGGGGGCGCTGCAGCCAGACCGTTTGTGACGCATCACAATGCTTTGGATATGAAACTGTACAACCGGATTTCTCTGGAGCTGCACCTAAAACGACTGCTGGTCGGAGGGCTGGAGAGAGTCTATGAAATCGGGCGCGTGTTTCGTAACGAAGGGATTTCTACCAGGCACAATCCGGAGTTTACCCTGTTAGAGCTTTATCAGGCTTATGCTGATGTAGAAGATATGATGAACATTACCGAAGGCATGGTGGCGTTTGCCTGCCAGACGGTCCTGGGCACCACCAAGGTTCCTTATGGAGACCATGTGCTCGATTTTACGACACCCTGGCCCAGAATCAGCATGCTGGAGATTGTCAAAAAGCATACAGGCTTGGATTTTGAATCGCTCTTGAGCAATCAAGAAGCGCGTGAGGCGGCCGATGGTATTGGTGTGCATGTTGACCAGGATGCCACCTGGGGGACGGTGCTGAATGAAGTGTTTGAAAAGAAAGTGGAAGAGCTTTTGATCCAGCCTGTCATTGTTTACGATTATCCCATTGAGATATCTCCTTTGGCCAAAAAGATTCCCGGGCGGGAGCATTTGGTTTACCGCTTTGAAGCCTTTGTGGCGGCCAGAGAGTTGGCGAATGCGTTTACGGAGTTAAACGATCCCATTGATCAACGGGAACGGTTTATGCAACAGGTGGAGGCCAAGGCCAACGGTGACGAGGAAGCGCATCCCATGGATGATGATTTTATCCAGGCGTTGGAGTATGGTATGCCACCGGCTGGAGGCATGGGTATTGGTATTGATCGATTGGTTATGCTGTTTACCAATTCACCGAGTATCCGGGATGTTTTGCTTTATCCTACGATGAAAGATAAATGATGAGAAAGAAACCAGCAAACGTGAACATGCTGGTTTTTTTGTTGACACCAAAAACCATGATGTACAGTCTTGTTGTCGTGATCTTTTTTCCCAAGGGACCCACGATTCAGGTCTGTACGAGGTGGTTTTTTTCTTGTACACTAACAGTAAACGAGAGGTAGCCTATGGACAAGAACAGCAAAGTGGCCTTGGTTACGGGCGGCAGCCGGGGCATCGGACGTGCTATTGTAAGGCGGC
Organism: Peptococcaceae bacterium UBA5767; assembly: GCA_002418765.1. Classification (GTDB taxonomy): domain Bacteria; phylum Bacillota; class TC1; order TC1; family UBA5767; genus UBA5767. The sequence goes on along the minus strand of DIET01000042.1, from coordinate 20,568 downwards.
TGGCGGAAGCGGGATACCAGGTCGCTTTTACCTACAAGGAAGATATGGAAGCGGCGCTCCAGCTTATGGAGGAGTTTCCCTGTATTTTTGCTATCAAAATGGATGCCCAGTTATTGGAGGAAACGCTGGATGTGGTGCGGGCCTGTGAAGACATGTTGGGGCCGATCGATGTGCTGGTCAGCAATGCTGGGATCAGCATCAGAGGAGCACTGGATGCCGTTGATTTTTCCATGTACCAGGAGATGGTGAACGTGAATTTGGTCAGTGCCATGCGTTATGCCTATGAGGTGGTGCCCGGCATGGTGCGCAGGCGATCCGGTTCGATTGTATTTGTTTCGTCGCTTTGGGGGGCCCAGGGGTCTTCGTGTGAGAGTGTTTACAGTGCAACCAAGGCGGGACTGGAAGCCTTTGCCAAATCCCTGGCCAAGGAGTTGGGGCCAAGCTGTGTGCGGGTCAATGTGGTAGCACCGGGTGTCATCGATACGCAGATGAACGTCGGTTTTGATGAACAAGAGCAGCAAGACATCCGGGAGGGGATTCCGCTCGGACGTCTGGGCACGCCTGAGGAAGTGGCGGATGTGGTGATGTTTTTGTTGTCTTCCCAAGCCTCTTTTGTGACTGGAGAAGTTTTGCGTGTATCGGGGGGGCAGGATTAGGACCGGGTGAGCATGCGTGCGATGTCTTCCATCAGTTCCTCGATGAGCGGATCTTGTTTGGTCTTGGCCGGGAGTGTGTTTTGGTTTAGGTGGGAGCGAATGGGTTTTCCGAATTCGATGCTGATCTTGGAAAAGAAGCCTCGGCTCCCTTGGATGGCGACCGGGATCACGGGCGTTTGGGTTTTTTTGGCAATGAGAGAGACGCCGCGTTTGGCTGGTAATAGCAGAGCCGTTGTTTTATTTCTGGTTCCTTCCGGAAAGATGGTCAGGGACATGCCGCGTTCTAGAATGAAAATGGCTGTGCGGACGGCACTGGTGGCATTGCCTTGGCGGTTCACGGGAAAAGCGCCAAAAGCGCCTATGAGCTGGCCCAAGGGAAAGAAGAATAGTTCCTTTTTGGCAAAGTATCCCATGGCTTTGTCGGTGGAAGCGGCGACGACAAAGGGATCCATGTTGCTGGTGTGATTGGGAGCAAAAATAACCGCTTCGTCAGCGGGAATGTTTTTTGTTCCTTGGATGGAAAGGCGTCGAAATATTTTGAGATAGAGGTAGATCAGGTAGGTCACGAAACGATAGTGTAGCGTCATAATAGCCTCCTTGGACTACGATTATTATAGACAAAAAAGACTGAGAAGACCAGAGGTGTGTGATGAAAAATAGAAGTTGGTGCGAGGTCGTATTGTTGGACTGTCTGGGACTAAAGCCATCGGAGACGGTGGGCATCGTTTCCGATCATAAGACGGAGGCTGTGGCCTCGTTGCTGCATCAAAAAGCTCTGACGCTGGCTGCGGAAAGTGTATGGGTACAAATGAAGGAGAGAGCGAACAACGGAATAGAACCACCGGATGCTGTGGCAGCGTTCATGAAGGAGGTGGACGTGCTTATTTTGGCCACTACTCAGTCTCTTTCCCATACCAAGGCCCGGATCAGGGCCAATGAGGCCAAAACACGGGTAGCCAGCATGCCTGGCATTACCTTGGCGATGGCGCAGCGCGCCTTGGCAGGTTCCTATGAGGATTTGAGTCTTCAAGGTGATACATTGAAAAGAATTCTGGATGCAGGATCCTGGGTGCAGTTGAAGAGTCCTTCGGGGACCGATTTGCAGTTTTCTATCCAGGGCAGAAGGGCTGCCAATGATGACGGTAATCTGAGTCAGCCAGGGGCATTTGGCAATTTGCCGGCGGGCGAGGCCTACATTGCTCCGGTGGAAAAAACGGCAGAAGGACTGTTGGTGGTCGATGCCTCTATGGCGGGGGTGGGCCTTTTGGTGGAGCCTTTGCGGATAGAGATTCATGATGGAATGGCGCAAAAGATTACCGGCGGCGCACAGGCAGAATCATTGCAGCAGATTCTTCAGACCTATGGAGAAGCCTCGCGCAATGTAGCGGAACTGGGTATCGGAACCAATCCTTATGCCATCATAACAGGAGCTGTTTTGGAGGATGAAAAAGTAAAGCATACAGTGCATGTGGCTTTGGGTGATAACGCCACCATCGGTGGCACGGTTGTGGCGGATTCGCATCTTGATGGTATTGTGCTCAGCCCAACACTGTTGGTCGATGGTGTGACCATCATGCAAGATGGAGAGTTTGTCTTGCGTTCGAGGTAAACGAAAAGGAAGTGTGGGCAGTCATAGACTGGCCGGGAAAGGAGTGTTATATGGAAATTCGGATATTGGATAAGAGTGAAGCCAGAAAGCCAGGAGATGTACGTATTTTACCGCTTCTTGAGGGATCCATGGTGGGTGCTACGCCAGAAGAAGAGAAGATCTTGCTGACTTTGGGCAAAGAGAAAATATTTAGGAGTAAGCCCTCTGAGCGGTATGTGACTCAGATCATGGAGAACAGAGTTTACCAGAAGGTGGTTTTCGTCGGCGTAAAACCAGACGATCTGGTATCGTTTGCGTTGGCGGTGGGAGCCGGCGTCAAGGAAGCCAAAAAGAACAAGGCGAGAAGTGTGGAAATCATTCTGGCAGGCGCCTTGGCCAGTCTCTCTCATGCTGAACGTGCCGCCCGGGCTTGCGTGCTGGCTGACTATGTATTTGATAAATACAAACATCCTGAGGAAGAAGATGCAATTTCTCATCTGGAAATGGTCAAGCTGGTTGTGGACAGTCCCCTTCAGGGGGCAGGTGAAGCGGTGCAGCGGGCCATGGTGGTGGCGGAGGCCATCAACCTGGCCAGAGATTTGGTCAATGAACCAGCCAATCATCTGGGGCCGGAGGAGTTGGCCCAGGCAGCCAGAACGTTGGCTGATCCCTATGAAGAGTTGGAGGTAGAGATACTGCAGGAAAGAAAAATCGAAGCCCTGGGCATGGAGGCTTTTTTGGCTGTAGCGGGCGCCTCCAAGAGACCGCCCAGGTTCATTATTTTACGATACAGAGGCAATCCAGACCTAGAAACGTTTCAACTGGGCATCGCAGGAAAAGGGATCACCTATGATACGGGTGGTTTGTCGATCAAGAGCAATGAGGGTATGCTGACCATGAAGACAGACATGGGGGGTGCAGCCGCGACCATGGCGACGCTGGAAGCGCTGGCCAGAAACCGGGTCAAAGTCAATGTGGTGGGGGTGGTGGCTGCCTGTGAAAATGCCGTGGGTGATGGCAACTATCGTCCGGGAGATATCTTGGGCAGCATGAAAAAGAAGAGCATTTATGTAGCCAATACAGATGCAGAAGGCAGACTAACGCTGGCCGATGCTGTGACCTATCTTGATCAGGTGGAGAAAGTGGAGCGTATTGTGGACATTGCTACCTTGACCGGGGCAGCGGAAGTAGCCTTGGGCCAAACGGTTATGGCCGCCCTTTCGACGGATGATGATTTTTTTGCCTTGGCCCAGAAGGCCATGGATGAGACGGGTGAAAAACTTTGGAGGCTTCCGGCCTTCGAGGAGTACAAGGAGCTGATCAAGACCGAAGAAGCGGATTTGAGCAATTCCGGTGGACGCTACGCTGGTGCCATAACAGCAGGGTTGTTCGTGGGGGAATTTACCGGAGGGCGTCCATGGATTCATTTGGACATTGCCGGACCTTCCTATACGGAAAAGCCCAATGCTTTGCAGCAAAAAGGAGCCACAGGAAGCGGTGTGGATATTCTATATCATGTAGCAGCGAGTTTGGCTTGAACTAGATGGCAAATCCTATAATGAAGAAAGCGAAGAACCGCAAAAAGGTATTTCCGTAAGGGGCTTTTTGTGATGGAGGCAATACATTTTGAGTAGCATGAAAACAGATCGCCTGGGTACAGAGAAGATTACGACACTGTTAAAGGAATTGTCCCTTCCGGCGATTGCAGGCATGATCATCAATGCCACCTACAATGTGGTGGATGGAATTTTTATCGGACGTGGCGTAGGGAAGGAAGCATTGGCGGGCATCACTGTGGCCTTTCCGGTCATCATGATAAGTTTTGCCATTATTATCATGATCACGACAGGTGGTTCGGCCATGTTTTCCATTTATCTGGGAAAGCGCGATGAAGACAAGGCCAAGACCTGTGTGGGAAACAGTTATACACTGACTGCACTGATACTGGGCTTGTTCATCTTGGGTGCAAGCCTGTTTCGCTTCCCTATTTTGCAAGCGTTTGGGGGACGTGGCGAGGTTCTGGGGTATGCCAATGACTATATGCGCATTGTCTTGCCGTTTCATTTTGTGCTGGGATTCCAGGTGCTTTGGGAGCATTTGACTCGTGCCGAGGGCAATGCACGCATTCCCATGCGTTCGATCATGATAAGCTCAATCTTGAATATCTTTCTTGATTATTTGTTTATTATGGTTTTTTCCTGGGGCGTGGTCGGAGCGGCCTGGGCAACGGGCTTGGCTCAACTGGTGGGCACGTCTTATTTGGCTTTGTATCTTTTGCGCTACAGCAAGCGACAGGTGGTGGAAAGACGTCATTGGAGATTGAATCCGACGATTGTACGAGAGATTCTGGGTGTGGGATTTTCTTCCTTTGCCAGGCAAGTTACGTTTTCGGTGCAGGCCCTCATCCTCAACAATGTAGCGCTGGCCTATGGCGGTGATTTGGGTCTTGCTGTTTTGGGCGTGTTGAGCAGGATTTTTAATTTTCTCGTCTTGCCGGTTTTTGGGGTCATTCAGGGTATGCAGCCCATCATGAGTTTTAATTTTGGAGCCGGTCTCTACAAAAGAACGCGTCAAACACTGGGCTATTCCATTCTTGGGGCAACTGGATTTTTAACGCTTGGTTGTATCGTTTCCCAGCTGTTCAGTGTGCAGGTGCTGTCCATTTTTAGTCAGGACCCGGAGCTGATTGCTGTGGGGGCCAGAGCGCTGCGCATTACCACCATGCTGTTTCCTATCATTTCCATCCAAATGGTAGGCAGTGCGTCGTTCCAGAGTTTGAAGAAACCTATCTTGGCGCTGGTTTTTTCAGTGATTCGCCAGGTATTGTTGTTTATTCCCTTGGTGGCTGTCCTCCCCTTGTTTTTGGGTTTGGACGGCATTTGGTGGACGTATCCCATCGCAGATTTGGTGGCGATGCTGGCCACGGGAGTCGTGCTTATGGCTCAAATGAAAAAGTTGCGCATGGATGAGGTGAAGATACCTGCGTTGTAGCAGACTGTTGGAGAAAAACCACAAAGAGCGTTGCTTCGGCAGCGCTTTTTGTGACTTCTAAGGAAAAATCCTATTGCATTATTATACATCTGTATGTATAATTATAAATATTCGTAAACAAGAAAGGCAATGTAGTGATGATCAAAGTAGGTATCATCGGGGCCACAGGCTATACCGGTGTAGAATTAACCAGAATTTTAAGCGCGCACCCCAAGGCGCAAGTGAGTGTGATGTCGTCTCACAGTTACGTCGGCAAACGCTTTAGCGAGGTCTATCCTGACAAGACGGATTTGGTGGATGATTATTTGGTGGCGCAGGATGCAAAAGCTATGATGGCACAGTCAGATGTGGTTTTTTTGGCGTTGCCGCATGGGCATGCTGTTTCTGTGGTCAGGGAAGGACTGGCTCAAAAAAAACCAGTGATTGATTTGGGCGCAGATTTTCGCTTTCAGGATAAGGATGTCTATGAAGCCTGGTACCATGTTGACCATACAGGAGCGGATCTGATGCCGTCGGCCCGGTATTGCCTTCCCGAAATAAACCGAGAGGATATTCCCGGAACTATGGTGGTGGCCAACCCTGGCTGTTATCCCACCAGTGTCATTTTGGGTTTGGCGCCCTTGTTGGAACGGGGCTGGATTGATGAGAACAGCATCATTATTGATGCCAAATCTGGTGTATCCGGTGCTGGTAGAAAAGTAACAGAAGCGACCTCGTTTGTAGAGATAAATGATGCGATCAAGGCTTATGGGCTTACGAATCACAGACATACGCCAGAAATAGAAGAACAACTGAGTAAACTGGCCAAGACACCGGTCATGGTGAATTTTACGCCGCATCTGGTGCCCATGACCAGGGGTATCCTCAGCACCATGGTCGCCAATCTGAAGGAAGATGTTTCACAGGAGGCCTTGACCGAGATTTATCAGCAGCGTTATGAAAAGGAGTATTTTGTGCATCTGTTGGCGCCGGGGGTTTACCCCAGTACCAAATGGGTATATGGCTCCAATCATGTGCATATTCAGGTCAAAAAGGATGAGAGAACCAATCGGGTACTGGTGGTCAGTGCCATTGATAATCTGGTCAAAGGGGCTTCCGGACAGGCGGTGCAGAACATGAATCTTTTGTTTGGTCTGCCGGAAACAATGGGGATTGATATGCCTCCCATGTTCCCCTAAGGTTGGCAGAACAACAGGATTGACGTCGCTGCGGTTTGATAGCGTCAGCAGAAAAAACAGAAATGAGAAGAATAAAGGAAGGCAGGAAGACAGGGGTCTTCTGCAAGGAAGAAAGCATGAACATCATGGAAGGAGGCAGTATCACCAGCCCCAAGGGTTTTCGGGCAGCGGGTGTACACTGCGGATTGAAAAAACAAAAGAAGGATCTGGCCTTGGTGGTGTCTGAGGTACCCTGCGCCATTGCGGGGGTCTTTACGAAAAATATTGTGGCTGCTGCGCCGGTCTTGTACGGGCGGGCTTTGATCAAGCGAAAAGTGGCCCAGGCGCTGGTCATAAACGCAGGCAATGCCAATGCTTGTACGGGTGAGCAAGGTTATAGCAATGCCCAAAAAACAGCCGAATTGGTTGGAAAGGTGCTGCAGATTGATGCGCAGCTGGTGGTGCCTTCATCGACAGGGGTCATTGGTTATCAGCTGCCGATGGACAAGATGGAACAAGGCATTGTGCAGGCCGCTTCACTTCTTCAACATGAGGGAGGTAGCGATGCGGCGGATGCTATTATGACCACGGATACGTTCAGAAAGCAGCGCGCTCTCACGGTGGAGATAGGAGACAAGACGGTGACCGTTGGGGGCATGAGCAAAGGTTCAGGGATGATCCATCCCAACATGGCCACCATGCTTGGCTTTGTCACCACAGACTGTGCCATTACCAGTGACTGTTTGCAGCTCATCGTTTCTGATGTCACTCAAAAGACATTCAATATGATCACGGTGGATGGAGATACGTCCACCAATGATAGCTTGTATGTGTTGGCCAATGGACTGGCTGGAAACAGGGAAATCAAGGACGTGGCGGATCCGGGCTTCGGAGAAATTTATGATGCGATTTATGCATTGTGCAAATATTTGGCCATTGAGATTGCCAGAGATGGAGAAGGGGCCACCAAGCTGGTGAGTGTACATGTGTCCGGAGCCAAAACGCCAGAGGATGCCCGGGTGGTTGCCAAAAGCATCTGTGGCAGCAATTTGGTGAAGACGGCTGTCTTTGGCGAGGATGCCAACTGGGGTAGGATTTTGGCGGCGGCTGGTTATTCCGGTGTTCTCTTTGATCCGTATGGGGTCAGCATCAGCATAGGATCTTCTGCTGGTTTGGTGAAAGTGGCTGAACAAGGTACAGGGACTGGTTTTTCTGAGGAAGAGGCGCTGAAGGTACTGCAGGAAGATGAGATCGTCTTGGAAGTGAAACTGGCCGAAGGAGATGCGGAGGCGACGGCCTGGTGCTGCGATTTTTCTTATGATTACGTTCGCATCAACGCAGACTATAGGAGTTAATATGGAAAAAGCAAGAGAAAAAGCGGCGATTCTGGTGGAGGCACTGCCGTATATCAAGGAGTTTCACGGCAAGACGGTGGTCATCAAGTATGGTGGGAACGCCATGACCAGCAAAGAGTTGAAGGAAGCCGTGATGCAAGATATTGTATTGATGAAGTATGTGGGGATGAATCCGGTCATTGTTCATGGTGGCGGACCAGAGATCAACAACATGTTAAAGAGGGTTAACAAGGAGAGTACCTTCATCCATGGCCAACGGGTCACGGATGAAGAGGTGATGGAGATTGTAGAGATGGTGTTGGTGGGCAAGGTCAACAAGGAAATCGTCTCGGCCATCCAGCTGCACGGTGGTCAGGCCATGGGCTTGTCTGGAAAGGACGGGGGACTCATCACAGCTAGAAAGAAGCTTCATTATGGAGATGATGCGTTGGGTCAGCCAGAAGAAATCGATCTTGGTTTTGTAGGTGAGGTAGAGCATATCAAGAGCTCAGTCATCCGCGACGTCATCAATCAGGGATATATCCCGGTAATCGCTCCCATTGGCGTGGGACGGGACAACCAGACCTACAATATCAATGCCGATTATGTGGCTGGCAAGGTGGCGGAAGCCCTGATGGCGGACAAGTTTGTACTTTTGACCGATACGGAAGGCATCTATGATGACAGAGGGCCCGAAAGAGTGTTCTTTTCCTCGCTTCCCGTGGATGAGGTGGAGGGTTTAATCGAAGAGGGTGTGATTGCGGGCGGCATGATCCCCAAGGTGGAATGCTGTGTACAGGCCATCCGACATGGCGTAGATCGGGTGCATATCATTGACGGGAGGATTCCTCATTCTATTTTACTGGAGATCTTTACTACGTCGGGGATCGGCACCATGATGGTGAAGCAGGAGGAAGACCATGAACAATGAAAGCATAAAGGACATGGGAGAAACTTATGTTATGAATACGTACGGACGTTTTCCGGCGGCCATGGTCCGTGGAGAAGGGTCCAGACTTTTTGATGCGGATCAAAAAGACTACATTGATTTTCTGGGAGGTATTGCTGTCACGCTGTTTGGCCACAGTTATCCTCCTTTGGTTGAGGTGCTGCAAAAACAGGCGGGCACGCTGTTGCACTGTTCCAACTACTATTGGATAGAGCCGCAGAATCAGTTGGCGAGACTTCTTTGTACCCACAGCCGGTTTGACAAGGTGTTTTTCTGTAATTCAGGGGCTGAGGCCAATGAGGGGGCCATCAAGCTGGCGCGCAAGTATTCGGCCTTAAAATACGGACCAGGCAGACACAAAATTCTTTCCATGGAACGAAGTTTCCATGGTCGGACGCTGGCCACTTTGACGGCGACCGGGCAGGACCATTTTCATCAGGATTTTTTGCCTTTGCCACTGGGATTCGATTATATTCCATTAAATGATATGCAGGCGCTAAGGGAAAAAGCTGATGACAGCGTCTGTGCTGTGATGGTTGAAGCCATTCAGGGTGAGGGCGGAGTCTATGCTTTGGATGTTGAGGTGGCCAAGGAGATGGCGGCGTTTTGCCAAGAACGCGACATCCTCCTGATTGCAGATGAGGTGCAGACCGGCATGGGTAGAACAGGCGAATTGTTTGCTTACCAGGGTCTGGGCATCGAGCCGGATATCATGACGCTGGCCAAGGCGCTGGGCGGCGGCGTTCCCATTGGGGCGTTTCTCGCCACCGATGAGGTGGCTGGGGCGTTAAAGCCAGGGGATCATGGGTCGACATTTGGGGGCAATCCTTTGGCCAGTGCGGCTGGGGTGCTGGTGATGCAAACGCTTCTGCAAGATGGTTTTATGGAAAAAATGCGAAAGACGGCTCAGCGTTTTCAAACGGCTTTGCAGTCGCTGACGCTAAGTTGCAAGATGGCGTTGGCGGTGCGGGGGCGAGGGCTGATGTTGGCACTGGAACTGGATAGAGAAGCCAAACCGGTGATGAAACGGTTGTTTGAAGCAGGTTTATTGTGTTCGGTGGCGGGAGAGAAGGGACTGCGGTTTCTGCCGGCGCTCAACTTGACGGATGAAGAGATGGACGAAGGAATGAACCGATTGAAGCAGGTGCTCGATACCATGGGGGAGGAATAAATGATGAGTATGACGGATATGGCCAAAACATTGCAAGGAAGAGATTTTCTGGCGCTTCGAGATTATAGTCCAGAAGAGTTGTTGTATTTGCTGGATCTGGCGGACTGGCTTAAGAAGATGCACAAGGAGCATAGACCACATGCGCTGCTTGCGGGGAAGACCTTGGGACTTATTTTCCAGAAGAGTTCTACCCGTACCCGTGTGTCTTTTGAAGCAGGGATGGTGCAATTGGGCGGTTATCCCATGTTTTTGTCAGCCCAGGATTTGCAGATGGGAAGGGGTGAGCCCATCAAGGATACCGCAAGGGTGCTGGCCCGTTATCTAGATGGCATCATGATACGGACCTTCCACCATGCGGATGTGGAGGAGTTGGCCTCGTATGCGGATATTCCGGTGATCAATGGCCTGACAGATTCATTGCATCCTTGCCAGGTGATGGCGGACTTGATGACCATCAGGGAGCATAAGGGCAAGGATCTGAAGGGTTTGAAGATGACCTATATCGGCGATGGCAACAACATGGCACATTCGCTGATGATGGGTGCGGCCAAAATGGGCATGGAAATCATGATTGCTTCTCCGTCGGGATACATGCCTGAGGAATCCTTCATCATGGAGGCCAAGGCGGTGGCCGATTCAACGGGTGGTCTTGTGCAGATCACCACGGATATCGATTTGGCCGCCAAAAAAGCGGATGTGCTCTATGCGGATGTTTGGGCTTCCATGGGCCAAGAAGAGGAAGCCAAGGAACGTATGCAGGCGCTTTCTTCCTATCAGATTAATGGTAATCTTCTGAAGTTGGCTGCCAAGGATGCCATCGTGATGCACTGCTTGCCGGCGCACAGAGGTGAAGAGGTGACCGATGAGGTGCTGGAAGGACCGCAGTCTGTCATTTTTGATGAGGCGGAAAATAGAATGCATGCCCAGAAAGCGGTTCTTGCGGCTCTTCTGTAATTCCTTGTGATTGGGTCTTGCATTATGAGAAGAAATTTGTAGACTATAAAGAGTGAAGAAGAAAAGAGGAGACATATGATGAAAAAGGTTGTGTTGGCCTATTCTGGAGGTCTTGATACCTCCATCATCATACCCTGGCTAAAAGAGAACTACGGGTATGAGGTGATTGCGGTGGCTGGGGATGTCGGCCAGGGTCAGGAACTTGAAGGCTTGAAGGAAAAAGCCATCAAGTCGGGAGCCAGTAAGATTTATGTGGAGGATTTGAGAGAAGAGTTTGTGGAGGATTTCATTTGGCCGACATTGCGTGCGGGTGCGGTTTATGAGCACAAGTACTTGCTGGGGACGGCGACGGCGAGGCCATGTATTGCCAAGCGTTTGGTGGAAATAGCGCTTGCTGAGGGTGCAGAAGCCATCTGTCACGGGGCAACCGGCAAAGGGAACGATCAGGTGCGTTTTGAATTGACCATCAAGGCGTTGGCGCCGGAGATTACCATCATCGCACCCTGGAGGATCTGGGATATCAAATCCAGAGAGCAGGCCATAGATTATGCGAATGAGCGTCAAATTCCCATTCCTGTCAGCAAAGAGAAAAACTATTCCATGGACAGAAATCTTTGGCACCTATCGCATGAAGGGTCTGATTTGGAAGATCCCTGGAATGAACCCAAAAATGAATTGTATCATATCTGTGTCCCCCCTGAGATGGCCCCGGACACGCCGACCTATGTGACGGTGGACTTTGAACAGGGCAATCCAGTGGCAGTCAATGGTGAGAAGCTCTCGCCCGTGGCGATTCTAGAGACACTTAATGATTTGGGTGCAAAAAACGGGGTGGGCATTGATGATATCGTAGAAAACCGTTTGGTGGGTATGAAGTCCAGAGGCGTTTATGAGAATCCTGGTGGTCGTATTTTGTATACGGCGCATACAGAGTTGGAGTATCTGTGTCTTGATCGGGATACCATGCATTATAAGGAACTGGTATCAGCTCGTTATGCGGAGCTGGTGTATTTTGGCCAGTGGTATAGCAATCTGAGAAATGCGCTGCAGGCTTTTGTGGATGAGACCCAAAAGACGGTAACGGGTACGGTACGCCTGAAGCTCTATAAGGGCAATTGCACGGTGGCGGGTACCAAGTCCCCTTATTCGCTTTATAGTGAGGAGTTTGCTACGTTTGGTGAGGATGAGGTATACAATCAGAAGGATTCGGAAGGGTTCATTAATCTGTTTGGACTTCCCATTAAGGTGCAGGCGTTGTTGAATAAGAAGAGAAAATAAGAGTTGAACCATGACAAAAAGCCCCGACCGGGGCTTTTTGTCCCAAAGGGAGGTAGTATGTCTAAACTGTGGGGTGGGCGTTTTCAGAAAGAGACAGACCGTCTGGTAGAAGATTTTCATTCGTCGATATCTTTTGATGCGCGGCTTTTCACCCAGGATATTCGGGGTTCAGTGGCGCACGCCAGGATGCTCGGGAAAACTGGCATCATATCGGTAGAGGAAGCTACAGTTCTGATCGACGGTTTACAGGGGCTTTTGCGCGATATGGATGAAGGGCACGTGCAATTTGAGGTGGATGCAGAAGATATTCATATGAATGTAGAGCTTCTATTGACAGAGAAAGTGGGTGCCGTAGGTAAGAAGTTACACACCGGAAGGAGTCGTAATGATCAGGTGGCTTTGGATACCAAGCTCTTTATTCGAGAGGAGCTGGTCAACATCATGCATCTTCTTTTGGACCTGCAAAAGACCATTCTCAATTTGGCGGAAGAGAATTTGGAAACGGTGATGCCTGGGTATACGCATCTGCAAAAAGCCCAGCCCATTACCTTGGCGCATCACCTGATGGCCTATTTTGAGATGTTCAAACGTGATTATGAACGATACAAAGATGCTCTGTACCGGGCGGATGTGATGCCGCTTGGGTCCGGAGCCCTGGCGGGAACCACCTTTCCACTGGACAGAGAGATGGTCCGTGAGGAACTGGGGTTTCGTGAGGTGACCCGCAATTCGCTTGACGGGGTATCGGACCGGGATTATTTGGTGGAGTTTGAAGCGGCGGCCAGTATCATGATGATGCATTTTTCCAGGTTGTGTGAGGAGATTGTCTTGTGGTCCAGCGATGAATTTCATTTCATCACCCTGGATGATGCTTACTCTACGGGATCGTCCATCATGCCCCAGAAGAAGAATCCGGATGTGGCAGAATTGATTCGTGGCAAGACCGGACGGGTGTATGGACATCTCATGGGGTCTTTATCTATGCTGAAATCGTTGCCTTTGGCTTACAACAAGGATATGCAAGAAGACAAAGAGGCTCTTTTTGATACGGTGGATACGGTGAAGAAGTCATTGCTTACCTTGGCTCCGATGCTTGGCTCGATGCGGGTCAACAAAGAGGCCATGGCGCAGGGTGCTCGAGGGGGGTTCACCAATGCGACGGATGTGGCGGATTATTTGGCCAAAAAGCAGGTGCCATTTCGTGAGGCCCACAGCATTGTCGGCAAGCTGGTGTATGATTGCTTAGAGAAGAAGCGCTCCTTGGAGGATCTTTCGCTGGAGGAGTTTCAGGCGCATTCGTCTGTTTTTGAAGAGGATATCTATGAGGCGATTGATCTGTATGAGTGTGTGGAGAAGAGAGATCTGATTGGGGGGCCGGCCCCCGAGACGGTGGCGGCGCATATTGATGAGGGTCGGACTTGGCTAACCAAGGTGCGTTCCTGATAGAACGTTCGCTTTTGCAGAAAGAAGATAGAGAAGGTAGACACAAACAAGGGATGCTATACGCTCCCTTGTTTGTGCTGTTCATAAAAATAAATCCGGAGGATGCTTCTTTTTTCCCTGCAGAAGGTTTTCCTATTTTGACCATGGAATAGACCGGGTTTTTGTTATATACTATATAGGGAATAATGCTTACATACTGGTTATGCTGGTTAATATAGAGCTTATGGGAGGTCGTTTTGGAGCGTATCGTGATTTGTGGTGGTAAAAAGCTATACGGTAAGATTGGTATTGAGGGGGCCAAGAATGCGGTCCTGCCTATTATAGCGGCTACTCTTTTGGCCAAAGGGAGTTCGCAAATTCATGAGGTGCCTTATCTGGCGGATGTGAATACGTTGTGTGATATGCTTTCGTCGATCGGGGCGAAGGTGGAACGCAAGAAGAAGAGTCTGATCATCAACACCAATCTGGTGCATACCTCAGAAGCCACCAGTGAGAATGCTGGCGATATGCGGGCCAGTTTTTTATTGATGGGACCCCTTTTGGCCCGGTATGGGCAGGTGAAGATGCTTCTTCCGGGAGGCTGTGCTATCGGTTCCAGACCGGTGGATTTGCATTTGAAAGGGTTTGCCGCTTTGGGGGCGGAGATTATTTTGGAGCATGGGTCTATTTCGGCGGCCGCCAAGCAGTTGACTGGAGCCAGGATCTATTTGGACTTTCCCAGTGTGGGGGCCACGGAGAATTTGATGATGGCCGCCAGCATGGCGGAGGGCCAGACTATTTTGGAGAACGTGGCGGAGGAGCCGGAGATTGTGGATCTGGCCAACTTCCTGAACAATATGGGTGCCAGGGTATCGGGTGCCGGAACCAATATTATCAAAATCATGGGTGTCAGCGAGCTGATTGGTTGCAATCACGTGGTTATTCCTGACCGGATTGAGGCGGGTACGTATATGGCTGCAGCTGCGGCGGCAGGAGGCGAGGTCTTGATCGAAAATGTTATTATCGACCACCTAAAGCCTGTGGTGGCCAAGCTTCGTGAAGCGGGAGTCGTGGTGGAAGAGGAGGCTGATGGCGTGCGCATCAAATCAGATGGCGTTTTGCTTCCTGTGGACATCAAGACCATGCCCTATCCTGGATTCCCGACGGACATGCAGGCGCAGATGATGGCGCTTTTGATGCGGGCCAAAGGAACGAGTGTGATTTCTGAAACGGTGTTTGAGAATCGGTTCATGCACGTGGATGAGCTGAAGAAGATGGGGGCCAATATTACCACTGAGGGTCATACGGCCATAGTGCAGCAGGCGGAACGCATCACGGGTGCGGTTGTGAAGGCGACGGATCTCAGGGCTGGCGCGGCGCTGGTGATTGCCGGGTTGATGGCGGACGGAACGACAGAAATTAAGGAGATCAAGCACATCAGGCGTGGATACGATAACATGGTGGAGAAGTTGAGCAGCGTGGGAGCAGACATACGCATCGTGGAAACAAACGATGATGCCGGTGCGGAACGCACGGCCTAGGGAGGAACAAGAATGTTCTTTGGTTTCGGACAGAATATTGGCATAGATTTGGGTACGGCTACGGTGCTGGTGTACATCAAGAACAAGGGGATTGTGCTGCAGGAGCCTTCGGTGGTGGCCATCGATAAGAATACCAATGAGATTGTGGCTATCGGCAAAGAGGCCAAACGCATGCTTGGCAGAACTCCGGAAAATATTTTTACGGTGCGCCCTCTTCGTGAGGGCGTGATTGCTGATTTTGATACGACGGAGCGGATGCTTCGCCATTTTTTACAAAAAGCGTGCGGCAAACGACGTTTTTTTAAACACCGGGTGATGGTCTGTATTCCCTCGGGCGTGACGGGCGTGGAAGAACGGGCGGTGAAGGATGCGGCCATTCAGGCGGGAGCCAGAGAAGCCTATCTAATTGAAGAACCCTTGGCTGCGGCCATCGGGGCTGGTATTGATATTTCTAAGCCTGAGGGGAACATGGTGGTGGATATTGGTGGTGGAACGACGGATATTGCGGTGCTGTCTATGGGTGGTACGGTGTATTCGACGTCACTGCGTTTGGGTGGTGATCGCTTTGATGAGGCCATCGTGCGCTACATGCGGCGTGAACACAACCTCTTGATTGGCGAGAGTACAGCGGAAGCACTGAAGATTGCTATTGGCATGGCTTACAGGCCAGCTGATGATGAGGTGACGTTTGCTGAGGTGCGGGGCCGTGATTTGGTCACGGGACTGCCGAAGATCGTGGAAGTGGATTCCAGGATGATTTTTGAAGCATTGAAGGATTCGGTGCAAGCGATTGTGGTGGCCGTCAAAGAGGTCTTTGAGAAGACGCCCCCGGAGCTTGTGGCGGATATCATTGATAAGAGCATTATCATGACGGGTGGCGGATCCTTGCTGACAGGGCTGGATGTTCGGTTGACCAAGGAGATGAATGTGGCTTTTTTTGTAGCCGAGGATACCATCAGTTGTGTGGCGATTGGAACAGGGATGGCGCTTGGCATGATGGATAGTTTTGGTAAGGAAGCCAAAACCAGGCGTGTGTATTAGGGTGAGTCCTAGGCGCATCGTTCGGTCTTATCGTATCAGGAATATTTTTTGGGCAGGGAGGGAACTCTTTTGCCTGGTTTTCGTCTATACAAGACACAACAGAGTACATTGACTCGAAAGGATCATGATGAAGGTTAAGCTACGAATAAGGAAGAATGAATGGACGAAGTTACACTGGCTGGCGGCTGCGCTGGTGCTGGTCACGTTATTGATTGTATTGACAGGTGGTTATCTGATTGCCAAAGAGATCGGATTGCTGGATCGGATCAGCGATCCGGAGAATCCATCCGTCACGGAAGGATTTTTGCCGACGGATGAGCCGAAGTTTTTGTTTGAAGACAACCAGTTGGAATTGCTGGTGCTGGGTGTGGATTCACGAGGTGAGGTCAATGGTTCTCGATCGGATACCATGATGGTGGTCTTTTTGGATATGAATATTCCTTCGGTGAAGCTTTTGTCTATTCCCAGGGATACCAGGGTGCAGATTCCCGGTTATGCTTATGAGAAGTTTACCCATGCTCATTCTTATGGTGGGCCATCGCTGGTGATGGAGACCATCAATGCGTTTTTGGGTTTGGATGTCGAGCATTATGTAGAGGTGGATTTTTCTGGGTTTAAGGATGTGGTGGATGCAGTCGGCGGCATTGAGCTTGAGGTGCCGGTGCGCATGTATTATCCTGCTGAGGACATTGACCTGTATCCGGGGGTGCAGCTTTTGGACGGGGCTAAAGCGCTACAGTTTGTGCGTTATCGTTCGGATGGCGGGGATTTGGTGCGCATAGCAAGGCAACAGATTTTTTTGAAGGAGTTGGCCAAGAAGGCGCTTTCTACCAAGAATCTCTGGACGGCCACCAAGTTGGTGGCGGCGGGGACGGAGATGACCACAACCAATTTGAATGGGGCTCAGATGCTTTATATTGCGGGGGCTATGTTGGATCTTGATGTGGACAGCATTGAGGTGGCGACGGTACCTGGCGAATCGAAAAAGGTAGATGGGCTGTGGTACATCATTGCGGATGAGGAGCAGACGAAAGAGTTGGTGGATCTGTTTTTGAATCCTTCCTTACCAATGCAAGCACCAGTTGAAGAACTGGTAGAACCGTAAAAATGTTACGACTTGGTAGATGTTTGGGTGATTGGAGATGGAAAAGCTGCTGTTCAGCTTTTCCATTGTTGTATTTTTAGATGGATGACCAGAAAAAAACAGAGGTGAAAAGATGGATAGCAGACAGGATCGGGTGCAGGTGCTGGGTGTTCAGATCGATAATGTAACGATGGACGAAGTCGTTGATCGGATCCACCAAGCCATCAAGGACAAGAAGCCATGGCAGGTCAATACCTTGAATGCGGAGATTTTGTATCAGGCGCAGTCGGATGTAGCGCTGATGCAGGCGATTTTGCGGTCTCATATGGTGACGCCGGATGGGACGGGCGTTGTTTGGGCGGCTCGGTACCTGGGCCAGCCTCTTAAGGAGCGGGTGACGGGCATTGATCTGTTGACCCGGTTGCTTGCTCTTTCGCCTCAGAGGGATTATCGTCTGTTTTTTTATGGCGCCAAGCCTACTGTTCTTGTTAAGGCCCTGAATAACTTAAAGGCGTCGTATCCTGGCCTATCCATTGTGGGCTCGTGTCATGGGTACATTACGGAGGATGAACAGCCGTCTTTGCTGCAAGCCATTAGAAAGGCGAAACCGGATCTTTTGTTTGTGGCCCTGGGTGCGCCGAGGCAGGAGCTTTGGATAGAAAAGAATCTTCCTCTTTTGCCACCACTGGTAGCCATTGGGGTGGGGGGATCGTTGGATGTGCTTTCTGGGGAGTTAAAGAGGGCCCCTCAATGCATACAGTCTCTACGTCTGGAATGGCTGTACCGGGCTTTGGTGCAGCCCTCTCGCTTGGGTCGTTTGTTGGTTTTGCCTCGTTTTATCTTCCGAGTGATTGCCAGCAAATCCAGGGATTCGATATCGTAAGAGACTCTTATAGAAAAAACTCATTTTTCTTTTCTTTTTTTGCAAGTTATGAAGAGGGTTTGTCGTATTATGCAGTGAATCATGTTTCCGCAATCTTTACCTGTTTCTCACATAGAGAATTGTAAAGGTTGCTTGCTTACGGTATAATTTATATTGGAGTAGTTCTGATGTTTCAGTGCTATATCTAAAAATTTTAAGGAGGAAAAAGACACATGAAAAAATCGAACAAGATTCTTTCACTCGTTATTGCATTGATTTTTCTTTTCAGTGCGGTAACACCTGCTTTGGCTCTTTCGTCTGAAGCAAACGATGCTGCTTGGACTCTCAAAAGTCTTGGCGTCATCGAAGGCTATCCGGATGGAAGTCTTGGTGTGGACAAAACCATTACCAGAGCAGAGATGACGGTTGTTCTGTCTGAAATCGCAGCTATGGGTAGTGCGGCTTCTATTTTGGCAGACATCCCTTCTAGCTTTTCTGATGTTAAATCAGGCGCTTGGTACACTGGATACATCAATCTTGCTGCACAGCAAGGCTGGGTAGCTGGTTATCCTGATGGAACGTTCAAACCCAATGCCAATGTTACCTATGCTGAAGCTCTTACGATGATGCTTAACGTACTGGGCTATAGCAAAGGCGAACTTCCTGGCACATGGCCACTGAACTACATTGTGAAAGCCACCACCATTGGTGTTGCTGATGATGTAACCTTCTCGTCTGGTGCTCCTGCTCTTAGAGGAGACGTGTTTGTGTTTGCCGTTAATGCTCTGAATACTGAAAAAGTAACTTGGAGCAGTGATGAAAGCGAATTCATTTTGGGCGCTCTGCTCATCGATGGACTGGCTGCTGGCAGCACGGCCAAGGCTCAAGTAGAAGATGCTTACATGATGGTTGGTTCTTCATTGGATGATGATGACAGAGAAGTCTCTATTGACGGTGATGTTTATTCTGTCGCTGAAGGCTTTGATATCAGACCATTTGTTGGTATTCCTGCTGAATTCTATCTAAACAGTGATGATGAAATCATTGCCGTGAAAACTTCTGATGCTGATGATGTTGAAGTAGCTGATGCTGTTGAATTTGACACTTGCTGCATGGACACTTTCTACGTAGATGATGATGACGACACAGAATATGATATCGATGAAGATGCCATTATCGTTGTGAATGAATCAGTTTATGAAGCTTGGGAGTGGGATGAGCATTTCTATCCTGCCACTGTAAACTTCATTCTGGACAAAGATGACTATGTCATTTATGCCGAGTTTGTTGATTACACAGAAATGGACAATGGCTTGGTTTCTGACGTAGATGTAGATGGCGATGAAGTTACCATTGAATTCTATGCCGGTGACGAAGACGACGTAACAGTGGATGTGGAAGATGATTACATTCTTGTTATGGGTGCTATCGATGATTTGGCTGACTTAGAAGAGTATGATGTACTTTACTGGAATGCTGATCCCGATGACTATGCATTTTATGTGGTCAGAGATTCTGTAACTGGCGATGCCGACAGATTTTTAAATGATGACTACATTAGAGTGGATGGCACCAAGTACTATGATGGTTATGAAGGCGCTTACTACTCTCTGGATAACGGAGATTCCTTTGGGTCTGGTGAATTTGAAGACTTTTCTGAAGAAGAAGTGACCCTTTACCTGGATGGCTATGGCGACATTTATGCGATCGCTGGTGATGTTGATCCTACTGCCGACATGGTAGCTCTTGCCATTGGCGATGTTGTTTACAACACAGCCTTTGGTACCACTGAGTACAGAATTGATCTGTTCCTGGCTTCTGGCGAAGAGGCAACATATTACTTTGACTCAGACTTGATACCTTCTACTTCTGTAGGAGTCTATGCAGGCAGACTGGTTGAATATGGTCTGAATGATGATGGAGAGATTGATGAGTTTGAGTTGTATTCGTCATATGATTACGACCCATTCAGTGAATTCGATGAGGATGATACGGTTGATTACAACAGAATTGTAGCCGGTATGGGCACCAAGTATTATGCCGTAAGTGATACTGTGATCTTCTATGCTGAAGATCTTGATGATGTATCTTTATGGACTTGGGCTGATGTGCAAGATGCTGGTAATGTAGAAGTATCTGGTTGGGTCTATGGTGATGATGATTATGATATCACTTACATGGTCATTACCTCTGATTTGACAGGTACGGACGATGATTATGCTGTTGCTACTGATTTCTGGTTCGTTGGTTCTAAAGATTATGTAGGCTATGTAACGCTAGATGGTTATGCAGAAAAAGAAGTCGGAGACTTTGATTTCAAAACAGAAGACGCAGCTTACATTATTGTTGACAATGGCAGTACTGTTGATCTTGACAGACTCTCTCCTGATGTTGATAACTGGATTCTTGCCAAAGATGCTTACAATAGTTCAAGAAGCACCATCTTGGTTTCTGGTACAGAGTGGGATGTCGATGCAGATACGTTAATCGTTGATGTTACGGGATCTAGTCCTGTGGTTATTAGCGTAACAGATCTTGCT
>DIET01000013.1 GCA_002418765.1 Peptococcaceae bacterium UBA5767 | reverse complement strand
CAGGGTCATACTGGCATAACTGAAACGGACCTTGCCTTTTATCACCTGAGAATCCCCTGGATTTATCCATGGGGAGTGTCAAAACTTGATATTCAGTGATTTGGACAATACATGGTACTATCACGTGATAGACGATGCAAATAAGATTGACATCGCTACATTGGACATTCAGTCCTGAGAGGTATATCTATATGAGGATTTCGCACGAGCATAAAAAGGGGTTTACCCTCATGGAGGTTTTGGTCGTTGTGGCCGTGTTGGGGATCTTGGCATCGATTGCCTTGCCACGAGTAGTTGCATTCATGGGGCAGGCCAGACTCGCAGCTGACCAAGCTACCGTCAGCACGTTGAATGGTGCTACTTCTCTTTATCGTATTCAGAGCCCCGAGGCAGATCCTTTTGAAGATGAGAGCAAAAGCAGTGAAGCATTGCAAGCAACATTGGTAGAGGGGGAGTATTTGGCTTCGGTGTTGGTGCCAAAAACGGAGGATGCTACCTTTGCGTGGTTGTTGGATGAAGAGAAATGGTATTTGTTATTTGATGATTCTTTTTATGTCATTTCATTGGCTGACGGATTGGACATGGATGCAGCTGGATATTTCACAGGCCGTTTGCGGGGATCATATTCGGGCTTTTCAAAAGACATTGTGATTCCTTGGATGCTGGATGGCGTGGTTTTGACGCGCATATGGCAAGATGTTTTTGAGGCCAAGGAGTTGGTGGCAGTGTCCTTTGAAGCAAAAAGCCAGATACAACAAATCCATGCCCGAGCTTTTTATGACAATAATTTAACGCAAATCGATTTTCCGGATTCGTTAGAAAGAATTGATCTCTGGTCGTTTAAAAACAACAACATAAGTGCGTTGCATCTACCTTCTTCTCTCCATACGATAGAAAGTGCTGCTTTTGATGGAAACCCGTTAATCAAAATCACAATTGATTCGAATGTGCAGGTTATTGGTGATGCTGCTTTTGGGGAAGATAGAACAGAACAGTTCAAGCAAGCCTATGAAGTTGGTGGCGCTGGAACCTATGTTTATGAAGGGGAGACTTGGTTCAAACAAGAAGAATAATTCGCAATGCAACGGTTTTACAAGGAAAGATGGCCTTAGAGCACTTGTTGCGTTTAAAAATATGATGGCATAGGAGAAATAATTGGTGAAGACGGTTCTAAGGAGCAGCAAAAAAAAGATGGGTTTTACGCTTATTGAAATGATGGTGGCGGTGGCTATTTTGGGGATTGTTTTGTCAATATCGGTGCCAGGATACCTGTCCTTGACGGGGCAATCAAAGCAGAAAGCGGACAGAGCTGGGGTTGCGATTCTCAATGAGGCAACCTCATTGTATGCGATCAAGAATGTTTTGTCTGAGGACCAGATTTTTTTGGGTTTTGATAGCCATGATGAGCGTCAGCAGGAACTGGTGGACCAAGGACTAATGGCAGATATCGCTGTGCCGCAAGTAGAGGGTGCCCGTTTTCTGTGGGATGAAGCGCAATATTGTTGGGTTTATGATATGGCATCAGGGGAGGAAGAAGACCCCTTGGATGCAGAATTCTCTGTTGGGAGTCTCGCTTTTACCGGTACAAACAGTGAGCAGATTTTCATATCAGGAGACTGGGCTGATCTAAAGGCCATGGCCATCGCTGACTATGGGTTAAACCTAACAGAAGGTTTGCTGCTGCAAGATGCCTCAGGTATCTTTGTGGTTGGCGACAACAATCCCTATGTGCCGAATACGATTTCTTTAGAGACCACATTGGAGGCATTTGGCGGGAGTCTGCTTCGGGTTGACCCGGACCAGAACTTCCTTACAGAAGACGACATGCTTGGTACGAATGTATGGAAGGAGCCTTTAGCGGCAGGAGATATTTTCACTGATGGAAATCATTATTATATTCTGCAGTATCCTTCAGGTATCAATACGACCACGGATATCAATCATGATGTTTGGATACGGATCGTGCAGCCGTAAACCAGTCTGGTTGGGCTGATGGATTTCTTTTTCATGGGTGCGGGTTGTACAGCTGCTGCATTTGCAAATTGTGCATTGAAAGGCTAGTTGAATTCTTGCGATGATGCGAGAAATTTATTTCATTTTTTTTACAGGGTTGCAGGAATTTGGTTCTTCCTGTAGAATAATAGTGGTATAAGAAACTAGTTTCAATAAAGAGAATAGTCGTGTTGTAGTTGATGTCGTTATTTTTTTTAGAAAATAATGAAACTAGTTGCAAAATGGGAGGGTATATGAAGAAGTTTCTAATGGTATGTTTGGTTCTCGTATTTGCAGTATCCATGGTGGCTGGATGTGCTCCAGCAGAAGAACCTGCTGAGCCTGTTGAGGAGCCTGCAGATGATGTTGCCAGTGACGAGCCCGTTGTCGAAGAGGAGCCTTTAAAAGCTGCACTTTTGACTTCAGGTCCCATCAATGATGGCGGTTGGAACACCAAAGCTTATGAAGGACTCTTATTGTTAGAAGAAGAGTTTGGTTATGAGATTGGTTACACAGAGAATGTGAAACAAGACGAGCAAGTCATGATCGCACAAGAGTATGCTAGAAAAGGATACGATTTGGTGATTGGGCATGGTTACGAGTTTGGTGATTCTCTTGCTGTTGTAGCTCCTGATTTCCCTGATGTATATTTCGTCAACGTCGGTGGTACTTCAGGTGGTGCTGCACCTAATCTAGCTTCTGGCGTTTTTGAAAATGGTGTTTTGGGATATTTGGCAGGCAGACTGGGTGCTGAATTAACGGAAACGAATCGTATCGGTTTTGTTGGCGCTATGGAAATCCCTACGGTCATCAACGAAGTGACAGCCATGATTGCTGCTGCTGAATACTACAATCCCGACATCAAAGTCAGTGTTACCTATACGGGTTCCTGGGTAGACGTGGCTGCAGGCAAAGAAGCTGCGCTGGCCATGATTGCAGATGATTACGATTACATTGTTGCCATCGGTGATGCCGCCAATACTGGTGTAATCCAAGCAGCAGATGAAAAAGGTATTTGGGCAGTTGGTTGGGCAGGCGACATGCATGACCTGGCACCAGACCGCGTAGCTACTTCATTTGTTCAGTCAGTATCAGCTGTCATCGAATATTTTGCATTGAACATTGAGAATGGAACCTGGGTGGGCGAGGCTCTTGAATTTGGTGTTCCTGAAGCAACACAGTTCGTTGGTACCTGGGCTGATGGTGTTCCTCAAGAAATCAAAGACAACATCATGGCTGATTTTGCGAAATTTGAAAGTGGCGAATACAGCAAAAGTATCGTAGAGGAAATGACTGGAATTAGTGAGTAAATTATATTGTCGGAAACAAGGTTTAACCTTGTTTCCGCATTTCCCCAATTATGTTGAAGTCGAAACCATTGATCTCTTGATCAAGGATGTCCACTTAGAAGGTCAGCCTACAAGGGTAGATGTGGCCATTGATGAAGGACACATTGTTTGTATCGATCAAAATTTGGATGTTTCTGCAGAGCAGGTCATCGAAGGCCAGGGGAAATTCCTTTCTCCAGGATTTGTTGATGCTCATACACATCTGGATAAAACCTACTGGAGTTCGGATACACAAGCCCATGAATTGCATGAGGCCATCGCTCAGTATACAGCGTATTGCCATCAAGTGACTGCAGAACAGTTTAAAGAAAGTATTCTTGAGCGTAGCGCCAAGGTTTTGGATCAGGCGCTGAGGGCAGGAACATTGATCATATCAAGCCATGTTAATCTGGAACACGCCCAAGGTTTGGCGGGCGTAGAGGCGATGGTTGAGCAAAAAACCAGATACCAGAATAGGGTTGACATTCATGTAACGGCGATGCCCAATTTCTTCGGTTCCCAGGAACAGATTGATCGGCAATTTGCTTGGCTTGAGGAAGCTTGTCAGAAAAACTATTTACAAGGCATTGGTGGTGCACCTTATCATTTTGAGAATGCCGCCGTCTTGACTAGAAAACTTTTTGATCTAGCAAGTCGCTATGGATTGAAGATTGATTTGCATGTGGATGAGCGGGATGATCCCAATATTGACAATCTGGAACTTATTGTGGACCTGACCAAAGAGTATGGCATGGGTGGCCGGGTGATATGTTCCCACATTACAGCATTGAGTGCTGTGGATGATAGTCGGGCTTACAAGGTGATGGAAGGATTGCATCGGGAAAATATCCATGTGATTACCTTGCCGTCGTGTAATCTCTACTTGATGGGAAGAAAAGACAAGGAACCAATACGTAGAGGAATCACTAGAATCAAGGAACTCAGTGAACAGGGTGTGAACCTCTCTTATGCCTCAGACAATATCAGAGATCCTTTTCGACCTATTGGCAATGCCAATATGCTGGAAGAAGGTTTATTGACTGCTCAGGTTTCTAGAATGCTGAGTGACCAAGAGTTGCATGAAGTTTACAGGATGGGGACTTTTCATCCGGCCCAGGCTCTGGGGATCAAGGATTATGGGGTGGAAATAGGATCAAAGGCAGATGTGATCTTACTAGAGGCCAGCCATGATGTAGAAGCATTGGTGAACCAGGCTGCTGTTACACATGTTGTCAAAAATGGGAAGTTGCTGCTCACGAAGGAGTGCTCCACGCAATTTATGGATCCATGCTAGCAATTTTCTAGCACGTTCATTTACAAAATAGTCTTCTTTCTGATATACTGGTGCATCATGTTGAAGAAGGTGAATCGAACCGATGAACATAAGAAAGATTGCACAATTGGCCGGCGTATCTGTGACCACGGTCTCTAGGACCATGAACCATCCGGAACTCGTCAACGACAAAACCAGAGAAATTGTCCAACGGGTGATGCAGGAACAAGGGTATAAGTCCAATCAATTTGCCAAGAACATTATGAATCCCAAGACCAAGAATATCGGGATCATTGTTCCTACATTAAACAACACGTATTTTGTCGAACTCATTGATAGCTGTAGGATGTACCTGCAAAATAAAGGATACATGCTGAATGTGCTATGCACATCAAAGAGCAAGGAAGTTCAGGATTGGATTTTGGATTTTCTAGCGGACAAATCGGACCAGTTTTTTATGGATGGTCTCATCATTGCTGGTTCCGCTGCTGTAAGCAAAGAGACCATTGAACGCATGAAATCCATGATTTCAGTACCTATTGTGGTGATTGAAGTTGTACGGGAGAAGATGGACATTGATAGCATCTATACCGATGATTTCAGTGGCATTCGTTTGATGGTGAATCATTTAAAGGAACAGCATATTAAGTCGCTGGGGGTATTTTCTCCTAGCATGGAATTTAGTCATACCAAACGAATCATAAAATACTTAAAACAAACGACAGAGGAATTAGGCATTGACATGCGCAAGGAACATATTATTGAAGCGGACAATACTTCTGTACCCATTTCTACGAAACGAGCAGAACAGTTTCTTGGGAAACCCTTACCAGATGTCATTTTTTCTTTTAGTGACATGATGACACTGGCATTGATTAAGGTCTTAAGAAGTGCTGGCGTCCGTATCCCTGAGGATGTGCAAATTGTCTGTGGGGATTATTCGGAGTATTGCGAACTGGCTCAGCCGGGATTGACCTGTATCATTAAGCCCATTGAAGAGATGGGAAGACAGGCGGGGAATTTGCTGATTAAGAGAATAGAGGAGCCCAACCGGGCCCATGAACATATAATACTACCTGTTTCTTTGTCCATTAGAGAAGCGGTTTAAAATTTATGCCAATTTGAAACTAGTTTCATCTTGGTTAGGAGGCATTATGAAATTAAAAGTGAATGACAAGGTTTACGATGTTATTTTGGAAGAAAAAGAAACATTGCTGAATATGCTTCGCAATCAGTTGAAATTGACGGGTACTAAGTATGGTTGTGGAACTGGGGACTGTGGTGCGTGTAAAGTACTGATCGATGGTATGGCCAAGAATTCTTGTATGATCATGGCCAAAGACTGCGAAAACAAAGAGATTGTCACTGTTGAAGGCATTGGTACAGCTGAACATCCTCATGAGATCCAAACGGCTTTTGTGGACGCAGGTGCCATCCAATGTGGTTTTTGCACACCAGGCATGGTGGTGAGTGCCAAAGCATTGCTCGATAGCAACAGCAAGCCATCAAGAGATGAGATTCGTCAGGCATTAAAGAACAATCTGTGCCGTTGCACTGGTTATACAAAAATCATTGATGGTGTGGCCCTGGCAGCAGAAAGGATGAATGATCATGAATAAATGGGTAGGAAAGAGTATCCCTTTGAATTCTGGATTGCATAAGGCAACCGGAGAGGTCATGTACCTCGATGATATAGAATTTCCTGGTATGTTGACGGGGAAGATTCTCAGAAGTGAGATCGCATTTGGAAAGATATTGCGTATTGATACCAGCAAAGCACTGGCGATGCCTGGTGTCAAAGCTGTCGTAACGCATGAAAACACCAGTCCGGTTCTTTACAATGGGTTGGTCCGCTCCATCAACGATGACTGGCCAGCACAGGAAACCATTTTTAATGAAATCATCAGACAATATGGTCAGCCTATTGCGGCTGTAGCCGCTGAAACTGAAAAACAAGCGGTGGCTGCCCTCAAACAAATCGTGGTTGAGGTGGAGGAATGGGATCCAGTTCTTGACTTGGAAGAAGCCTATTCGAACAAGATCAAAGTATACGAGGAAGGCAACCGTTTGCCGGAGACTGTCAAAGAGGTTGGTGATATTGAACAAGCGCTCGCCGACGCTGATGAGATTATTCGGACCAGATTGGATACCCCTATGGTTCATCACATGGCCATTGAACCGCATGTTTGTGTTGCGGATTGGGACAAAGAAGATAAGCTCACCGTATATGTTCCCCATCAAGGCGTTTTTGGAGCCCAAATTGGTCTTGCCAAAATATTCAACAAGCCCTACTCGGATATTCGAGTTGTACATTCGCTTATGGGTGGAGCCTTTGGCGTGAAAGTGGGTATCATAATTGAACCTATTTGTGCCGAACTCTCCAAACAAGCAAGAAGGCCAGTGAAAATACGTCTGACGCGCAAGGAGTGCATGGTGGGCACCTGGACCAGGCATTCTGCCAGACTTTATCTGGAGGCAGCCATCAAGAATGGTGAGATCATTGGCATGAATATTCGGGAATATCTGAATGCTGGACCTACGTGTGGAGGAACGCATTTCATTCCTGTTGCGCAGTCAGCCAAGTTATTTAAACTTTATGGTTTCCCGGCTATGAAATTTTATGCCTCGCCGGTGAATACCAATACAGTACAGCAGGGCGCCATGCGTGGCTTTGGCTCTCCCAAGCTGTTCACTTCATTGGAAATCATGATGGACCAGGTAGCCCGGAAGCTCGGTGTGGATAGAGTGGAATTCAGGCAGAGATATTTGCTGAATCCGTATGATCCTAATCCCTTGTCAGAGATTGACCTGATCAGCAATGCCCGTTCTAAGGATTGTCTGCAAAAAGGCAAAGAGTTGTTTGGATGGGATGAAAAAAGAGAAGAAGATGAAACCTATTGGTATGGCAATGGTGTTGGCATGGGACTGCATGGCAATGGTGTAGCACCACATGCACCAGACATCACCGGCATGACCTTAAAATTGAATGAAGATGGAAGTTATAACCTTGCCACGGCGATATGTGATCATGGTGGTGGGTCATATACTGTGATTGCGCAAATCATTGCAGAGATCCTCAGCATATCACCCGACAGTATTCGTATCAAGAAACCGGATACCGAGAACACCCCTTATGACTTGGGGGCCTATGGCAGCCGCAATACCTGGGTTGGAGGCAACTGTGCCATCGAAGTGGCTACGGTGATGAAGGAGAAACTTTTCCATTATGCCAGTCAATATTTTGGTTGCTCGGATAGTGAGCTTCTTCTGGAAGACAATACATTCTATGCCCATGACCGCAAGGAGTCTGTCAGCGTACGAGATCTCAACAACTATGTGTTGTATACCTTTAAGGAAAAACTGATTGCTACAGAGTATTTTTCTTCAAAGCACAATGCTGGTTCCTATGGAGCCCATTTTGCCAAGGTGCGTATTCACAAAGAAACCAAAAAGATTGAGGTAATCAAGTATGTTGCTGTGGCCGACGTGGGTACAGCCATCAATCCCAAGTTGGTGGAAGGGCAATTGCAAGGTGGGATTCAGATGGGGCTAGGATATGCTCTGAGTGAAGAATTGTTGCTCAATGAGCGTGGTAAACCACTCAATGCCAATTTGAAAAAATATCATGCTTTCCATGCTGATGAGATGCCGGATGATTTGACGGTGCATATCTTGGACAGCCATGAAGATTATGGCCCCTATGGAGGAAAGAGTATCGGTGAAGCGGCGACGGTTCCTGTTGCTGCTGCTGTTGTCAGTGCTATTTCTCATGCTTTGGATGGGCTGTTGATCGAAAGAATACCTGTGACCTCCTCGTATCTTGAGAAGTCTTTGGCCAACCACCAATAGATGTAAGAGATCATAATCCCCGTAAAACAAAGACCCCTGACCGTTGGTCAGGGGTCTTTGTTTGGGTCCAGAGAACAATATGGTAAAGAAAACGAGATGCAAGCAATTTTTTGATAGAAAGAGTGTAGAAGTCGGTAGGTTTTATTTTATTTATCAAAAGGATTGTCTTGGAGATGGTTGCTCACAAACGCCAGTTCCTCCATTTTCTTGCCGAGATGACGATGGTCCAGGGAAGGGATGTCATGGATATCTTTCCCTTCGAACAAATAGAGGGAAAATGACCAACAGAGTTCCTTGATGTGTCGATTGCCTTTTCTGGCGATAAAATTTAGGGCATCGACGCAAGCGGCCAGAACAGAGTAGTCGTGTTGAGCATAAACTTTGATCTGGGAAAAAGAATTATAGAGGAGTTCTTCAAACGGTATCTTGTTGATGATGAGGCGAAGTTTGTTTTCTTCATCGTAATAATAGGTTTTGTGCAGTTTGGCTTGGGCGATTTCAGCCAAAACATATCCAATTTTCCCGATGCATAAAATGGCCGTGTTGGGATCGTTGATGCCAGGTGAGATGGCCCTAAGGGCTACTTCGACCAGCTTGATCAGACCATATTCCACATCTTCCTGGGATTGTCTTTCCTCACCGATGACCAGTGCTTTGTGAATCTTCTCCATCAATTCTTCTTCTTGGTCGAAAGGCCCACCCCAAAAAGAGAAGAGCTGGATTTCCTTGGTGACATAATCCCCGAGGGATTGTTCCAGACGCAAAGTGAAATCATACTCAGAAGCCAAACCGATCAGGGCATTGTTGTCAATGCTTTGCAAGTAACCAATATTCTGAGCCAGGATGGGATTTGGTTTCCCTAGGGTTTTGTCTTCATAATCATCGGGCACTACTTGGGAAACTTGTTTGGCTTTTGCGTGGTAGCGTCTTAATTCTTTTTTTTCGATCCAGATGAAGATATCCTTGGTGATATGTTCCACCATGAGATCGACTTGGATGGAGCGGGCCACGTGATGAATAAAAAAAGCAAACAATGT
The DNA here is from genome assembly GCA_002418765.1 of Peptococcaceae bacterium UBA5767. Taxonomy (GTDB): domain Bacteria; phylum Bacillota; class TC1; order TC1; family UBA5767; genus UBA5767. The sequence continues at coordinate 13,593 of DIET01000013.1, read as the reverse complement.
CAGACAAAAGATAGCCAAAAGAGTCCCGATGGTTCCGGCCAAGGTAAGGAGATTGGCGTCTTCTGGCAATAGGAACAATTGGGTAACAGAGTAAATAAACGTGCCCATGAAAAAACCAAGTACACGAAGTGAGGTTTTGCTCTCAAGAAAGACCTGCAGCGTACGTGGAGAAAACTGGGCGGAATAAAGCGTCAAAACAACCATGATGGTTGAAAAGGATACTGTAATCATGGAGAGCAAGGCTCCAGTAAGCACAGCCAGAATATCTCTGGCAGAACCCACAGATTGAAACAGAAAAGGGAATAGCTCTGTTGCCAGAGGACTGGTTAGAAGGTCATGGAGTAAAAAGACCAGAAGAGAAATCAAAAGGGCAATCAAAGAATACAGAGCAGGAATGAAATAAATTTTATTTTTCCAGTACTGATAGAGTCTTTTCATGGCTTTTCCTTTCTGTTTTTCTTGTCTTTAGTATAACACAGACCAATCAACCCGATAAGGAGGTTGGGATTGCATCTTGATGCAAAAAACCACCCCTCTTGCTGGTGAATAGTATATAATGGTGAACAAGAAAAGGAGACGACCTTATGGAATGGCTGGACGTAATCAGGAGTATCTTGGGTTTTGGCTTGGATGCCATATCTTTGTTGTTTCGGCTCATGCTGTTTGCCATCGTGCAAATTGTCATGAGCTTGAAGAATAGAAATGGATTTCTATGGGGGCTTTTGGTGCTTTTTTATCCATGGACTTTTTTGTTGATGTTCTGGATACCCAAAAAGATGCCCCGGCTTGGTGCCGTTTATCGCCAGATGGATGCTTTTAAGGGACTGAACCCTGTGGTTTCTTCCATCATGGCTTTATCGGCTATGTTGGCCAAGCAAGATGGTCAGGTGACCCGGGATGAGATCCTCATGGTCAAGCAATTCGTGGCGCAACAATTTCGGCTTACAGCTACGGATTTAAGTCGCTATCAGGGGGCTTTTGCCTATGGCAAGACCCACCTTGAGGAATATGCGGAATTCACCCGGGTGTTAAGAGAATATTATCGCAATCGGATGACTCTGATGGGCTTTGCTTATCTATTGATTCGGCTTTCTCAGGCCGATGGAATGTTTTCGGCCAAGGAAACGCTCTTACGCCAAATTATTTTGTCCTTGGGCATTTCGCAGATGGAATATGCCAGTATGCACGATTCTTTTGGCGCCTATGGCAAGCAATCTGGAACCCATGGTTACCGCTGGCAATCTGGGTATGCTGACCATAATGGTCAGACATATGGCCTAAACCGTACGGCAGAGTATGCCAGATTGCTTGGGGTTTCCCCAGACGCGAGTCCGCAGGAAATCAAGAGTGCTTACCGGAAGATTGTAAAGGAATTCCATCCGGACAAGGTGGCCAGCAAAGGCATGCCTAAGGAATATGTGGAGTATGCGAATGGTCGGGTTAAAGAAGCCAATGAAGCGTATGAATATTTAATGAAACAAAAAGGAGCCTGATTTTATGAAACGCAGCGATGGACGTCCTATCGATAGTTTGGATCCCTTTAGCAAGATCATTCCCTATATTATGGAACAGCGCAATGATGCCCAGAATATGAGCAAGCAAGTTGTCATGGCGCAGCCCATTTTGGATTATGTTAAAGAAAAAAGAAGCCAAGGGCATGAGCTGTCCGTAATGCATTATTTTGTCGCTTTGTATGTGCGACTATTGGCTTTAAGACCTCAGCTCAACCGTATGGTCATCGGAAAAAAAATCTATGCCAGAAAAGGCATTTATTTGTCCATGGCCTTGAAACGCGATCTGACGGATGAAGGGGAAGAGACGACTGTGAAATTCAGCTTTGAGGGTACTGAGAGCATTTTTCAAATCGTGGATATCATGAAAAAAGGCATGGATGAGGCCTATGAAGAGCAACACAACCAGGCAGATCATCTGGCTCATACGATCATGAATTTGCCTTCTTTCATCATTGGATCGGTGGTGTGGGTTTTAAAGAAATTGGATACCTGGAACATGCTTCCCCAGAGCATCATTGAAGCGAGTCCTTTTCACACTTCTATGTTTTTTACCTATCTGAAATCCATTCGTTTGGACTACATTTATCACCATTTGTACAATTTTGGAACGACAGGTATTTTTGTGGCTTTGGGAAAAGAAAAGTGGATGCCCGTGGTAGAAAAAGAGATGGTGGTAGCTAAGAAAGTATTTGAGATAGGGTATTGTATGGATGAGAGGATTTGTGACGGCATGTATTTTTCCAATTCCATGAAGCTTTTGCTTCGCTTGATGGCTGAACCTGCTTTGTTGGAAGACTCGTTGGATGCTATTATGGAGGACTGGCTATAATAGAGGGTTCGATGTATAATATTCAAACATAGACTTTTTCAATATAAGGAGGAAAGCGATGAGTGTGGAATTTACGACAACTTGGCTCGGAAAGATGGCCTTTGAAATGGATGTTTATGGTCACAAAGTGGTGATGGATTCCAGCAAAGATGGTGGGGGAGATGATTCGGGACCCAGACCCAAGCCCCTGATGATTGCGGCCATGACGGGCTGTACGGGCATGGATGTGGTCTCCATATTGGAAAAAATGAAGATAGAGGTAGATGAGTTCACCATGGACGTCCAAGCAGAAACATCGACGGAACATCCCAAGACCTATACCAAAATCCATTTGATTTATCGCTTCAAAGGAAGTCAGCTTCATCATGACAATATCAAGAAAGCCGTTCGCTTGTCCAAAGAAAAATACTGTGGGGTCATTGCCCTGATGGACAAAGCTACGGAGCTTACTTACGAAGTCCAGATTGAGGATGTTTGATCGTGTATGTGTGGAGTCTCATCAGGGACTCCTTTTTTTTTAGACAAATTTGATTATGATTTGACATGATTGCATGCCGTGATATAATGTAATTGGAATTAGCACTCTAATCACGAGAGTGCCAAATAATTGTCTAAGGAGGAGGATTGACATGACAGGATTAACCATTTTTAACAGACCGCCAGTAAGCAGAAGAAACGACTTTGTTGATTTTTACAACATGATTGATGACTTCTTTGGGGACAGTTCTTTGTCAAGAACGGCCAGGGCAGAAGCTTTCAAAATGGACTTGAAGGAAAATGATGACAACTATACGATTGAAGCGGAGCTTCCCGGTATCGCCAAAGAAAACATCAAGATCTCTTTTGATGAGGGAACCCTATACATTGGTGTAGAGCAAGAAGCGAGCAAGGATGAGGAAAAGGGAAATTATATCTATCGCGAGCGTACGTGTTCTTCTATGGCGAGGAGCGTGCATCTAAGGGATATTGATATCGACAAAATTGATGCCAAATTGGAAGAGGGTATTTTGACAATCATCGTGCCTAAGCTCGAATTGGTCGAGAAGAAAAAACAGATTGAAGTGAAGTAGGTACATACGGGTGTGAAGAAGATAACGAAGAAGGTGTCATGCGAAAATGCATTGCACCTTCTTTTTTTTGTGGTTAAACTGATAAAGACAGAAGAAGCATGGGCTGTATGAGTTTTAAAATACATGTCGTTTTAGGGTTATCAGGGAGGTTTGGCCATGTTCAATGCACAGGAGCTAAAACGGATAGAAAGATTGGTTGCGTTTTCCACAAGCATGGTGCGGGGTGAAGTGGATAAGAAGGTTATTGAGGATCACCAAGAAGATTTATCTCGTGTTACACCCCAGGAAGTGATGCAGATTACTTATCAGGTATGGCAACAAGGTGTTCCCAGGCGTGAGATTTTGCGCGTGGTTGATCGTTTGATCCATGTGTTTCATTTGGGCTTGGGCGGCTATGTTTGGGATAAGCCTGATCCCGATAGTTTTTTGGGATTGTTGCGACAGGAGAATGAGTGCCTGTTGGAACGCATGCAGGCCTTGAAAGAGTTGCTTAAGAAAAAAGATGTACTCAGTCATAAGATGATCATTGAGACAATGGTGAGGGATTTGTCGGAGATAGAAAAGCATTATCAGAAGAAAGAAAATATTTTGTTTCCCATGATGGAGAAAAAGAAGGAGCAGTATAGGGGACTCAGTGTGATGTGGGCTTTGCATGATCAGGCTCGCGCGAGTCTGAAAAAGCTTGCATCATTGCTTTTGGGTGATGATGAACAGCAGATTATCAAAGAATTGGGACATGCCTTTTTTAATTTAATTGGGTTGGTGCAGAAGGAAGAGTTTATTCTGTATCCTTGTGCGGTTGGACTCTTTGAGCACAATGATCTCGAACAGATGCTCGTTGAATCGATGGATTACGGTTTTGCTTGGCTGGATGAACCCTTAGGGTTGAGAGAAAAAGTGCAGGTCATAAAAGAAAAGGTAAAAATGGGAATGGAAACAGATCAGTGGTTGTACCAATCGGAAACAGGGACACTCAATCTTAATCAGCTGACGTTGTTGCTATCTCATTTGCCTCTTGATTTGACGCTGGTCGATGAAGATAACAAGGTGCGGTTCTTTTCCAAACCAAAGGATCGATTTTTCCCTCGTTCCCCTTCGATCATTGGGCGAGATGTTCATCAATGCCATCCCCCGGACAGTGTTCACAAGGTGGAAGAGATTCTGCAATCGTTTCGCCAGGGAGACAAAGATCATGCTCGTTTTTGGATTCACATCAAAGACAGGTTTTTGTTGATCCAGTATTTTGCTTTGCGTGATGAGCAAGGTGTTTATCGAGGTACCCTAGAAGCCAGTCAGGATATCACGGAGATCCATGAACTGGAGGGAGAGCGAAGACTCGTGGATTGGGGAAACTAGTAGAAAGTGTCTGGAAATCATGGGTGAATATGATACAATAGTATGAAATTATTTCCCATCAAGGCCAACATAGAAAGGATGAAAAGAGATTCTCTTTTTAAGGGTACATTATGAACAAAAAACAATCCATCAACGCACTGAGAATGCTGGGCGTCGACATGATCAACAAGGCGAACAGTGGCCATCCGGGTATTGTGTTGGGTGCGGCACCCATGCTGTATACGCTGTATACGGAGTATCTTCGCTACCAGCCAGAAGATCCAACGTGGTTTAACCGGGATCGTTTTGTCATGGCGGCAGGACATGGATCGGCGTTATTGTATTCCATGCTCCATCTGAGCGGATACCGATTGACCATGGATGATTTGAAATCGTTTCGGCAGTGGGAATCCAAAACACCTGGGCATCCAGAATACGGCCAGACAGAAGGCGTAGATGCAACAACGGGGCCTTTGGGACAGGGAATAGCCATGGCGACCGGCATGGCCATAGCAGAGCAGTATTTGGCGGCCAAATTCAACAAACCATCGTTTCCTGTTGTCGATCACCATACCTATGTGTTGTGTGGAGATGGTGACTTGCAAGAAGGTGTAACCCAGGAAGCCATGAGTTTGGCAGGGCATATGGGTTTGAGCAAGCTGATCGTGCTTTATGATTCCAATGACATTCAACTGGATGGACCTGTTGACTGGTCGAACTCAGAAAATACCAGGCAAAAGGTGGAGGCCATGAATTGGCAGTATATCCTGGTGCCCCAGGGGGAAAACACAGATGATATCGCCAAGGCCATTGCGAAGGCACGGTTGAATCTGTCTCAACCGACAATCATTGAGGTTAAAACCATCATTGGGCATGGTTCCCCTCGGCAAGGGGACAGTGAAACCCATGGTGCTCCCCTTGGTGAGAAAGATACCCAGCAGACCAGAGAAGTATTGGGCTATAAGGGTCTTCCCTTTGCAGTGGATGCAGACGTATACCATGATATTCAGGACAAAAATAAGGGGAAAGGCGTGAAAGCCCACCAGTCTTGGACGGTTTTACTAAAAGACTATGCGCAGCAATATCCAAAGGAGTATGAGGCTTTGTCGTTGGTAATGGGCCTCAAAGATTTTCAAGTGGATCTGTCCATCGTAGAAGATTATCATCCCATGGACAGTGTGGCGACTCGATCTTCTTCGGGCGAGATCCTAAAACGGTTGCAAGAGGCTTATCCGCAATTGATGGGGGGGAGCGCAGATCTTACCAAGTCGACCAAGGTAAAAGGCATCGACGGGAATTTTTCTGCGGGACATCCTCTGGGCAGAAATATCAATTTCGGTGTTCGCGAGCATGCGATGGCGGCCATGGTCAATGGATTGTGTCTCCATGGTCTGAAGGGCTTTGCCGGAGGGTTCTTTATTTTTAGTGACTATATGAAACCGGCCATGCGGATGGCAGCCCTGATGCAACTGCCATCGATTTTTGTCTTTACCCATGATTCTGTAGCCGTGGGGGAGGATGGTCCTACCCATGAGCCAGTGGAGCAATTGGCTGGACTTCGGGCCATGCCCAACATGGATGTGATCCGGCCAGCCGATATTCATGAAGTGAAGGAAGCCTGGAAATTGGCGCTGGAAGCCAAAACCAATCCTACGGTTTTGGTGTTGACCAGACAAAATGTCCCTGCACTTTCTGGTGTTGATCCCGAAGGTGTGGCCAAGGGTGCCTATGTTATTGCCAAAGAAGAAGGTGTGCTGGATATTTTATTGTTGGCTACAGGCAGCGAAGTTGCGTTGGCTCTTGAAGTGAGAGAATCGCTTCAGAATGAAGGCCTAGGGGCCAGAGTTGTATCGATGCCTTCGTTTAGAAGATTTTCGTCTCAGTCCAGGTCGTATCAGGAAATGATTCTTCCGCCCAGTGTAGAAAAACGTGTCGCCATTGAAATGGGTGCCTCGTTGGGTTGGGGAAAATATATTGGAATGAGGGGCCTCGCCATCACCATTGATCGCTTTGGGGCCAGTGCCAAAGGAGCGGAAGTGGTTGAGCGGATGGGATTCACTGTACAACACATCCTGGCTGAAATCAAAGCATATTGGTAGATTGAAGGTGGGCGCAGGTCCACCTTTTCCTTGGAGAATCCGTGTGAAGAATCAAGTTCTGAAGGAATTAAGAGAAATTGTTATCTTGTCACTTCCCGTGTTGAGTGGGTATGGGGCAGTAGGTATCGCATTTGGCATGGTGGCTGTGAGTGCAGGATTGTCCTGGTGGCTCATCCTCTTGATGAGTCTGTGTATTTATGCGGGCGCATTGCAGTTAATAGCCATCCCTTGGATGATCCAAGGATTGAGCTTGCCGACCATGTTTGTTATGTCATTGTTGGTCAGTGCCAGACAGATGATGTATGGGTTGTCCATGTTTCCGTATTTTTCTGATATGGGGAAGGCCAAAGGCTATATGATTTTTTCTTTGACGGATGAAACGTATGCCTTGCTGGTGACCCAGGGGGACCACCCTCTGTTTCAAAAAAGATGGACCAGACTGGTATTGTCTTTTTTGAATCAGTCTTATTGGGTGATGGGGTCTATGCTGGGCGTGTACCTTGGCTCTACGGTTGGGAGAGACCTTGTGGGCATGGAGTTTTCGCTGATTGCCCTTTTTGCCTCTTTGCTGCTGGACGCTTGGGAAAAAAAAGACAACCGCGTAATGATTCTTTATGGACTTCTGGTGACCTGGTTGAGTTTGATGTTTTTTGGTCCCCGCTGGTTTCTTTTGCCGGCCATGGCCGTTTTGGTCGTGATGAGTTGGTTAAAAGAGGGGAGGAATAACTCATGCTGAGTGAAGACCAATATTTTATGCTGGCGATATTGGTTGTGGCCATTGCCAATGGATTCACCCGGGCGTTTCCGTTTCTTTTGGAGAAACAAAGTGGCCAGATGCAGCGGGTTTTGTCTGTACTGGGGAGATCTCTTCCTCCCGCCATGATGGCCATGCTTTTGGTCTATGGTCTTCGGGATGTGCGCTTCTTGGATGGTCATTACGGCATCCCGGAAATCACCAGCCTGATGTTGTTGGTTTTGGTTCATCGTTTTTTGAAGAAACCTTTGTTGGGTATCTTGGCATCAACGGTTCTTTATATGTTGTGGATGAATGTTGTTTTTGGGTAAAGGCAGCGGACAGATGCTGGTTAAGATGATAGTATGAAGAAAATAAAAGAATAAAGGGAAAAAAGATGAAAGTAAGATGGTCCAAAGTAGAACAGACAAATGGTTCGCAGGATACACTCAATCGATGGCATCGATTTCGCTCTCGATTGATTGTTGAGGGTGCCATAGTGGGGATGGCCACGGGCTTTGCGGTGGTGGCTTATCGCTGGATCCTTACGATGGTAATGGAACTGAGCGGACGTGTCTTTTTGGCTGTTCGTAGTGACCTTCGGCTAATCGTACCGTTTTTTCTTGTTCTTATTCTTATTTCCTGGATTATCAAGAAAATGATCACCCAAGAGCCATTGATCAAGGGCTCCGGGATTCCTCAGGTAGAAGCATTTTTGCTCAATCTTTTGCCCATGAAGAGCATGAAAATCATCATGTATAAAATCGTGGGCAGTGTATTGTCCATTGGTTCGGGTCTTTCTTTGGGCAGAGAAGGTCCTTCCATCCAGTTGGGCGCCTCGGTAGGAAAGGGCATCAGTAGTCTGCTTGGAAGAAAAAAAATTGAAGAACGCTTTTTGGTCACAGGAGGAGCGACAGCGGGTTTGGCCGCGGCGTTTAATGCTCCTTTGGCTGGTGTCATGTTTTCTTTGGAGGAAGTGCATAAGAATTTTTCACCTTTGGTCATGGCCTCTACGTTGGTGGCGGCTGTCAGTGCTGATTACGTATCAAAGAATTTTTTTGGTCTGTCTCCGGTGATGCAGTTCGGTCAACTGGAAAGCTTGCCGTTACATTATTATCATTATGCCATGTTGTTGGGTATTCTCATGGGCTTTCTGGGGGTGCTGTACAACCGTAGCCTGTTGCACAGCCTGGATTTTTTTTCCAAGGACAGTTTAATCCCCAAACAATACAAGATGGTTATTCCCTTTTTGATGGCGGGTGTTCTGGCTTTGGTTTTGCCAGAGGTGCTTGGTGGCGGACATCATCTTTTGATGAGTTTGAATGCGTCTCAATGGGGTCTGGGGTTTTTGGCCATATTGATATTGGTCAAGTTTGTGTTTACGATGTTTTCTTATGGTTCCGGGGCGCCTGGCGGGATCTTTTTACCTTTGTTGGTGCTGGGTGGTCTGGTGGGTAAGCTGTATGGCTCCATGTTGGTGAGTTGGTTGGATTTTCCTTCTCTTTATGTCACCAACATGATCATTTATGCCATGCTGGCTTATTTTACCGCAATTGTGCGGGCTCCGATCACAGGCATTATTCTAATCAGTGAAATGACAGGATCTTTGCAGAATTTCTTACCCTTGAGTTTGGTGGCCATTCTTTCTTATTTGGTGGCGGACTTGATGGACAGCAAACCAATTTATGAAAGCCTGCTCGCTCGTGTGGTTAAGGATTTGCCTGTTTTTTTAACGTCAGAGAGAAACAAGACGCTCCTCGATGTCCCCGTTTACATGGGTTCATCGGTGGAAGGTAAGGCCGTCAAGGATATTGTTTGGCCCAAATACTGTTTGGTTGTGGGGCTAAAAAGAGGACAAGAGGAGATTATCCCCAAAGGAGATACCGTGATCAAAGGTGGGGACAGTTTGGTCATCTTGGCTACGGAAAGCAGAGCCAGTGCCACCAGAAAGTGTCTTGAGAATTTGTTGCAGGATTGTGATTTGACAGAGGATATGAAATCGTAGAAGCTGGATCATGTCCGGCTTTTTTTGTTGAACAGAAATACCGATGCAATGATGATGGCGCCACTGATTAGGTTAAGAGGAATCAGGGTTTCATGCAAAATCAATTGAGCGAGAAACATGGAAAAGACGGGAACCAAATGAATGAACAGGTTGGTTTTGGCAGGACCAAGCACGCGGATACTATTTTGTTGGATGCTATAACCCAAAACGGTGGGAAACAAGGCCATATACCCTACCGCCAACCATGGCGTCCAGCCAAGCCCCAACACCGATAGATTTCTCCATTCCCAGAAAAAAAAGGGGCAGAGCATCAGGGTGGCCAGCAAAAAAGTATATGTGGTCAGTTTAAGAGGCAAGACATGGGCGGATGCTTTTTTTACAGCGATGCTGTAAAATGCCCAGGCCAACGCACCAGCCAGCATCATCAAATCCCCTTGGTTTATGGAGAAAGTCCGGAGTGCTGCGAGCTGCCAATCTGTGATGGTAAGAATGACGCCGAAAAATCCACTAAGAACATAGACCAGCTTTCCTTTGGGAAGATGTTCTTTTAGTATCAAGAGGGCCAACAGGGTGGTCAAAAGAGGGTTGATGGCATTGATCATGGCCGCTTTTCCGGCTGTGGTATACCTAAGTGCATTGAAAAAGAGCAGATGATAGAGTATCATGCCCAACAATGCGGTGGAAAACACATAAGGAAGCTCTTGTCTGGTCAATCGGCAGTGAGCAGGGTAACGGTAACAAAGCAGAGGAAACATAATGAGAGAAGCAATCGACAGGCGCAAAAAAGTTAGCGACAGAGGACTGAATTGCCCCAGCCCGAATTTTGCGGCGATAAAGGCTCCCGACCAAAAAAATGTTGCTGCCACCATCCATAATCCATACCTTAATTCAGAAGACCATGTTTTTTTGGTTTTGTTCCTTTTCATTAGGATACCCCATGCCGTGTCGTTTGTTTTTTCATAATCATAACATGTTATAATCGCCTATGGTTAAAAAAGAATCAGAGTTAAGGTTGTTCTGGAATACTCACTTCCTTACCGGTGCGTTTTGAAAAATGGATTGACGTTTGAGGCCTTTCAGCGTACAATACCTACGTTAGAGGGAGTAACTTTCCTAAGGGAACCTACGTCGTCAATACGGACATTTGTCCCGGCGTTGGTGGCATCTTTGCTTTGTGAGACTCGACATTCTGTTGGAATGTGGCGTCTTTTTTTTTGAATAGGAGAACGAAATCATGGAAATGATCATTGTGGAATTTGTAGAAGCGTTGCCGATGTTTTTGCTGTTGGCTTTGATTGGAGTTTTTCTGCTGACCCTGGGTAAGGGTGCAGATATGCTGGTGGATGAAGCGGTGTCTTTGTCGCTTCATTGGGGTATTCCCAAAATGGTGGTGGGCGCCACTATTGTTTCTTTGGGCACGACGTTGCCAGAAGCGACGGTCTCTGTTTTGGCGGCTGTCCGAGGCAATCCGGATTTGGCGCTTGGCAATGCGATTGGTTCCATTGTGGTGGATACGGGCCTGATCATTGGGCTGGCGGCCATGATTGGTCCGTTGAGTGTCGACAAAAAAACCATCAATCGTCAGGGCAGATTGCAAATGGCCGCCGTATTTTTATTGGCGTTTCTTAGCTTGCCTTTTTTCTCTGAGGGCATGACCCATGGGATCATCTATCAATGGATGGGCTTTGTGCTCTTGGTGTTGCTGGCGATTTATATTTATGCTTCTATGCGCTGGGCCGTCACTTCTGGCATCGATGAAGGGGCCATATTGGAAGAAGAAAAAAGACCTGTCCAGTGGCAGATTGTGCGGCTTGTTTTGGGTATTGCTTTGGTCATTGCTTCTTCCAGGGTATTGATCCCTGCCGTGGAATCATTGGCTACCCGGGTGGGTGTCCCGCAGGGCGTCATTGCTGCTACTTTGGTGGCTTTTGGCACCAGTTTGCCTGAATTGGTGACAGCCATTACGGCGGTTCGCAAGAAACATGGGGAACTCGCTGTGGGCAATATCATTGGTGCCGATATTCTAAATGTATTGTTTGTGGTGGGTAGTGCAGCCGCAGTTACCAGTCAGGGCTTGTACGTTCCTTTGGATTTTTACAAACTGCAAATTCCGGCTATGCTATTGATTGTGGCTCTGTTTAGATTTTTTGCTAAAAATGCTCATCAGGTAATCAGTAAACGCGAGGGCCTGGTCTTATTTTTACTCTATTTTCTCTATCTGTTTCTTAATTTTTTCCCCCAGTGGTAAGTACAGTATATCGGTACTAACAGACGGAGAATAGCTATAGAAAACGGGTTTTTTCTTGGGTGGCTTTAGATTTGACAAACGTTGGATGAATAGTGTTATAGTATAGACAGAGTAAATAAGGAAAGGGTGAACAGATATGGCAAAAAGAATGGGTATTTACAAATGTGAGCATTGTGGGAATATTGTGGAAGTGTTGGTTGAGGGCGTTGCACCCTTGGAATGTTGTGGTGCTCCCATGACCTTGATGGAAGAAAAAACAGCGGATCATACTACTGAAAAGCATGTTCCCTTTGTTGAAAAAACAGAAGATGGCTATCGTGTGCGTGTGGGAGAAAATGCAGCCCATCCCATGTTGGAAGAGCATTATATCCAGTGGATTGAGTTGATTGTCGGCAACAGTGTATTGCGTCAGGAACTGAATCCTGGAGATGCACCGGAAGCCTCATTCTGTTGTGGTCATCATGAGGATGTGGTGGCCAGAGAGTATTGTAATGTGCATGGTCACTGGACAAGCTAACAGGGCATGATCACTGGGTATTACGAATAGTAAAGGAGGAATATTGTTGTGTTAAATTTAACTGTGGAAAAAGCAATCAATGAACAAATCAATGCAGAATTGTATTCTGCTTATCTCTACTTATCCATGAGTGCTTATCTGGAAACGCAAAGTTTGCCGGGTTTTGCCAACTGGATGCGCATTCAGTTTCAAGAGGAACAAGCGCATGCGCTGAAGTTCTTTGATTATGTAAATGAACGTGGTGGAAAAGTAACCTTGACAGCGATTGAAGAACCGGCTACGGATTGGAGTTCGGTTAGTGCTGTTTTTGAGAATACCTTGGAGCATGAACGTTTGGTGACGGGCAAGATCAATCACTTGATGGACATTGCCATGGAAGAAAAAGATTATGCGACCGAATCATTTTTGCGTTGGTTCATCGATGAACAGGTGGAAGAAGAAGCAACAGCAGAAACCATTTTAAGTCATGTTGAACGTGTAGAAGGCAATGGCAATGGTCTGATGATGCTGGATCGCGAGCTGGGATCCAGGGTATTTACCCCACCGACCGAGTAGCACGAGATGGGGACATGTGACCCGAGGGTGAATCCTTGAAGAATGTCTATGATTTGTTTATGGCTCCATTTGAAAAGCGAGGGTTGAGCAGAGCGAGAAGAGAGATACTGCAGCAAACCCAGGGTGATGTCTTGGAAATTGGGGGTGGGACTGGTGTGAACTTGACCCATTATCCCTATGATCAGATGAGCTCGTTGCTGATTGTAGACACCAACCTTAGTGAAGCGATGCAAACCAGAGCCAAAGAGAAAGAGTTTGCCTGTCCCGTTTCTCTCTTGGAAATGAATGTGGAGGAACTTCCATTTGAAGGGCAGACATTTGATACCATCGTGGTTACCTTGGTGTTTTGTAGTGTGGATGATGTAGAAAAGGGGTTAAGGCAAATCAGGCGTGTTCTTAAGGATGATGGAATGCTATTGTTTATGGAGCATGTTTTGCCTGAAAAAAATCCTCTGAGAAAAATTTTTGGGCAAGTCAGTCCCTTATGGGAGCGTATGGCTTCTGGGTGTCATCTGAACCGCGACTTTGCAAGTTCCCTTAAGGAAAATGGCTTTCAGATTGAGAACATGACAACCTGTATGAAATCCGTGTTTATCTGTGGCACGGCGAAAAAAACAAGAAACTTTTCGTAATAAAAAAATGAGAGCGCTACCTACAGCGCTCTTTTGTGTATGACGGGCATGCCGTC
>DIET01000025.1:6058-12658 GCA_002418765.1 Peptococcaceae bacterium UBA5767 | reverse complement strand
CGGGCAGCATCAAGCCACACACCAAATTTGCTGGTGAGGTATATATTTTGACCAAAGAAGAGGGTGGAAGACATACACCATTTTTCAATGGTTACAGACCACAGTTTTATTTCAGAACGACAGACGTAACCGGCACGGCCGATCTTCCAGAGGGCATTGAGATGGTCATGCCTGGAGACCGTGTGGAGATGGCTGTGGAACTGATTACCCCCATTGCCATTGAAGAAGGTTTGCGCTTTGCTATTCGTGAAGGTGGACGGACCGTCGGTGCTGGCGTGGTGGCTTCGGTTTCTGCGTAAACAAGTACTGCATTGAGCGAGCTCAAGGAGCTCGCTTTTTTTGTGAATACAGAACGCTTAGGGAGACAGATTCTTTGTTGACACCAAAAGTGGTTTATGCTAAAGTTATTCAGTGGTATAGTAATTTGGCCATATAGGCTTCAAATACAGGAGGTGGGATTGATGAGAGTAGGCATTACGTTGGAATGTAAAGAATGCAAACGAAGAAATTACAGAACTACAAAAAACAAAAAAACGAATCCTGACAGAATGGAAATCAAAAAGTATTGTAGTTTCTGCAAAACACACACGGTACACAAAGAAACCAAATAGCAATGGTTAGGAGATGAACATGGCTAACAAAGATACAAAAATCACCAAGCCGGCCAACAAACCTGTGAAAAAGCCTGTGAAGAAGCGGGGTAATTATTTCAAAGGAGTGTGGTCTGAGCTTAAAAAAGTCAACTGGCCGAACCGTAAGGAATTATTTACGTATACCTATGTGGTGGTGGGTGCGATTGTGGCATCCGCAATTTTTATCTATTTGGCTGACACCGTGGTAGCAGCGATTCTCAGAGTACTGGTCTAGTGGATTGCGGCAAAGCATGAAAGGTGGGGAGCTAATGGATATAGAAAAAGAGTGGTATGCCGTTCACACTTATTCAGGCTACGAGAACAATGTGAAGACCAATTTGGAAAAGCGATTGGAATCTATGGGTATGAGCGAAGAAATTTTTCGTGTTGTGGTGCCGACGGAGGAAGAAATACAGTCCAAAGATGGAAAACGCAAAACAGTGACCAGAAAAATTTTTCCTGGCTATGTCCTGGTAGAGATGATCATGACAGACAAATCCTGGTATGTGGTGCGCAATACGCCAGGGGTTACTGGATTTGTGGGTGCCGGATCTAAACCGGTTCCCTTGAGTGAGCAGGAAGTGAACCGATTGTTGGGACAAATGGGTGAAATTGCCCGGGTGTATGAGATCAATGTTGAAGTTGGCGAAAATGTCAAAATCAAGTCGGGACCGTTTGCCGATTTTGTAGGCAAGGTGGAAGAGGTCAGTACGGAACAAGGCAAAATATGGGTATTGGTATCGATGTTCGGGAGAGAAACTCCGCTGGAACTCGATTTTAATCAAGTAGAAAAGGTACAATCATGACAAGACAATAGATAGAAGGAGGTGTGAAATATGGCAAAAAAGGTTATTGGTTTGATCAAACTGCAGGTTCCTGCAGGCAAAGCAAATCCAGCGCCACCGGTTGGTCCCGCTTTGGGTCAGCATGGTGTTAATATCATGGCATTTTGTAAAGAGTTCAATGAAAAAACATCCAATCAGCCAGGCATGATTATTCCTGTTGAGATTTCGGTTTATGAAGATCGTTCATTCAGTTTTATAATGAAGACTCCGCCTGCGCCCGTTCTGCTGAAAAAAGCAGCTGGCATTGAGAAGGCTTCCGGCGAACCCAACAAAGTGAAGGTGGCGACGGTAAGCAAGGCACAAGTCAGAGAGATTGCTGAATTGAAGATGAAGGACTTGAATGCGTCTGATGTGGAAGCGGCCATGAGCATGATTGAAGGAACAGCCAGAAGCATGGGCATTGTAGTTAAATAGGTCTTGGTGGGAGAGGTTAACTCGTTGGAACCACAAGGAGGATTAAATGGCAAAAAAAGGTAAACGTTATACGGACGCCCTGAAGCAGTACAACAAAAGTGAGTTGTATGATGTGGCAGAGGCATTTAAAATTGTCAAGGATATTGCCAACGCGAAATTTGATGAGACGATTGAGGCTCATGTGAAGCTTGGCGTAGATCCAAAACATGCAGACCAACAGGTCAGAAATACGTTGGTTCTGCCGCATGGAACTGGTAAAACCAAGAAGATTATGGTTTTCGCCAAAGGTGAAAAAGAAAAAGCAGCGTTGGATGCAGGAGCAGACTACGTCGGTTCTGACGAATTTGCCGCCAAAATTCAAGGTGGTTGGATGGATTTTGATGTGGTCATTGCAACACCTGATATGATGGGTGTGGTGGGTAAACTTGGTAAAGTCTTGGGCCCTAGAGGCCTGATGCCTAATCCTAAAGTTGGTACCGTCACCATGGATGTGGAAAGAGCCATTGAGGAAATCAAAGCTGGTAAGATTGAGTTTCGGGTGGACAAAACGTCAATTGTGCATGTTCCCATAGGCAAGGCTTCCTTTGAACAGGAGAAGCTAGAGGATAACTTCAATGCCTTTTTGGCCGCTTTGCAAAAAGCCAAACCGGCTGCCGCCAAAGGAACATATCTCAAGAGCATCACGGTGAAGTCATCCATGAGTCCTGGTGTGAGAATCAATCCTGTGAAGCTTGCGAAATAAGCGTTGACAGTGACTAAGTTGTTTGGTAAGATGCAAATGCTTAGATTTGGATAAAAGTGAATAGAACTGTAGACGGTATGGGGCCTTCGGGCTTAATGAATCCCAACTGAGGTTATCAAAAGGATTATTTGGCCTCGGACTGTCTATGCCCGAGGCTTTCGTTTTTCCCTGACAAAGGAGGTGTGAACTTGTCAAAGCAAAGAGATATCAACATTGAGATCGTCAAAGAGATTCAAGCAAAACTAGAAGGCGCGACATCTGTGGTCATTACGGACTATAGAGGCCTGAATGTGAGCCAGGCTACAGATCTTCGTAGAGAACTCCGGGATGCTGGGGTGGAATATAGAGTACTAAAAAATACGCTGACTCGTCTGGCAGCCAAAGCGGCTGGTATTGATGGCTTGGAAGAATCCTTGACGGGACCCAATGCCATCGCATTTGGACAGGATGCTGTATCGGCAGCCAAAGTCCTTTATAAATTTGCCAAAAAGAATAAAGCCCTGGAAATCAAGGGTGGTGTACTGGAAGGCAAAGTCGTATCGATAGAACAGATCAAGGCTCTCTCGGATCTGCCTAGCAGAGAAGAATTGTTGGCCAAGATGTTGGGCAGCATGCAGGCTCCTCTGGTCAATTTTGCCTCTGTCCTCAATGCGCCGCTTAGAGATTTTGTGGGCGTGCTGAATGCAGTTAAAGAACAAAAAGAAGCCAACGCGTAGACTTCTAGCAAGTCAAAAAAAATGAAATGGATAAAGGAGAACAACAATGTCTGAAAAAGTAACGCAAATTATTGATATGGTCAAAGAAATGACGGTTCTGGAATTGGCTGAAGTAGTCAAAGCCTTTGAAGAAGAATTTGGTGTAACTGCTGCTGCTCCTGTGGCTGTAGCTGCCGCTGCTGCTCCTGCTGCTGAAGCTGTGGAAGAGCAAACTGAATTCAATGTTGTATTGACTGCTGCCGGTGAGAAGAAAGTCAATGTCATTAAGGTGGTTAGAGAGCTGACTGGTCTGGGACTCAAGGAAGCCAAAGCGGTCGTTGATGAAGCACCTTCTGCTGTAAAAGAAGGTATTTCCAAAGAAGATGCGGAAGCTGCCAAAGCCAAATTGGAAGAAGCCGGTGCTACGGTTGAATTGAAATAGTTACATGTCTGTAAAGCACCCACGGATGCGTGGGTGCTTTTTTCATTGGCTGTAAGGTGGAGAAGCAAACCATCAAGTAAATATAATAAAGGGGCCATAAACTATGTTGTCAAAGGTGTTTTCCTTACTTCATAGACACCTTCTTAATGATTGCTGTTGACAAAGGTTAGAGGTGTGATAAGATAATAAAATGGCACAATTATGCTGAGTTTGTGCGCTCATTTGGCAGTCAAGGTCGATTGGACAGAGCAAATTGGAGTAAATATAGAAATGCTGGGGGTGGTTACATGGCAAATTCTTTAAGAAGCATTAGTAGTGAACGACATTCTTTTGCGTCCATTAAAGAAGTATTAGACATGCCAAATCTGATTGATATTCAGAGAAAATCCTATGATTGGTTCGTAAATGAAGGTCTGGGTGCAATGTTTCAGGATATTTCACCGATTCAAGATTTCACGGGAAATCTTCGTCTGGAATTTATTGAGCATTCCATGGGTGAACCGAAGTATTCGGTGGCGGAAGCGTTGGAAAGGGATGTGACCCATTCTGCACCGCTGAGAGTCAAAGTTCGTCTGATCAATACAGAAACAGGTGAAATCAAGCAACAAGAGGTTTTCATTGGTGAATTTCCTTTGATGACCCCGACGGGTACGTTCATTATCAATGGAGCTGAACGGGTTATCGTATCCCAGCTGGTTCGTTCGCCTGGTGTTTATTATAAAATTGAACAAAATCCCGATGGCGCAGATCTATTTAGTTCTACCATTATTCCCAATCGCGGTGCTTGGGTGGAATATGAAACCGACAAGGATGGTTATATCTTTGCTCGGATCGACCGTACCAGGAAATTGCCGGCTACGGTTCTCTTTCGTGCGCTTGGATTTTCAACGGATGCCCTTATTCTGAAGCGTTTCAATCAAGATGAGCGTATCATTCGAACATTGGAAAAAGACAATACCACTTGTAAAGAAGAGGCCTTGATAGAAATTTATAAAAAGCTAAGACCTGGTGAGCCACCAACGGTAGACAGCGCTGAGAATCTTTTGCGTTCGCTGTTCAATGATCCCAAACGATATGATTTGGGCAATGTAGGGCGACATAAAATCAATAAGAAACTCAAGCATGATGCCCCTTTGTTCCGCAATGATGAAGACCAGAAATACAAACGCTACAATCGTCAGCTTGATGTGGAAGATATGACGGCGGCCATGGATTATTTTCTGGAATTGATGAGTGGAGAACACCACACGGATGATATCGACCATCTGGGGAACCGGCGCTTGCGCTGTGTGGGTGAACTGTTGCAGAACCAATTCCGTATTGGTCTTTCCCGGATGGAACGTGTAATCAAGGAGCGTATGACCATTCAGGATATCGAAGCAGTCAGCCCGCAGAATTTGATCAATATCAGACCCGTATCGGCTGCCATTAAGGAATTTTTTGGGTCGTCCCAGCTATCACAGTTTATGGACCAGACCAATCCATTGGCTGAGCTTACCCATAAAAGAAGGTTGTCTGCACTGGGACCTGGAGGTCTCTCCAGAGAAAGAGCCGGATTTGAGGTGCGTGACGTACACCATTCCCACTATGGCAGAATGTGTCCTATTGAAACGCCAGAGGGACCGAATATTGGATTGATTGGTTCTTTGGGTACATTTGCTCGTGTCAATGAGTTTGGATTTATCGAAACGCCCTATCGACGTGTAGACAAGAAAAATAAGTGTGTTACCAATGATATTGTTTATGTGACAGCGGATGAGGAGGAAGTCTTCACCATTGCCCAGGCCAATGCGCCGCTTGATGAGAACGGATACTTTGTATCAGAGCGTGTCAATGCCAGACATGGAGAAGATGTCCTGATTACGGATCCTTCCCATTGTGATTATATGGATGTAACACCCAAACAGGTTTGGAGTATTGCCACCGCATTGATTCCTTTTTTGGAGCATGATGATGCCAACCGAGCTTTGATGGGTGCCAATATGCAGCGTCAGGCTGTGCCGTTGTTGTTGACGGAAGCTCCCCTGGTGGGAACCGGCATGGAGAAAAAAATTGCGGAAGATTCTGGTGTCTGCGAGGTAGCGCAAGCGGATGGTGAAATTGTTCGGGTGACCGGCAATGAAATCGTTCTCAAAACAGCGAATGGTCTGTTGGAAAAGCATCAACTGGACAAATACAAGCGATCCAACCAGGGTACCTGTATCAACCAACGACCTATTGTCGCCAAGGGAGACCAGGTGGTCAAAGGGCAGGTCATTGCTGATGGTCCGGCTACTTCTGGAGGCGAGCTTTCTCTGGGAAGAAATATTCTGGTTGCGTTCATGACCTGGGAAGGCTACAACTATGAGGATGCCGTGCTCTTGTCTGAGAAGATGGTCAAGGAAGATTATTACACTTCGGTACATATTGATGAATTTGAGTGTGATGCCCGTGATACCAAACTGGGAAGCGAGGAGATTACGCGCGATATTCCCAATGTGTCAGAAGAAAATCTAAAGAATCTAGATGCCACCGGCATCATTCGCATCGGAGCGGAAGTGCGCCCGGGTGATATCCTGGTAGGCAAAGTGACCCCCAAAGGGGAACAGGAGCTGAGTTCAGAAGAGAAACTGCTTCGGGCCATTTTTGGAGAAAAAGCCAGAGAAGTCAGGGACAATTCTTTGAAGGTTCCTCATGGTGAAGAAGGCATTGTGGTGGATGTTAAGCGATTCGACCGGGAACATGGGGATGAATTGCCTGCTGGTGTCAACCGCTTGGTTCGGGTCTATATTGCTAAGAAACGCAAGATTTCGGTAGGAGATAAAATGGCGGGCCGCCACGGCAACAAGGG
>DIET01000025.1:0-6029 GCA_002418765.1 Peptococcaceae bacterium UBA5767 | reverse complement strand
TGGATATTGTTTTGAATCCCCTGGGTGTTCCATCACGGATGAATATTGGACAGGTGCTGGAATGTCATTTGGGCATGGCTGCCAAACTGAAAAATATGAAGGTGGCTACTCCTGTGTTTGATGGTGCGCGAGAAGTGGATATTCATCAATGGCTTGCTGACGTGGGTATTGACGAGTCTGGGAAAACGGTTCTTTATGATGGACGCACTGGACTTCCCTTTGACAACAAGGTGACTGCTGGTTATATCTATATGCTCAAACTTCACCATTTGGTTGATGACAAGATTCACGCCAGAAGTACGGGACCGTATTCTTTGGTGACCCAACAACCACTTGGAGGAAAAGCACAGTTTGGTGGACAGCGTTTTGGAGAGATGGAAGTATGGGCACTCGAGGCATATGGCGCAGCGCATACCTTGCAGGAAATCTTGACTGTGAAATCTGATGACGTGGTGGGTCGTGTCAAGACCTATGAAGCCATCGTCAAAGGAGAAAATATACCAGAACCAGGTGTGCCGGAATCGTTCCGGGTTTTGATCAAAGAGATGCAGAGTTTGTGCCTTGATGTGAGGATACTCAATCACCTTGATCAGGAGATTGATTTGAAATCGGATGATGAGGATGATGATCGCAAAGATGATTCGTTGAGTTTCAACGGAAAATACGCGAAGGAAGACAAAGATCGTGTGCAGGATGCTAATCAGTCCAATGAGGATGCCGATGATGATCTCGATACATCCATTTTTGAAGATTTGCATTTAGATGAGGATGATACTGAATTTTCCAATCATTTTTTGGAGATTGACCTGGAAGATGAAGACGAGTAATGGCTGATGCATGAAGGGAGTGACTTTGTTGGACGCTAACAAATTCGATAAAATTAGGGTTTCGCTGGCTTCTCCAGAACAGATCAGATCGTGGTCTAGCGGAGAAGTGAAGAAACCGGAAACCATCAATTNNACAGAACCTTAAAACCGGAAAAAGACGGCCTTTTTTGTGAACGAATCTTCGGGCCTACCAAGGACTGGGAGTGCCACTGTGGGAAATACAAACGGGTACGCTATAAAGGCGTTGTCTGTGATCGCTGTGGCGTGGAAGTAACCAAGTCCAAGGTTCGCAGAGAGCGCATGGGTCATATTGAGCTGGCTGCTCCGGTATCGCATATTTGGTATTTTAAAGGTATCCCCAGCAGAATGGGGTTGCTATTGGATATTTCACCTCGTTCCTTGGAAAAAGTTCTCTATTTTGTCAGCTATATCGTCACTGATCCAGGAGAGACGCCCTTGGCCAGGAAGCAAATCCTGACAGAGGCAGAACACCGGGATTACAGAAAAAAATATGGGACTGATTTTAAAGCAGGTATGGGTGCAGAAAGCGTACGTCAGCTTTTGGAAGAAGTTGATCTGGAAGCGGAGAGTCGTGAACTCAGAGAAGCATTAAAAACAGCCACCGGACAAAAGAAAGTTCGGGCGACCAGACGGCTGGATGCGGTGGATAGCTTTTTGACTTCGGGCAACAGACCAGAGTGGATGGTCATGGAGGTTGTTCCCGTGATTCCACCGGAACTTCGCCCTATGGTACAACTTGATGGTGGGCGTTTTGCCACCTCTGATTTGAATGATTTGTATCGTCGTGTTATCAACCGCAACAACAGGTTGAAGCGATTGATTGATCTGCAGGCTCCGGATATCATCGTACGCAATGAAAAACGTATGCTGCAAGAGGCTGTGGATGCCCTGATTGACAATGGAAGACGGGGCAGACCGGTGGCCGGACCAGGCAACAGGCCGCTGAAGTCTTTGTCAGATATGCTCAAAGGCAAGCAAGGACGTTTTCGTCAGAACCTTTTGGGCAAACGTGTCGATTATTCCGGACGATCTGTTATTGTTGTGGGACCAGATCTGATGATGAACCAGTGCGGTTTGCCAAGGAAAATGGCTTTGGAGCTGTTTAAGCCTTTTGTGATGAAAAGATTGGTGGACGATGGTACGGCGCACAACATCAAGAGTGCCAAACGTATGGTGGAAAAGGGTCACGATGCGGTCTGGGATGTTCTGGAAGAAGTGGCCAAGAATCATCCGGTGCTTCTAAACAGAGCGCCTACACTGCACAGGCTAGGAATTCAGGCCTTTGATCCTGTTTTGGTGGATGGCAAGGCCATCCGATTGCATCCGTTGGTTTGTACGGCTTACAATGCTGACTTTGATGGTGACCAAATGGCCGTTCACTTGCCGCTGTCTCTGGAGTCACAGGCGGAAGCCAGGCTGTTGATGCTTTCCATCAACAATATTTTGAATCCCAAGGATGGGAAGCCTGTCGCTACCCCGACCCAGGATATGGTGCTGGGTTCCTATTACCTGACGCTGGAGAAGGAAGGGGCCAAAGGCGAAGGTATGATTTTCAAGGATTATACTGAAGCTATGCTGGCCTATGAATTTGATGAAGTCAGTTTGCATGCCAAGGTCAGGATCAAGATCAAGGGGCATTTGCTCGAAACCACCATTGGACGGCTTATCTTCAATTTTGAAATCCCTATTCCGGAAGAACTGGGTTATTATAATGAAGAGATGGGCAAGAAGAAGCTGGGCCACTTGGTTGCCAAATGTTACGAGAAACTGGGAGCCAATGCCACGGCCAATTTGCTGGATGGTATCAAGCAGCTTGGTTTTAAGTATTCTACCAAGGCCGGCCTGACCATTTCGGTAGCGGACATTACCGTGCCGTTGGAGAAAAAGGATATTTTGGACTTGACTACCATTGAGGTGGACAATATACAAAAGCAGTACCGTCGCGGTTTGCTGACGGAGCAAGAACGCTATGATAAGGTGACAGGACTGTGGTCCAAGGCCACGGAAGA
This sequence comes from Peptococcaceae bacterium UBA5767, assembly GCA_002418765.1. Lineage (GTDB taxonomy): Bacteria > Bacillota > TC1 > TC1 > UBA5767 > UBA5767. The sequence continues at coordinate 3,172 of DIET01000025.1, read as the reverse complement.
TGTGACCGATGCCATGATGAAATCACTAGATCGCTTCAATCCTGTCTACATGATGGCCAACTCAGGCGCCCGAGGTAATGTACAGCAGATCCGGCAGTTGGCTGGGATGCGTGGTCTGATGGCTGATCCTAGTGGACGAATCATGGATATTCCCATCAAGGCCAACTTCCGGGAAGGTCTGACTGTGCTTGAATATTTTATTTCCACGCACGGAGCAAGAAAAGGTTTGGCAGATACAGCACTGCGAACGGCTGACTCTGGGTACCTGACCCGAAGATTGGTTGATGTATCACAGGACGTGATCGTTAGAGAACATGATTGCCATACGGGGAAAGGCATTACTGTTTCAGAAATCAAGGAACGAAACAATGTCATTGAACCGTTGGAAGAACGTATCGAAGGTCGTTACACCATTGAGGACATTTACAACAAGGATTCAGGCAAGATCATCGTCAAGGCGGGAGAAATGATTGATGCTGATGCGGCCATGGAAATCAAGGAAGCCGGTATCAAGGAAGTTACCATTCGCTCGGTCAGCACCTGTGATACGGAATATGGTGTCTGCGCCAAGTGCTATGGTAGAAATTTGGCCAATGGACTGAAGGTGGAACTTGGTGAGGCGGTCGGTACCATTGCAGCGCAGTCTATCGGAGAGCCAGGAACCCAGTTGACCATGAGAACCTTCCATACGGGAGGGATTGCCGGAGATGATATCACCCAAGGCTTGCCTAGGGTAGAGGAACTCTTTGAAGCCAGGAAACCCAAAGGCAAGGCGATCTTGTCTTCTACAGCTGGGGTTGTAAAAATCAAAGAACTAGAAGGCGGTAAACGTATCGTAGAAGTGGTGGGCGGTGAAACTGGCATAGAAACATACAGTATCCCGTTCAACGCCAGGTTGAAGGTACGCAATGAGGATGTCGTGGTCTCAGGCGACACACTGACTGAGGGATCGATTGACCCCAAAGAGCTGTTGAAAATCAAGGGTATCCGTGGTGTTCAGGAGTATATTTTAAAAGAGGTGCAGAAGGTCTACAGAATGCAAGGTGTTGACATCAATGACAAACATATTGAAGTCATTGCCAGACAGATGACCCGCAAGGTTGTGGTGGAAGAAGCGGGGGATACGGATTTGCTTGTAGGCAAGCAGATCAATGAGTCCGAATTGAGGCAAGCCAATGAATTGGTTCGTCAGTCGGGTGGGGAACCAGCCAGTGCCAAGCCATTGCTGTTGGGTATCACCAAGGCATCTTTGGCCACGGAGTCGTTCTTCTCGGCTGCTTCTTTCCAGGAGACGACACGTGTTCTGACAGAGGCCGCCATCAAAGGCAAGGTCGATCCCCTGATCGGTCTGAAAGAAAATGTATTGATTGGTAAACTCATTCCTGCTGGAACAGGGCTCAGACGCTATCGCGATATCAAGCTGCAGGTGGATGTGGAACCGGAGCTTCCTCTGATTGACGATTTTTTGGGCTCAGAAGAAGTCGTAGAAAGTGAAGACCTCTCTCTTGACATCTAAAAGGTGAGGTGGTATTCTAATCAAGCTGTATCATAAGGAGTGAATAGAATGTCCTTAGAAGAGTTGAAAGAGTCGAAGTCGTTTGTGGTGGGAACAAAACAGACGACCAGGGCCATTGCCGAAGGGCAAGCCAAAAAGGTATTTCTTGCGCTGGATGCGGATCGTTTTTTACAGATTGAAATCGAGAAGCAATGCCGAGAAAACCATGTTTTGTTGGAAAGTGTACCGACCATGATGGAGCTGGGAAAATGGGCTGGGATTGAAGTCAAGGCAGCCGTGGCCACCATTTTGGATGAACAACAATAAATGTTAGAAAAGGTAAGCAGAAATATGGATTTCTGCTTGCCCTTTCATTGAATGAGAGGAGGGAAAAGAATGCCTACGATTAACCAATTGGTAAAACAAGGAAGAAAATCTGCAGTCAAGAAGTCTGGTTCGCCAGCGTTGAAGAATTGCCCCCAAAAAAGAGGTGTTTGCACCAGGGTTTATACGACAACGCCCAAAAAACCAAACTCTGCACTCAGAAAAGTGGCTCGTGTAAGACTGACAAACGGGATTGAAGTCACTTCCTACATTCCAGGGATTGGTCATGTTCTTCAGGAACACTCGGTTGTATTGATTCGTGGAGGAAAAATTAAAGATCTTCCAGGAGTTCGTTACCATATTGTCAGGGGAGCATTGGACTCATCTGGTGTTCAAGATAGAAAGAATTCGCGTTCTAAATACGGAACCAAAAGACCAAAGAAATAAACTAGATTGTAGAAAAAAGAGGTGAAACAATATGCCAAGAAGAGCAGGAGTGCCTAAGCGAGTAGTATTGCCGGATCCCATCTACAATTCAACTGTATTTACCAAATTGGTAAATCAAATTATGTTGGATGGTAAAAAAGGACAGGCAGAAAAGATTTGCTACGGTGCGTTTGATATCATTGCTGAAAAAACAGGCAAGGATCCACTGGAAGTGTTTGAGCAAGCCATGAACAATGTGATGCCCGTATTGGAAGTCAAGTCAAGAAGAGTGGGTGGTGCCAACTATCAGGTTCCTATTGAAGTAAGACCGGACCGTAGACAGACATTGGCCATTCGTTGGATTACCAAACACACGCGTGCTCGCGGTGGTAAGACCATGAAGGAAAAATTGGCTTTGGAATTGATGGATGCAGCCAACAACACAGGCTCATCTGTGAAGAAAAAAGAAGATGTACATAGAATGGCTGAGGCCAACAAAGCTTTTGCTCATTATAGATGGTAGGAGTGAAGGCGAGTAGAAATAGGTAGAGGAGAAAGATATGGCTAGAAAAGTTAGTTTGCAGAAAACTAGAAACATCGGAATCATGGCCCATATTGATGCCGGGAAAACAACAACTACCGAGAGAATTCTGTTTTATACAGGCCGTACCCATAAAATAGGCGAGGTGCACGATGGTGCAGCGACCATGGACTGGATGGCACAGGAACAAGAGCGCGGCATTACCATTACGTCGGCAGCTACGACCTGCAGTTGGAAGGAACATCGCATCAACATTATCGATACACCCGGGCACGTTGACTTTACAATGGAAGTAGAACGCTCTCTGAGGGTCCTGGATGGCGCTGTTGCTGTTTTCTGTTCGGTGGCAGGGGTAGAACCCCAGTCGGAGACTGTATGGCGTCAGG
>DIET01000014.1 GCA_002418765.1 Peptococcaceae bacterium UBA5767 | reverse complement strand
GATCCACCATATAGTAAAGGACTCTTGGAACCCTCCCTGACATTTCTATGTAAACGTGGGCTTGTGGCAAAAGATGGCTTTGTTGTGATAGAAACCAGCAAAGATGATATATATTCCTATGCTAGTCTTCCAGTGATGTCTTCTTTGACTGAAATAAAGAATATTATTTATGGCCAAACCAGAATTCTAATTTATCACAGGAAATAAGTTGCAAGGCACTTTGAAAGGACCCATAAAAAGGGGTAGAATAGAAGAAAACCCTGTAGGAGGATCAGCATGGATGCTTTGACGGTATTAGAACAAATGGAAGAAATTATCAACAATTCAAATCGTGGTTTTTCTGGGAACACCATTAAGGTGAATGTAATTGAGATGCAAGGTTTGATTGAAGATTTGAGAACTACGTTATTAGAAGATCTTCGTCAGGCTCGACGAATCGTACAGGATAAAGAGAATATTTTGGCTGAGGCACAACGTGAAGCTTCTTCCATCATGGAAGAAGTCGAACAGAATATAGGGACTATGATTGATGACAATAAGATTGTGATAGAAGCTCAACATGAAGCGGAGCGCATCATATTCGAAGCCAATGAGAAATCCGAAAAGATGACAAAAGGTGCCAAAGAGTATGCTGATGAGATTCTTGCAAACCTAGAAAGTCATTTAGAAAAAACGTTAGAGACCATTGAACATGGTCGTAATCAATTGAAAAATCGTCAACAAGCAAGCGAAAATTAGACTAGAATAGGGGAATAGGGGAGGAATGAATGAAAGTATTGGTAATTAACTGTGGAAGCTCTTCCATCAAATATCAATTGCTTAACATGGAAGATGAATCCGTTATGGCCAAGGGATTGGTTGAACGAATTGGAATACCTGGATCATTATTGACACATAAAGCTAAGGGCAAGAAAATTGTTGTTGAAAAAGATGTATCAAAACATATTCAAGGCATAGAGATGCTTTTGGAAGCGCTTACAGACGATACCTATGGGGTGATCGCTAGCATCGAGGAAATTATGGCTGTAGGCCATCGTATAGCTCATGGTGGCGAGTATTTTAGTGATTCTACATTGATTGATGCGGATGTTGTAGCCAAAATCAAGGATTTGAGTGAATTGGCTCCTTTACATAATCCACCCCAAATTATTGGCATTGAGGCCATACAAAAAGTATTGCCAGGTGTGCCCAATGTGGGTACGTTCGATACAGCGTTTCATAATTCAATGCCTCCAGAAGCTTATATGTATGCCATTCCTTACAAGTACTATGAGGATTATAGAATCAGAAGGTATGGTTTCCATGGCCCATCCCATCAATTTGTGTCCAGTAGAGCAGCTGAACTGTTAGGGAAAGATATTAAAGATCTAAAGATTATCACCTGTCACTTGGGCAATGGAGCCAGTTTGGCTGCCGTAGATCAAGGCGTGTCTATTGATACTTCTATGGGTTTTACTCCACTACCTGGATTGGTGATGGGTACCAGGTGTGGTGATATTGATCCAGCCATTATTTTTTATCTAACCAGCAAAGAAAAAATAACTTGCCAGGATGTCGATACAATTTTAAACAAAGAGAGTGGCGCTTTAGGTCTATCAGGAATTTCCAGTGATTTCCGTGATCTGGAAGTGGCCTCTTCTCAGGGTAATAAACGAGCCAAAATGACCTTGGATATATTCCATTATCGTATCAAAGGCTATATAGGCAAGTATGCTGCTGTCATGAATGGTGTTGATGCTATCGTATTTACAGCTGGCATCGGTGAGAATTCAGATTTCACACGAGCTGAATCACTGAAGGATTTAGATTATTTGGGAGTCAAGCTGGATCCAGAAAAAAACAAGATTCGTGGAAAAGAACAGATTATTTCAGCAGATGATTCCCGGGTTAAGGTTATGGTCATTCCTACCAACGAGGAATTGGTGATTGCCAGAGAAACAGTCAGAATTGTTGGTTAGCTCCTTGCCAAATGTCTGGACCTCCGTTATAATGTCTGAAGTGTGGTTGAAATGGTAGGGACAAGACATGCAACTTGATATATCGAAAATTCGAAGCAAGCCTGGCAGTGAGATAAACGTTGAACTGGAAGAAGATATTGGATCCATTTCTGGGCGTCAGGTAACTTTTTTAAAACCAGTTCGACTGCATGGCAAAATGAGAAATATCGATGGCGACCTTTACTTTCAAGGCGATGCTGTTGTTGTGATGGAACTGATCTGTGATCGTTGTTTGAAACCGTATCAGGAGACGTTGGATTTGGTATTGGACGAAATCTTCTATCCTGAGTTTAAAAAAGTTGATGACATTGATTTCTATAAGACGTATAATGGAAATCAATTGGAAATGGATCAAATGATTCACGATGGTGTTTTGTTGAAGATATCGATGAATTCGATTTGCCAAGAGGATTGCTTAGGCCTTTGTGCCCACTGTGGTGCAGATTTAAACGAAGGCCCTTGTTCGTGTGAAGTGGACGAAGTTGATCCAAGAATGGAAATATTAAAAAACCTCATTTCTGAGGAATAGAGAGGAGGCATGGTGATGGGAGTACAAAAAAGAAGACATTCAAAGGCCAGAAAGAATAAGAGACGTTCAATCTGGGCTCAATTGGTGGCTCCAAACCTCTCAGAGTGTCCACAGTGTCATGAGTTGAAAAAGCCCCACAGAGCGTGTCCATCTTGTGGATACTATAACGGGAAAAAAGTGGTAACCGTTGAGACCGCAAAAAAATAATTTACCAGATATGAGAACCGCAGGTTGCGGTTCTTTTTTCTTGAAAGATATTACGAATTCAGTTAAACTCATAATAGATATGGGGGTGACCGTGAATGAAGATTGCATTAGATGCCTTTGGTGGTGATTATGCACCGTATGAAATCGTTAAAGGTGCCGTTCAGTCAGCCAATCAAGATACGTTCATTTATCTTGTCGGAGATAGAGATATTTTACAGAAGGAACTGCAGCATTATGCTCCTAATCCTTACATTGAAATTGTGCATGCACCAGATACGATATCCATGGAAGAAGACCCTGCAAGAGCGGTGAGACACAAAAATGGATCCTCGATGGTGGTTGCCGCCAAATTGGTGGGAGAGAAAAAGGCGGATGCACTGGTGTCTGCTGGCAGCACAGGAGCACAGCTTGCCGCTTCGATTTTTCACATCGGACGTATCAAGGGCATCAAAAGGCCGGCGATATGTATTTATTATCCTACCTTGCAGGGGATGAAGCTTCTTGTCGATGCTGGAGCCAATCCTATGGCTGATGCAGAACAACTGAACCAGTTTGCCATTATGGGGAGTATTTATGCACAAGAGGTATTGCATATCGATTCCCCGAGAGTGGGACTGATCAGCAATGGCAGTGAGGATAAAAAGGGAACAGATACCAACAAAGAAGCATTTCTGCTACTCAAGGACGACAATAGGATTCATTTCATAGGTAACATTGAAGGCAAAGATATTCCCATGGGTGAGACAGATGTCATGATTTGTGATGGGTTTACAGGTAATGTGATTTTAAAATTATCAGAGGGATTATCCAAAACCATTTTTTCTATGATCAAAGATAGTCTGACTTCCACCTGGTACCGCAAAATCGGTGCTATGTTGATCAGAAGTGGTTTTCTTGAATTGAAAAAACGTTTGGATTCGACAGAATATGGAGGAGCGCCTCTTCTTGGTATTGATGGCATCAGTATCATTTGTCATGGCTCTTCTAATGCGAAGGCGGTAGTTAGTGCCATACGGGCAGCACGATATGAAGTGGATGCACACTATGTTGATGTTATCAGGAAACAGATGAAAGGATAGGGTTTAACCATGAAACCAGAAGAAAAGATTATTGCCATTGCCACGGAACAATTGGAACTCGATTTTACAGAGATGCCGTTGGACACCGATTTGTCATCCCTGGATGTAGATTCTCTTGATTTGGTAGAACTGATCATGGCCATTGAGCAGGAATTTGAAATTGAGATATCGGATGAGGAGATTGAAGACATCAACAGTATCGAGGCTGCCATCGATTTGGTTAAAGGGAAAATTAAAGAATAATTGGAATCCCGTAGTGCATGCTACGGGATAGTTATTGCGGGGGATAGTATGGACGAAGTACAAGAAAAAGCCTGGACATATTTGATGCAAAGAATTGGTTCGGATATCCAAGATCCCATCTTGAGGTTGGCTTTTGTTCATCCAACTTATGCTTTGGAACAGGGACAAAAACACAAGGACAATCAACGTTTGGAATTTTTAGGAGATGCGGTATTAGGTTTAGTGGTAGGAGAAATGCTCTATCGTGAATACCCAGCGAAAAACGAAGGGACTCTTTCAAGCATCAGAGGAGTAGCGGTTTCAGAAACAACGCTTGCGCAGTTGGCATTGGATCTTCATTTTCCTGATTTACTGATGTTGGGCAAAGGGGAGGAAAAATCAGGAGGACGATATAGGATGTCAATTCTAGCGGATGCGTTTGAAGCCTTTTTGGGTGGATTGTATTTATGCTGTGATTTTCGCATTCTTTCTGATTTTGTGATTTCCTTAATGAGACCTGTATTACAACAGATTATTGAAACAGGATACAAAGATCCTAAGACTACGCTACAAGAGATGGTGCAAGAAAAATATAAGAGAAACGTTACCTACAGGCTACTCGAAGAGCGTGGCCCGGATCATGACAAAAATTTTACTTGTGGTGTGCTTTGGGATGATGAGATCATTGCATTGGGCAGAGGAAAAAACAAGAAAGATGCTGAAAGGCAGGCTGCTGTTTTGGCCATTGATTACTTTGCAAGTGTTCATTAGGAGATATTATGTTCTTAAAAAAGTTTGAGTTGCACGGATTTAAATCATTTGCTGACAAAACTGCTTTGGAGTTCAATGATGGCATATCAACCATAGTTGGTCCCAATGGTAGTGGGAAAAGCAATATTTCTGATGCCATGATGTGGGTGATGGGAGAACAAAGAATCAAGACTCTTCGAGGCGCTAGGGTCGAAGATGTCATTTTTTCAGGGAGTGACACCCATAAGCCTTTAGGTATGGCGGCGGTATCTATCACTATGGATAATCAAGAAGGTATTCTTTCTCTTCCTTATGAAGAAGTGACGATCACCAGGAAAGCTTATCGTTCTGGTGAAAGTGAATTCTATATCAATAAGAATTCTTGTCGACTGAAAGATATTCAAATGCTCTTTCATGATACCGGAATTGGAAGGGATTCCTTTGCCATGATTGGTCAGGGTAGGGTAGATGAAATTATTACCGCAAAACCTGAAGATCGAAGGGCCATGATTGAGGAATTGGCAGGCATCGTCAAATACAGAAACAGGAAAAATGAAGCTCAGCGGAAAATAGCCAATACAGAACAGAATTTATTGCGGGTCATGGATATTATTTCAGAACTCAGTGTAAATCTTGAACCTTTAGGTGAAGAGGCTGAAAAAGCCCAAAATTATCTGGATATTAAGGATGAATTAGATGATCTAGATATCAATATCTTGGTTCGTGATATCGAGCGCGGCAACGAAATTCGATTGGAAATGGATACACAGATCCAACTTCTGGAGATGGAGACAAGTGAACTCGAATCCAACATAGCCATGGAAGAAGCAACCTTTGAGACCGAACGCTTGAATATGGATAAGCTTAATGAAGATATGTCTTTAAGGCAAGGAAAGCTTTATGAACTGCGAAATAGTGCAGGTCATCTTCATAGCCAACTGGAGTTGTCGGAGACCATGCTGCAAAATCTGCAGTTGCGTCGGAGTAAAATAGAGGAAGAAATGCAGTGGCAGAATCACAAAATGGAAAGTCTGCATGCTGTGCACCAAGAAAAAATTGAAAAACATGATTGGCTGGTCAAGGCATTGGAAGCCAAGACTATAGCCATCGATGAATTGACCAATTCCATCACCTTTTTGTCTCAAAGAAAAGATCAAAAGGCGATGGAAATGGAGCATTTGAACGCCCAATTTTTGGATGAAATGCAATTTTTGGCCAGTTTGCATAATGAATACAACAAGGTTCTTTACGCCAAGGAAGCTACCTTGACGCAAGAAGATAAGAGTAAGGAAGAGGCTCTCAAAATAAGCCAAAGAGTTGAAGGTTTGAGAAAGGAAATGGAGATTGTTACCCAATCTGTTATGGAACTGGAACAGAGGGTGCAATCTACTAGCCAAGAACAAGAAGAAATTAAAAATATTTACCAGATCCAGTCAAAGGATGCGCTGGTCATGCAAGAAAGTTTGGCTCAACAGGAAAAAGAGCTGCAAACTGCGCTATCCAAAAAAAAAGTACTGGAAGATATTCAAAATGAGCATGAAGGCTACTTCTATGGAGTGAAGACAGTTCTGAAAGCAAAGAAAGAATCAGTGAGTGGATTCGAAGGAGTTCGTGGTGTTATTGCCGATTTAATCGATATCGATAAAGAATATGTCAAAGCCATTGAAATTGGCTTGGGCAATTCCATACAGGATTTGGTGGTATCTGATCAGAAGGCAGCTCAACATGCCATAGCTCATTTGAAAAGGGTCAAAGGTGGGAGAGCCACATTTTTGCCGCTGGATACCATTGTCCCTAGGCCCTTACATGAACGAAACATGGCGGTTTTAGAATTAGAGGGGATTTTGGGAACTGCTAGTTCTCTTATTCGATTTGAACCATTCGTTCGACCGGCAATTGAGCACCTTTTGGGATCTGTTTTGGTAGCCAAGGATTTGGATTGGGCTGTAAAAGCATCTAAAATTGCCAATCAGGGGTTGAAAATTGTGACATTAGAAGGCGATGTGATCCATCCTGGTGGATCCATTAGCGGGGGGCAAATAGAACAAAAAGGATCGAGTATTCTTGTCAGAAAAGTGGAAATTCAAGAATTGGAAAAGCAGATTAATCGCTTGACGGCAAGCAAGAGTGCGGCAAATAGGGATTTCGCTGAATTGGCTCAGAAAATGGAAGTGAATGCACAAAAGATCAGCCAAATCAATCAGCAAATGAAAGCAGAAGAGGATCAGTTGCTTAGCAAAAGTCAGGAAAAGGAATATTTACAGAAATTGCTGTTGGCTCAGGAAGAGTCGTTGGAAATTTTTTCTATGGATCAGCAAGAAATTTCCAGGCAAAGACGTGATATTTTAGACAATGAGTCTATGCTGAAGAAAAAAATGCATGGAGCAGAAAAACACAAAATTGAGTTGGAAGAGACGTTAAAAGCCAGCGACTTAGAGTATACAGAAGTTGTCAGTACTCTGGAAAACAAGAGACAAGAACTGCAAGAACTTCATTTGGAAAGAGTTTCTTTGCAAGAAAAAGAGAGTGCCTTGAAGGATGCTTTATCAGTCTATTATGGGCAATCTGAAGAGATTTATGAGAGATTAACAAACCTGGATAGTGAACTGAAAAAGATCTTAGATGAATCTTCGGAGCATGATGAGAAAATCTTAAAAATTAATGCTCAAATCGAGGATATGGGGAACGTGATAGAAGAATTGACTTTTTCTATCCAAGATCAGAAAGTAAAGAAGGATTTGTTGGCTGATTCCATCAATCAAAAGGCAACGGGCAGTAAGGAAATGAGGAAGCAGCTATCTGAAAAGAGTAAGTTGCTCAATGGCCATCTTGTTACGATGGCGAAACAGGAGACCGATCTTGAGAACAAACACAGACGATTGGAAGAAAAGCATGATATTGCTTTTGCAGAGGCTTTAATACGTAAACGTGATATTGATGATTTGAAGATTGCTGAAAAACGACTTAAAGATCTCAAACGAGAAATGGCTTTTTTGGGCACAGTGAATATCGCTGCCATTGATGAGTATGCACGTGTTAAAGAGCGTTTTGATTTTTTGATGATGCAAGAGATGGATCTTCGCAACAGTATCGAGAAGCTAGATCAGGTTATTGCGGAAATCGATGGCGTGATGGTTGAGCGTTTTAAGAAGAGTTTTCAGGAGATCGCCGAGGCCTTCAAGGAATCATTCAGCAAGTTATTTGATGGAGGAGAAGCTTCTCTGTTTTTGACGGAACCTGAAGATTTGCTCAATACAGGTGTTGATATTGAAGCCAAACCTCCTGGGAAGGGACTCAAACATATGAATTTGCTTTCAGGAGGAGAAAAGGCACTTACGGCCATTGCGTTGTTGTTTGCTTTTTTAAAAATCAAACCGTCACCTTTTTGTGTTTTGGATGAAATCGATGCTGCTTTAGACGAAGTGAATGTCAATCATTTTTCCAATTATTTGCGGGAGTTTGCGAAGCATACTCAGTTTGTAGTGATTTCACACAGACAAGGAACGATAGAAAATTCAGACAGTTTGTTTGGGGTGACCATGGATAAAAAATCAGGCATTACCAAAATGGTTTCTGTGCGATTGCAAGATCCCAATCAGGCCGTTGCTATGCGTTCATAATACAAGGAGAATTTATGATCATTGATTACTTGATTAAGGGCCTGGCCAAAACCAGAACAGGTTTGGTTGATCGGATTGAAATGTTGGTTTCAGGCTATAAAAAACTGGATGACTCATTCTTTGAAGAATTGGAAGAGATACTTATCCAAGCAGATTTGGGTGTTCAAACCAGTATGGATCTGGTGGAGACTTTACGGATAAAAACCAAAGAATCAAAGATTGAAGTAGCCCACGAAGCCATTGCTATGCTTAAAAAACAAATTCAACAAATGTTGGGCGATGACAATCCCAGCATGAATCTACAAAAGGATGCATTAACAGTTATCTTGGTTGTGGGTGTCAATGGTGCCGGCAAGACTACTTCTATTGCCAAAATGGCCTATCAATTAAAAGAGCAGGGAAATAAGGTTATCTTGGCCGCGGGTGATACCTTTCGGGCTGCAGCAACAGAACAGTTGGAAAAATGGTCGCAGGATATTGGTGTTTCCTTGATCAAGCAAAAGGAAGGAGCAGATCCTGCTGCAGTAGCTTATGATGCGTTGCAATCTGCAATAGCCAAGAAGGCGGATGTTCTTATCGTGGATACGGCTGGCAGGTTACATACCAAGATCAATCTTATGGAAGAAATCAAGAAAATAAAACGAGTACTTGAGCGTGAGCTACCCGGGGCACCCCATGAAACATTACTGGTTCTTGATGCTTCTACAGGGCAAAATGCCATAGAACAGGCAAAATTATTCAATAAAGCTACTGGGATTACTGGGATTGTTCTAACCAAATTGGATGGTAGCGCCAAAGGTGGCATCGTTATTCCTATTGCTGACCGGCTTGATATTCCTGTGAAATGGATTGGAGTCGGTGAGAATAAAGAAGATCTAAAACCTTTTAATCCTAAGGATTATACAGATACCTTGTTTTCTTGAATCACCAGGAAGAAGAGAGAGATGATATGAATATCTTGTTTCGAAATGCCAAAGTCATTCCTATGACGGATGACTCTTCAGAACATCTTATTTGGTTTATAGCCCATGTGGCTGTTAGTGGAGATACCATCGTGGGTGTGGGCGATTTGCCGGAGGGGTTTTTGCCGGATGAGACCATTGATGCCAAGGATCATATATTGATGCCGGGCCTTGTTAACTGCCATACCCATTTGGCTATGAGTTTGTTCCGAGGTATGGCAGAAGATATGACACTGATGTCTTGGCTGCAGGATGTGATTTGGCCAGCAGAGGCCAAACATACAGATGAAACGATTCGCATTGCCAATGAAATGGCATTGGCGGAGATGATCAGGTCGGGCACGACCTCATTTTTGGATATGTATTTTAAGCAAGAAATTTTAGGGGAACTCCTTATAAAAACAAAGATGCGGGGTGTTTTGTCTCGGGCTGTTTTGAGTGTTGAGAACAAAACTCGTCAGAATTTGGATGAAAATATTGCCCTCAAAGGGCGATTTGCTGATCATTCGAGGGGCTTGATCAGTGTTTTTGTAAGTGCGCATGCGCCTTATACTGTTAATGATGACGATATGAGGATGGTACGCGATGCAGCACTCGAACATGATATGGGACTCAATATTCATATTAGTGAAACAAACGAAGAATTAATGAATTATAAAGAACGATACCATAAGACCCCTGTTGCTTACTTGCGGGATCTGGGCTTGTTTCAAGCACATACCTTGGCAGCGCATTGTGTACATATTACTGACGATGATATCAACATATTGTATGAAAATGATGTATGCGTTTCACACAATCCAACAGCCAATCTTAAATTGGCTTCTGGTATTGCCCCGTTAAAGAAAATGTTAGAGAAGGGGATTACGGTAGGATTGGGTACGGACGGCGTGGCCAATAACAACAACATGTCTCTTTTTCATGAAATGAGACTCGCTGCCTTGCTGCAAAAAGGCATTCATGGTGATGCTACGGCTATTCCAGTCAAGCAAGTTCTTTCTATGGCAACGGTACAAGGTGCCAAAGCACTCAAACTTCAAAAAATTGGTCAAATCGCGGTAGGGAACAGAGCTGATTTGATTTTGATTGATAGCAAGCAAATTCATATGAAACCTGGATTGTATCCACCGACTGATGTCGTATATGCCGCAGGATCTCAGGATGTGACGCACACCATGGTGAATGGTGAATTTCTGATGAAAGACCGCAGGCTATGTACTATCGATGAAGAGCAGTTGATTGCTCGAGCTCACAAAGCGGCCAGTATATTTTATCCTTAAGTTTTCGGTGCAAGGACATGAGTGTCAAAAGGAATAATAATATTCGTTTTAAGGTTGACAAGGATTGAACCTTGACGTATGATGCGTGTAGTGTAAAGAAATAAGTCTTTACAGGGAGACAACATGCTGGAAACGAGAATACGAATCATTGATTGTTTGGATGCCTATAAGGTGTTGTTGACAGACCATCAATGGGAAATCATGGAGCTGTATTACCTTCAGGATTTTTCATTGGGGGAAATTTCTGCTGAATTAGAGGTTAGCCGTCAGGCGATACATGATGTGATCAAACGAACTGAAAAAGTACTGGCTGAGTATGAGAGTAAATTGGGATTGGTCGAGCAAAAAAATAGATTGGGACGTCAAATGAAGACGATTGTAGATAATCTTCAAAGCGCACAACCGGAACGACAAGAGTATGCACTTTTGATGTGTAAAAAATTATTGGAAGAATTGTAAAAGGGGAACTATGGCTATTTTCTCATCCTTGAGTGAAAAAATACAGCATGCCTTCGCTGGGCTGAAAAAAAAAGGAACACTTGGCGAAGATGACGTAATGAAGGCATTGAAAGAAGTTCAGATTGCCTTGTTGGAAGCAGACGTTAATTATAAGGTTGTTAAGTCCATGATGCAGGACATCAAGGAAAAAGCCATTGGCAAACGTGTGATGGAGAGCCTTTCTCCGGCTCAGCAAGTCATTAAGATTGTGAATGAAGAGCTAACCTCAATGATGGGCAAAGAACAAGCGAGTATTGTTTTGTCACCAAACCCACCGACCATTATCATGCTTTGTGGATTACAAGGTGCTGGTAAATCAACAACTTGTGCCAAATTGGCAAATCACTTTAAGAAAGAGCATAAAAAAGTGATGATGGCTGCCTGCGATGTTTATCGTCCTGCTGCTATCAAACAATTACAGGTTCTAGGGGAAGCACTGGATATTCCGGTTTTTTTCCTGGGGGATTCGGTAAGTCCAGTCGATATCGCCAAGGGAGCCATAGAAAAAGCCAAAAAATCGGCTGTGGATATTCTCCTTGTTGATACGGCCGGTCGTATGCATATTGACGAGCAGATGATGGATGAACTGGTACAAATGAAACAAGAGATCAAACCACACGAGATTCTTTTGGTGGTGGATGCTATGACAGGCCAGGATGCCCTTCATGTTGCTGAGCATTTCAACCAAGGCCTCGATATTGATGGTCTGCTTTTAAGCAAGATGGATGGTGATGCTAGAGGTGGCGCTGCCATTTCCGCCAAGGCTGTGACTGGGAAACCGATCAAATTTTTGGGGACAGGGGAAAAGATTGGAGATTTGGAAGCTTTTCATCCTGAGAGAATGGCATCGAGGATTCTTGGTATGGGAGATGTTCTCACCCTTATTGAGCGTGCACAGGAACATTTTGATGAAAAAAAGGCCAAGGAATTGGAAGAAAAAATCCGAAAATCTTCATTTACTCTCCAAGATTTTTTAGAACAAATGGAGAATATGAAGAACATGGGTTCTATGGAAGACATGATGAACATGATCCCTGGGATGGCCAAGCAAATGAAACAACAGCCTATTGACGAAAAGCGCTTAGGCCGCAACAGGGCCATTATTCAATCTATGACAAAGATAGAACGAGAGAATCCCCCATTGATCGATGCCAGCCGAAGAAGGCGGATTGCTCGTGGAAGTGGGACAACTGTGCAGCAAGTCAATGCCTTGCTTAAACAGTTTGGAGAAACACAGAAAATGATGAAAAGAATCGGACAAATGGGTAAGGGTGGAAAAATTCCCCGCATTCCAGGTCTGTTCTCATAAAAATGCAAAGAGGAGGTGAAACAAATGGCAACAAGAATTAGACTCAGAAGATTAGGCGCAAAAAAAGCTCCCTTTTATAGAATTGTGGTAGCAGATTCTAGAGCACCTAGAGATGGAAGGTTTATTGAGGAGATTGGTTATTTCAATCCCATCAGCAATCCAGAAGAACTAAAAGTCGATGAAGAGAAGGCACTGAAGTGGTTATCAACTGGTGCTCAACCATCAGAAACTGTAAAATCCTTGCTAAAGAAATCAGGCGTTTGGCAACAGTACAAGAAATGATTTTTAGGAGGAAATGATGGAAAAATTAGTTGAAATCATTGCAAAATCTTTGGTAGAACATCCTGAGGAAGTTCGTGTGACCACGTCGAAGCATGAAGATGGTATGGTTATCGAACTGAGGGTTGCCAATGAGGATATGGGGAAAATTATCGGAAAACAAGGAAGAATAGCCAAGGCTATTCGAAGTGTTGTCAAGGCTGCTGCTATCAACAACAATCTAAAAGTTAGTGTTGAAATCGTCGAGGATTAAGATGGACTATGCTGTCGTAGCGCAAATTATTAACACTCATGGAATCAATGGTGAAGTGAAGTTGATGTGTCTGATGGATTCTCCAGATCTTTTGCTGCATTATAGACAATTTTTTCTGGAAACAAATCATGCGTATCAACCGCTTGACATCAAAAGAAGTCGTATTCACAAGCAAATGTTGCTTGTAGAGTTTGAAACCATTACACACATAGATCAAGCGGATGATCTCAAAGGCAGGTATTTGTACGTTCCGCAGGAAGCACTGCCCGCTCTGCCTGACGGTGTTTACTATTTGCATCAGCTGAAAGATCTCGATGTCTATACGGACGAACATGAATATCTTGGGCGCATCGACTCCATTATTGAAACGGGGGCACGAGATGTATACAGTGTTATGGATAGCGATGGTCATGAGATTTTAATCCCAAATATCGATGAAGTTGTACTTCATGTCGACCTTGACAAACGAAGAATGATGGTTCATCTATTGAAAGGACTGCGTGATTAGGAGCGATTATGAATTTTGATGTGCTGACGTTATTCCCTGATTTATTTACCAATTTTATTCAGGAAAGTCTGATTCAAAAGGCCATAGAAAACGGCCGATTGCATATTCGCACAATCAACATACGTGATTTCAGTCAGGACAAGCACCAAAAAGTAGACGACACCCCTTATGGTGGAGGTTCAGGCATGTTGCTTAAACCTGAGCCTATATTTTCAGCATTTGATGCCATTCTAAAAGATGGTGACACCCATTCGATAAAAACGATTTACTTGACTCCTACTGGCACAAGATTAGACCACAGCAAAGTGTTGGAGTTAGCCACGTTCGATCGCTTGATTCTGTTATGCGGTCGGTATGAAGGTGTAGATCAACGTGTTATTGATGAACTTGTTGATGAGGAAATTTCTATTGGTGATTACGTTTTGTTCGGTGGAGAAATCCCTGCCATGGTGTTGATGGAGGCGGTTTCCAGACATGTGAAGGGTGTTTTGGGAAATGAAGAAAGTTTAAGCAGTGAAAGTTTTGCTTCAAATCTTTTGGAGTATCCGCAATATACCAAGCCCAGAGAGTTTCGTGGACTGTCTGTTCCTGAGGTGCTGTTTAGTGGAAACCATAAGGCCATCGAGGAATGGAAAAAAGAGCAATCAATTTTAAAAACCAGGGCTAGAAGACCTGAATTATTGGATAAAAAAGACAAGTTGTAGGAAAGGAGGACAACCATGGATATTATCAAAGCAATCGATGAAGAACAAAAGAGAACTGACATTCCTGAATTCCAACCTGGTGATACGGTAACGGTAAGCGTAAAAGTCGTTGAGGGCACCAAAGAAAGAATCCAGGATTTTACTGGTATCGTGATAGCCAAACAAGGTGGTGGCATTCAAGAAAATTTCACCGTCAGAAGAATTTCATACGGAGTTGGTGTCGAACGGGTATTTCCTTTGCATTCGCCTAGGATCGCTTCCGTAAAAGTACTTCGTAGAGGTAGGGTTAGAAGAGCAAAGATTTACTATTTGCGCACCAGAACCGGAAAAGCAGCCAGAATCAGAGATAGAAAGTAGTTTAAGGACCGGTTAGCCGGTCCTTACCTTGTTATTGTCGAGTGAGAATGATATATTGAAATGCAGATAAGCCAATCACCAGAAAGGGAAAAGCATGGAATTAGAACGGAAAAATAATGATGAGACAAACATGGCAGGAAATGAAGTGGAACAAAAAAAACATCCCCTTCTGGAATTAGTTCAGGCTATCGTTATCGCTTTTTTGATTGCTTTTGTTATCCGAACTTTTATTTTTCAGCCTTTTTGGGTGCCGACCACTTCAATGGTGCCTACCTTGAAGGTGGATGATCGAATTATCGTAAATGAACTGTTCATGCGATATGGTGAAATTGAACGGGGCGACATTATGGTATTTCGTTATCCTTTGGATCCGGATATCATTTATGTAAAACGCATGATTGGACTGCCTGGAGATACGTTCGAAATACAAGATGATGGCATTTATATCAATGGAGAACAGTTGCATGAACCCTATCTTAAACAAGATCATTCGTATGAACAATTGGGACCATTTGTCATACCGGAAGGCAGTTATTTTGGTATGGGGGACAATCGACAATATAGCGCAGATTCAAGATATTGGGGTTTTATCCCAGAAGATAATTTTATAGGAAAAGCAATCGCCATTTATTGGCCACTGGCCAATGCCGGTCAGATCAAGTAATAGGAGAATGTATGCATATTCAATGGTATCCAGGACACATGGCCAAAGCCAAGCGACTTTTGGCGGAACAATTAAAAGCAGTCGATGTCATTTTGGAAATTCGTGATGCAAGGATCCCATTTTCATCTGCCAATCAGGATTTGATTGCATTGGCTCAATATAAACCTCGTATTATCATATTGAATAAGGTTGACTTATGTGACCTGGATCGTCTGATACCATGGGAGAAGAAGTTCAAGGAGACAGCTTTTGCTGTTATTCGTACCGACAGTTTGCAGCGTAAAGGTATCAAAGAAGTGATGCAAGCGGTTCATTTGGCTGGAAAAGAAATCATGGCCAAACGAGTAGCGAAAGGTTTGCTGCCAAGACCTGTCCGAGCCATGGTGATTGGCATTCCCAATGTGGGCAAATCTTCGTTTATCAACGCCATGGTCAAAAGAGGCAGTACCAGAACGGGTAACAAACCAGGCGTGACCAAAGGAAATCAATGGGTACGGTTGCTATCCAACATTGAACTGATGGATACTCCGGGAATTCTATGGCCTCGTTTTGAAGACCCCCAAATTGGTGAGTATTTGGCCTTTACCGGTGCCATCAGTGAGCGGATTTTCAATATTGAGGAAGCAGCTGATCGTTTGATTGATTTTCTGCGAACCCATTATCCCTTGACGCTCAATCGAGTTTACGGGGTTCAGCATTTAGATCGAGAAAATCACTACATATTGGAAGAAATAGGAAGTTCGTGCCGCTTCCTAGATAAGAAGGGTGAGATTGAAATGGAGAGAACATCCCTGAAATTGTTACATGATTTTCAGACCTCCAAAATGGGATGCTTTACATTGGATGATCCGCCTACGCTTGAGGAACACGCATGAAACAAAAGGATATAGAAGCTATATTGCAATCTCAATATATCAATCCGACCCTACTCGAAGCCATCCAACATGATCATCGTACCAATGTACAAAAAGTGTATGAAAAAAGACAAAAGAAATATCTTGTTGAACAAGAAGAACGATCACGCCTACTCACATTGTATCGTCATGAAATGAAAGGGCTGGAATTTGGCTTGTCTGTGGGAATCGATGAAGCAGGAAGGGGACCATTGGCTGGTCCAGTCTATGCTGCAGCTGTCATATTGCCTCTTGGATTGTATGTAAAGGGATTGCGCGACAGCAAGAAAATCAAACATGATGAACGAAAAAACATTCGAAAAGAAATTGAAGCCCGGGCGCTTTCTGTCGGTTGGGGATATGCCAGTGTAGAGGAAATTGAAGCAGTTAATATTTTACAGGCTACTTATTTGGCAATGCAAAGAGCTTATCGTTCATTGTCCATTCAAGGGGACATTGTTTTGGTGGATGGTCATGGCAATCCTGGCATTGAAAACGTTATGATCAAGCCGATCATCGGTGGTGACAATGAATCAGCATCCATCGCCGCTGCATCCATCATAGCGAAAGAACGTAGAGATGAAATCATGTTGTCGATTCATGAGTCATACCCGCAATATGGTTTTGATCAGCACAAAGGATATGGCACCAAAGAGCATATAGAGGCGATCAAACGTTATGGTCCGAGTATCGTACATCGGCAGAGCTTCCTCAAGAAAGTGATGAAAATATGACCCAGGAAATCAGATTACAAAAATATATGGCCGATCAAGGTGTTGCTTCCAGACGAAAGAGTGAGGAAATGATATTGCAAGGTCTAGTTCGGGTGAATCAGAGTGTGGTTACAGAATTGGGCAGAAAAATCATTCCTGGCAAAGATCAAGTGGAAGTGAATGGCAAAAAAATTGGTGGTCGTATCCAACTTGTTTACCTGGCACTCAACAAACCAAAAGGTTATTTGTGTACAAGTCATGATGATAAGGGCCGCAAGACGGTGATGGAGTTGATTTCTGATATTCCTCAGCGCTTGTATCCTGTAGGGCGTTTGGATTACAATACCGAAGGTCTTTTATTGATGACCAATGATGGTGATTTCACTTATGCCATGACACATCCCAGCAAGGAATTGAAAAAAACATATTTGGCAACCATCAATGGCATTTTAAGTCTTGAGAACGTGGCCCAGTTGAGAAAAGGCATCGCCATTGACGATTACATTACGGCACCGGCTGAAGTAGCAGTACTGGAGGAAAGCAAAGATAGAAGTGTGGTTGAACTGATCATCCATGAAGGAAAATACAGACAGGTACGAAGGATGTTTGAAGTGCTTGGATTTGATGTGATTCGTTTGGTCAGAACCCAGATCGGATCCATCACCAAAAAAGGAATTCCTAGAGGGAAGTATAGACATTTAAAAAAATCAGAGATACTGGCTTTGAAGGCAAAAAAGCAAGCCAAACCAAAGGGAGGACAATATGGCAAAAGATAGTTCATTTGACGTAGTTTCTGAAATTGATTTGCAGGAAGTGGACAATGCAGTGAATCAGACTACAAAGGAAATAATCCAGCGTTATGATTTCAAGGGCTCAAATTCGACCATAGAATTTGACCGTAAAGATCAAATCACCATGAATGCCAGTAGTGAATATCAAGTTGGCGCAATATTGGATATTTTACAATCCAAGCTGGTAAAAAGGGGCATCGACATTCGGGCAATGAAGCCTGGTAAGATTGAACCAGCTGGGGGCAGTCGTTACAAACAGGTTTTAACAGTGCAATCAGGGATTGATAAAGAGCACGCCAAAATGATTGTACAATACATTAAAAATTTAAAGCTTAAGGTTCAATCTCAAATTCAAGATGAGCATGTCAGAGTTTCCGGTAAAAACAGAGATGATCTACAAGAAGTGATCACAGCTCTGAAAGAAAAGGAATGGGAAATACCATTGCAATTCATCAATTTTAGGAGTTGATGCAGGATGAAGGCCGGGCGTTTAATAATATTCATTGTGCTGGGGTTACTGGTATTGATGTTGGTAGTAGGTCTATATCCACGTTCATTGTCTACCCATGCACCCTATGTATCTACCTGGCAGATGCATCCTACTTCGTATAGTCGGCAACAGTCTAAACAGGAGTGGGAAATTAGTTTTTTGGGTGATATCATGGTCCATGACACTCAAATCATCGGTGCAAAAAAAATTGATGGCAGCTATGATTTTTCTCCTTCCTTTGCCTACGTGCAATCGTATCTGAAGCATTCCGATTATGTCATTGGCAATTTAGAAACCACACTGGCAGGATCTGATGCCATTTACTCTGGTTATCCCAGATTTAATGCACCAGATGAATTGGCTGTAGCCCTAAGAGAAGCTGGAGTAGATTTGCTGGTTCACTGCAACAACCATGTATTGGACAAGGGATTGGCTGGTTTGATACGCACAAGACAAATTATTGAGGAAACAGGCATGCGTTATGCCGGCAGCAGGATTCACCCCGATGATGACACGGTGACATATTTCGACCTGGATACAACAAGATTTGCTTTGATTACAGGCACCTATGGAACCAATGGATTGTTTCTGCCCGATGACCAGTCTTATCGGATCAATATGCTCGATGAAAAGCGATTGATTGAAGATGTCCTTCGCGCACAGCAAAATGCGGAATTTGTTATGGTTTTCTTGCATTTTGGTACGGAGTATCAGGAACAGCCCAATGTGTTTCAGATTAATCTTTCAACCTTGCTGATTGAACAAGGAGCGGACATTGTTGTTGGTTCTCATCCGCATGTTGTACAAACAGATGGATTTATAGGTGATAATATAGTAGTATATTCTTTAGGGAACTTTATTTCAGCTCAAAATGGTGCGAAACGAAGAACAGGTATGATTTACACATTTTCCATTGTTAAAGATTTCATTGATGGAAGCATAACCGTTCAACAGACAGAATATTTGCCCGTGTTCACGTATAGATCCAATGAGGGAAATCGTCCATATTTTCTTGGATCGCTTGATATTGAGGACAATGACCTCTTCGGTTCAGAAGATCGCAGACTGGCCCAAGATGGATGGGAATATTTAGAACGTACGATTCAATTGGCTGATAGAGTAACCTTGGAGTGATGCAGTATTTTATGAATAAATTATGTTAGAATTTTGGAGGGTATTATGGTTAAAATGTACTACGAGAATGATGCAGATCTAAACATCATCAAGTCGAAAAAAGTAGCTGTGCTGGGATATGGGAGTCAAGGACATGCACATGCGCTTAGTTTGCATGATAGTGGAGTAGAGGTCAAGGTGGGTTTACGCAAAACCAGTAAGCGCTGGGATGAAGCGAAACAGGACGGATTGAATGTGAGCACAGTAGAAGAAGCTTGTGCATGGGCTGATGTTATCATGATTCTGCTCCCTGATGAATCTCAAAAAGAAGTTTACGACACGCAGATTGCCCCCTATCTTGGTGAAGGGAAGGCTCTTGCCTTTGCGCATGGATTCAATATTCATTTTGGAAGAATTACACCACCTGAAAACGTCGATGTTTTTATGATTGCACCTAAGTCTCCGGGGCATTTGGTAAGAAGAATGTACACCGAAGGGGCTGGCGTTCCCGCCTTGGTTGCCGTCCACCAGAATCCTTCAGGAAAGGCTTTTGATTTGGCTTTGTCTTATGCCAAAGGAATTGGAAATACCAAAGCCGGCGTTTTGGAAACTACCTTTAGGGAAGAGACAGAAACCGATTTGTTCGGTGAGCAGGTTGTCTTGTGTGGTGGAACGACACGATTGGTGCAAGCTGGTTTTGAAACGTTGGTTGAAGCTGGATACAAACCGGAAATTGCCTATTTTGAGTGCCTGCATGAACTTAAATTGATTGTTGATTTGATGTACGAAGCGGGTATAAGCAATATGAGGTATTCTGTTAGTGATACGGCTGAGTATGGGGATCTTACCAGAGGACCCAGAATTGTAACAGATGAAACCAAAAAAGAAATGAAGAAAATTTTATTTGAGATTCAGTCAGGCGAGTTTGCCAGAGAGTATATAGCTGAGAATCAAGCTGGTAGACCGAAGTTTAAAGCTTTGCATCGTATGGGTGAGGAGCATTTAATCGAAACAACGGGAGCGAAATTGCGCAAAATGATGCCTTGGTTGGGCAATAAAAAAGCCAAATAATGAAAGGTGCAGGGTGAAAGTTTCCTTTCACCCTGCACCTTTAAGGAGAAACGATGGCAGTCATCATAATCGGTGGTGGAGCAGCCGGCATGATGGCTGCTCTTACCGCTAGGCGCCAGGGCGCACGAGTGATTTTGTTGGAACACCAGAACCGTTTGGGGATTAAATTAAGCATTACCGGTAAAGGCAGATGCAATTTAACCAACATGAAGCCAATCGATGAATTTCTAAGCAATATACCTGGGAATTATAGGTTTTTGTATAGCTGTCTAACTCAATTTAGCGTACAAGATCTGATGCAATTCTTTATCGATTTGGGATGTGCTTTGAAAGTTGAGCGTGGAGATAGGGTATTTCCGGAACATGACTCTGCTAAAGAATTGGTACATTCATTACGTTTGGCTTTGACGACTGAAGGTGTTTTGGTTCGTACGGGTATCACTATTGAAAAATTGTTAAAGAATGAAAAGAGAGTTGTAGGCGTTGTATTGAATACACAAGAAACAATCATGGGCTCGGTCGTCCTCTGTACAGGAGGCATTACCTATCCATTGACAGGTTCCGATGGAAGTGGGTATCGATTGGCTCAAGAATGCGGGCATAGCTTAATAACGCCACGACCGTCTCTGGTTGGATTGAAGACAAAAGAGTCCTGGGTTACTTCTCTTACCGGTTTATCGCTTCGTAATGTCGCTCTTTCATGGGGCGAAGGGAAAAAAAGAAGATCGGAATTTGGAGAGATGTTATTCACGCACACTGGTATTTCCGGTCCCATTGTGCTTACCTTGTCAAGAGACATCATCAAGAGATTGGAAGAAGAAAATTCATTTGATCCAATACCTGTTTTTATAGATTTAAAGCCAGCTCTGGATGAAGAAACATTGGACAAACGACTGATACGAGACTTGGAAGCATCCCCTGGGAAGCACTTGGGAAACGCAATGAAATCGTTGATCCCAAGAACGCTCATTCCCGTTATATTAGAGATATGTATGTTAAAAGAAACCATGGCCTGTTCCGACGTCGATAAAATAAAACGCCGGGAGATCCTCAGAGTTCTGAAGCACTTGCCCTTGCATGTGACGAACCATGCAGGCCTTGGCGAGGCTGTTGTTACCCAAGGAGGGATATCCGTCAACGAAATTGATCCTCGGACCATGGCATCGAAGAAATTTGAAGGTTTATATCTAGCTGGAGAAATGCTGGATGTTGATGCCTATACGGGTGGCTACAACTTACAGATTGCTTTTTCAACTGGTTATGTTGCTGGAATGAGTGCGGCTCATTTTGACGAGTAAGGAGAAAAAAAATGGTTTCTATAGCCATAGATGGTCCTGCGGGCTCAGGAAAAAGCACCATTGCCAGATTACTGGCTGAGCGTTTGGGGTATATTTATGTTGATACAGGTGCCATGTACCGAAGTGTGACTTTGAGCATTTTGCAACATCAGATAGATTTAACAAAAACAGATGAGCTTATAGCACTGATTGAAAGTCTAGAAATTGATTTACAAGGGTGCCCTTCTTCTTCTTGCGTTTATTTGAATGGGCAGGATGTTACACGTGATATCCGGAAAGAACAAGTTAGCAACTGGGTATCAGAAGTAGCAAAAATTTCCGAAGTTCGCAGCATCATGGTGAAAAAACAAAGAAAATTGGCGCAAATGCATGACGTGGTCATGGATGGTAGGGACATTGGCTCATCAGTGTTGCCTCATGCTCAATTTAAATTCTTTCTTACAGCCACTTTGGAGGAACGAGCTAGAAGAAGAAAAAAAGATGCCGATGCTTTACAAGAGCCTATTGATTTGCTTGAAATGAAAGAACGTATCCGCAAACGGGATGAGATGGATGAAAATAGAGCCATCAGTCCTTTGAAAATGGCAGACGATGCTATTATGATCGATACGACTGATCTTTCTGTAGAGCAGATATTAAATAAGATGCTTAGAATAATAGAGAAGCGATAAAAAAAGAATTTACTTCTGCAAGAATAACTTATATAATAATTTCTGTAGGCAAGGAAGAATATGGGAGAATAGTTTGAGAATCATAGTAGCCAAAACTGCCGGATTCTGTTATGGGGTCAAACGCGCTATTGATATTGCAGAAAAAGCAAAAGATCAATATGGTGGTGAAGTAAAGACATATGGTCCACTGATTCACAACACGCAGGAAGTTGAGCGATTGGCAAAATGTGGTATCACAGAGACCCAAGAGGTGCAAGAAAACATACCATTGGTCATTCGTTCTCATGGAATTGGTATTCACACCAAAGAAACATTAGAAAAGAAGACCAGACTAATCGATGCGACCTGTCCATATGTGACCAGAGCCCAAACTATTTGTCATCTTCTTCATGAGCAGCAACGTAGTGTCTTGATTGTAGGAGATGCGGAACATCCAGAGGTAACAGGACTGTTGGAATGGTGTGGTCCTAGTGCCAAAGCGATTATGGACATTGAAGATATTCCTATGGACTGGGCAAACAAACAAGTTGCTTTGTTGGCTCAGACTACGCAGAATGCGGGATTATTTCATGACATAGAATTATGGTTGCTAGATCATTTTGAAGATGTTGTGATTTATAATACCATTTGCAAGGTCACTTCTGACAGACAAAGAGAAGCCAAAGAACTTGCAGAAATTTCTGATATTATGATTGTCATTGGCGGGAAACACAGCGCCAATACCAATAAATTATTCTCTATCATTAGAGAAAAAAATATCCCAGTATATCATATCGAGAAACCTGAAGAATTAAAAAGCGAATGGTTCAAAGGTATGCAAACTGTTGGGGTAACAGCTGGTGCATCTACACCAGACTGGATAATTAAGGAGGTTGTTGTAGCTATGGAAGAGTTGAAGAATGAAACGGTGGAGGATAATTCAGGTGAATTAACGATGGCTGATATCTTTACACCTAGCAGCGATGAAACGTATAAGGTTGGTGATATCTTAAACGCCATTGTTGTAAAAGTAGGTCAAGATGAGATTCTGGTTGACATTGGTGCCAAAAGAGAAGGTGTTGTGGCGGCCAAAGAACTGGATAACTTTGATGAGCTAAAAGCTGGTGATGAGCTTGAGTTGATGCTGGTGAAGAAAAGTAACCGGGAAGGAGCTCCTGTTCTTTCAAAAAAAGCGATTACCAGAAAAAAATATGATAACGAAAAGAAAAAACAAAAGCGTGAAATGGCCAAGAAGTTTGATGAATTGACACAGAGCTTCGAGGACAAAACGGAGTTTGAAGTAGAGGTAACAGAAGAAGTAAAGGGTGGTGTCGTCGTCGATCTCGATGGGTTGAGAGGATTTGTTCCGGCCTCGCATCTGGAAATCGGGTTCGTCAATGATCTTTCAAAATATGTCGGACAAAAATTGCGCGTTCGGATTATCGAGTTGGATAAAAAGAAAAATCGTATTGTTTTGTCGCAAAAAGACATTTTGGCAGAAGAACGCTCAAGTATGAAGGAAGAAACCTGGGAGAAGTTGGCAGAAGGCACCGTCATTCAGGGCACTGTTTGTAGAACAGCCAAATTCGGTGCATTCGTTGATTTGGGCGGCATCGACGGGCTGCTTCATATCTCCGAAATGGGTTGGAATAAAGTCGACAAACCAGAAGATGCTGTTAATATTGGTGATGTTATTGAAGTCAAGGTTTTATCAATAGATCGCGACAAAGAAAAAATTGCATTGAGTTTGAAAGCACTTCAAGAAGATCCTTGGGCAGTAGCATTGGCCAATCATCCTGAAGGGTCATTGGTTCACGGCAAAGTTCTTAGAACCACTGACTTTGGCGCATTTGTAGAAATTGAGTCAGGATTTGAGGGATTATTGCATATTTCCGAGTTGGCTTATGAACGTGTGGAAAAAGTGGAAGATGTTGTCAAGCCAGGAGATACGATTGAAGTAAAAATCATTAAGGTTAATCCTGATGACAAGAAAATCGGGTTGTCCATCAAAGCGACATTAGAAAAACCGGAAATGCCTGTAAAACCCAAGCCAAAGAAGAAAATAACACCCAAAGTTGACAAACAGGAATTCCAGTATTCCACAGAAGAGGATGTGCCTTTAACACTGGGCGATATGTTCGGTGAATTGCTTGATTTAAAAAAAGAAGAAGAAGCAAAAGAAGCAAAATCTGTTAAAAATGAGACAATAGAACCAGAAAAAATCGCAGTGCAGGAAGAACCAGAAAAAATTGCAGTGCAGGAAGAAACCGAAGATATTGCAGTGCAGGAAAAAACCGAAGAAGTATAGATGAAAAGATTGTGCGATTGATTGACTCCCCTCATGGCAGACAGTTTGTTTAAGCTGTCCAACATGAGGGGAGTTTTCTGATTTGGAAGACACCAAATTGTATCTTTTGGTATCTGGATGAGTTTGATGCGAAACTTTGGCATAATCAAAAGAAGGATTGGCCTCATGATAGCCAATCCCAAATGAATAAGGTTTTGATGAAAAAGTAGCAAATTCTATGTAGAAACATGTTAGAATAACAAGAGTTATGGTGCGCCTGACAGGAGTCGAACCTGCGACTTTTAGTTCCGGAGACTAACGCTCTATCCACTGAGCTACAGGCGCAAACAACTAGAAGTATACTGAAAATAATCAGAATTGTCAAAGAGAGGTTTATTCATGCGGAAAATTCTTTACCGTGATATTGTTGAAGCCACAGCGAAGGCATGCATTGAGGCGAATATCATTGCTTCCAGTGACCTGATTGAAGCTTATCAACGAGCCATAACCAAAGAGGTCGATGAGTTGTCTGGTCGTATCATGCATGATTTGTATGAAAATGCCAAACTGGCTAAGAGTCATCATCTTCCAATTTGTCAAGATACTGGAACAGCGGTTATTTTTTTGGAAATAGGGCAAAACGTCTTGATTGATGGCGGTTTTTTGATGGATGCTTTTCAAGAAGGTGTTGCTGATGGCTATCAAAAGGGTTACCTTAGAAAGTCGATTGTATCGCATCCTTTGACAAGAAAAAATACGGGGAACAATACGCCAGCAGTGATTCATGTTGACATTGTCGCTGAGGATGTCTTTAAGGTCACTGTGGCGCCCAAAGGCGGAGGTAGCGAGAACATGTCTCGTCTTAAAATGCTTACTCCGTCTGAAGGCTTGGAAGGGTTCAAAGAATTCGTTTTTGAAACGATTCGCTTGGCTGGACCCAATCCCTGCCCACCAATCGTAGTGGGTGCTTGTTTGGGAGGCAATTTTGAATCATGTGCACTACAAGCCAAGAAGAACCTATTACGGCCCATTGGACAACGTCATAGTGACCCGGAATTAAGTATATTGGAAGAGAAATGGCTTGAGGAGATCAATGCGCTCCATATTGGTCCCCAAGGATTTGGCGGGAAAACTACGGCTTTCGACGTTCACTTGGAGTTCTTACCTTGTCATATAGCCAGTATGCCTGCTGCAGTCAATCTGAACTGTCATGTATCCAGGCATCAACAGTTTGAACTTTAAACTTGGGAATCAGGAGGTAACATGAATTTATTGATCTCCATTTTGCCTACCATATTTATTCTGATCTATATCTATTATAAGGACACCATAAAAAAAGAGCCGACAAGGATGCTCTGGAAGGTTTTTTTCTGGGGTGCTTTATTGGTTATTCCTGCTGGTTTTTTGGAAAGCAACTGGTGGATCAACCCTCAAGGCAATACACCGTATGATCTTTTTCTGCTATCTTTTTTTAATATTGCAATTATTGAAGAGGGATTGAAATTTTTGGTATTTTACCGCTTGATTTGGAATGGCTATAAAGCCTATGATGAAAATTATGATGGCATTGTTTATGCTGTATTCATTTCTTTGGGCTTCGCTACCGTGGAGAACATTTTCTATGTCTGGAGTTATGGTTTTCAGACAGGCGTAGTGAGGGCCTTAACAGCAGTGCCATTGCATACAGTTTGTGGCATTATCATGGGACAGTATCTAAGCTATGCTAGATTTAGACCCCAAAAAAAGACAATTTCATTCATTAAAGCACTCGTTTATCCGATAGTTATCCATGGTCTGTATAATTTTTTGATCTTTTTGGAGCATGGGATATTTTCAGTGGTTGTTTTCCCTATTTTGGTTTTGTTTTATTACCGTCTTGGTCTTAACAGTATTGATAAGTTATCAGGAAGCTAAAGGAGATTGGTCATGGAGGTCATACATTTACAAACACCATTAAAACAAGAAGATGTCAAGGGATTGCGTGCAGGAGATTATCTTTTGATTAGTGGGATCATGTATACTGCGAGAGACTCTGCCCATCGAAGGATGATCGAAGCCCTGGAT
The DNA here is from genome assembly GCA_002418765.1 of Peptococcaceae bacterium UBA5767. Classification (GTDB taxonomy): domain Bacteria; phylum Bacillota; class TC1; order TC1; family UBA5767; genus UBA5767. Next base: position 108,718 of record DIET01000014.1, on the reverse strand, counting down.
AATCATAGACCATTGCCCATTCCTTTGCCGGGATCAATCATTTACTATGCCGGTCCAGCTCCAGCGCCACCAGGAAAGCCTATAGGATCAATTGGCCCTACTACAAGTTATCGCATGGACAGCTATGCGCCAAGACTTATTGAAGAAGGTTTGAGTATGATGATTGGTAAAGGGTCTAGAAATAAATTGGTTCAGCAAGCCATGATCGATCATGAGGCGGTATATTGTGCTGCTTGGGGAGGAGCAGGAGCTTTGTTGGCCGGGTGTGTAAAGAATGCCAAATGCATCGCCTATGAAGAACTTGGCCCGGAAGCCATTTACGAACTAGAAGTGGAGAACTTTCCCGTGATGGTGGTGAATGATACGATAGGACAGGATGCCTATGAATTAATGGGGGGGCAACAATGAAAAAAATTGCTGTTCTGATGGGAGGTTCTTCCACAGAAAATAAAATATCCATCAAGACGGGCAAAGCTGTTGCAGCTGCCTTGATGGCGTTAGATTATGAAGTGAAGTCGATAGATATTATTCATCCTGAATGGACAATATGGCTAGATGAATTCAAACCGGATGTTGTCTTTATCGGGCTTCATGGTTTGGAAGGGGAAGATGGGACGATACAGGGATACTTGCAAACCAAAGGATATGCATATACGGGTTCGGGTGTGCTAGCAAGTGCCTTGGCCATGAACAAGATCTATGCACAGCAGATTCTTCAGTCCAATGGATTACCAGTACCTACCTTTACAACCATTAGAAAGAAGGAATACTACAGCGAAAGCCAAGAGGCGAATCTTGCACTTGCAATAAAAAAAATAGGCTTCCCGATGGTCGTGAAGGCCCCGTCTCAAGGATCTTCAATAGGGATTTACTTCTGCCACAATCTGCAAGAATTGAAAGAGGGAATCGAGTTGGCTTTTGCTTATGAGTCGCATTTGCTACTAGAGAAAATGATATTGGGTATGGAGATCACTGTATCTGTTTTGGGTAATGATAATCCGTTTCCTATGCCTACCCTTGAAATCACTACAACGACAGGTCGATATGATTATACGACAAAATATACGCCTGGCATGAGTCAGCATATCATACCAGCAAGGCTGCCGGAGGATACACGAGTTTTATGTCGAAAAATGGCTTCTAAAGCTTATCAGACACTAGGATTGCAAGGATTCGGCCGCATTGATTTTATGATCGATTATGCATTTCAACCCTATATTTTAGAAGCCAATACTATTCCAGGGATGACAGAAACAAGTCTTATTCCTGATGCAGCTAGATATATGGGCATTTCTTTTGAACAACTGGTAGAACTCATTTGTGAAATGGCCTTGGGGAAAGAGTTCCCAAATCATTTTAGGGATATTTTGGTATAGGTGATTTATGTTTAATGATCGTAATTCCTTCAATCAATATAGAGAGAAGGCCTTAGCAGAAGTGACACGCTATTGTTTGCAGCGAAAGAGTATAGTGGAACACAACCATAAAAAAGTGATCCAAGCCTTTCAAGACTTGCGTGTATCACAGGAATGCTTTTCTGGAAGTACAGGATATGGCTATGGAGATCACGGACGCGATTTATTGGATCGTGTTTTTGCTCATGTTTTTCATGCAGAAGATGCTCTGGTTCGTTCCCAATTGGTATCAGGCACCCATACGTTGGCTGTGAGCTTGTTTGGTCTTCTCAGGCCCGGTGATCGCCTTGTGAGCTTTATGGGTGCACCTTACGATACTCTTCGAGATGTGATAGGCATTGGTAATAGCGATAGGGGAAGCCTTCAGGAATTTGGTATTCTGTATACTGAAATGAGCATGAAGCAAACATGGGAAGATCGGGTGGAGCAATTGCCTGAAGATACAAAGGTGGTATTGATGCAGCGTTCCAGAGGATACGATTGGAGACGTTCATTGAACATGACCGATCTCGCAAGCATCATTCGTCGTATCAAAGCAAAATTTCCACATGTTGTTATTCTAGTAGATAATTGTTATGGTGAGTTTGTAGAAGAAAGAGAGCCTTCTGAAGTAGGCGCAGATGTGGTGGTTGGCTCCTTGATTAAAAATCCTGGAGGTGGACTGGCTCCAACGGGAGGATATATCGTTGGTAAGAAACACTATATTGAACAAATTTCATATCGACTGACATCGCCAGGAATCGGTAGAGAAGTTGGATCCACTGATGGAACGTTGAGTAGATTGATGTACCAGGGCCTATACATGGCTCCTCATGTGGTGGAGGAAGCGCTTAAGGGCGCTGTGTATGCTGCTTCCTTGTTTCAGCAACAAGGTTACCTTGTTTCTCCTGCGCTGGACGAAGATAGAACAGATATCGTCCAGGCCATAAGATTTGGCGGACAAGAAGAAATGATTGCTTTTTGTCAGGCCATACAGCATTATTCACCAGTGGACTCTTTTGTAGTCCCAGAACCGTGGGATATGCCAGGATACACCAATCAGGTGATTATGGCTGCAGGCACATTCATTGGGGGCGCCACCAGTGAATTAAGCTGTGATGCACCTCTTCGAGAACCGTATGCTTTATATCTTCAAGGAGGATTAAGCTTTGAATATTCGAGATTGGCCATTGACGCAGCCTTCCAAAGTGTCATAAAAGCAAATCTTTCATAGACCTGAATATATTTGCTTTTTTGGTGAAGAGATGTCAAGGCAGTGCATTCTATTTATTGTGATCAGTAATACAAATAAGGGCTCATTCTTCAGAATGAGCCCTTATTTGTACACATATTCGTTTAATATCATAGTATAGATCAGTGTATATTGCGATATAGTCCAATGACTTTTCCCAAGATATCCACATGATCTGTATAAATGGGTTCCATGGTGGAATTCTCTGGTTGCAGTCGATACCGGTTATTCTCCCGATAAAACCTCTTGATGGTAGCTTCATTGCTTTCGAGCATGGCTACGACAATATCACCATTACTGGCTGTGTTTCGTTTTTCAACGATAGCCAAGTCTCCATCATGGATACCTGCTTCAATCATGGATTCACCAACCACTTCAAGAATGTAAGCATCCTTACTGCCAATCAAGGACAAAGGTAGGGGATAGGTTTCTTGTATATTTTCTATGGCTTCAATAGGGATACCAGCTGTTACTCGGCCCAATAGGGGAACGTTGACCATCTGCATGTCATTCCAGGAATGGTGTTGGCTATGAGAGTCAAATGATGCGTTATCTACAATTTCTATGGCTCTAGACATGGCAGGATTCCTGCGAATGCATCCCAATGATTCCAAGTTTTTTAAATGCCTATGAACGGTCGATATGGAGTTCAGACCAACAACCTCTGCGATTTCGCGGACTGTGGGCGGATAAGCATTTTCTAGAATAAATTGTTGAATCATTGTATAAATCTGCTGCTGCCTTTTGGTTAAATCCATCATAATCAACCCTCCTGTCAGAATTATAACACACAAGATTTTTTTATACAAACAAATGTTTCTATTTAGGCTTTACACAGAACAAATGTTCTGTTAAAATGCAACTAAGAACAAGTGTTCGTGATAAGGGGGATGGGATAAATGAAAAGAAAATCCAAGAAAAGAATCGTCATTCGTATTAGCATGGGTGCTTTCGTTGTTCGTGTTTTGGGACTTGTACTCGTGGTCAATTTGATGGTCATCCCAACCGCCCATGCACTCACGGTTGGTAATCGAGAGGAAAAACCCTTGCAACAAGAAACCTTTGAAGCTATGGAAGAAGTCCATTACATGGATGTTTATGTTCAAGAAGGCGACAATCTGTGGAAACTTGCGAATGAATATTATCAAGGTAAACGTGATATTCGAAAAGTGATATACACGATAAAGGAAATTAATCAAATTGGAACCACCATTTATCCCGGACAACATTTGATTATTCCCATTGGCTGATAATATTTTACTTAATTATGAAATATATAATATAATGAGTTGCAAGGAAACTTGCAACTCTTTTTATGGAGGAATCTATGACGAAACAGAAGAAAATCTACTTGGGATTGGGGGGTATTTCCCTTTTAGCAATAATGGTTATTCTTAACCCATTTTCAGTTACTGATGAATCAACCGGGTTGATTCTGGAAGAAAAACCAATCCAGCAAATACTTAGCGCTACGGGAAAAGTTGTCCCCCAAAAAGCTGTTGATCTTCAATCACAGATTTCTGGAACAATCGAATCATTGCCCTTTTCACAAGGAGAACATGTGAATGAGAATGATATCATCGCCATTATTGATGATGAGGATGCACAAAGCGCTCTCATAGCAGCACAGATCAATCTCACCATGGCAGAAGAATCCCTGCGAGACATTGAAATCTCAAAAAGGACTGTGGCCAGAGAATCACTGGATCAAATCCGTATTGCTAAAAATAGCCAACAAGAATTGTATGATGATTATAAGCGATTGTTTGAAGAAGGGGCTATTGATCAGCAAATGCTCGAATCCGCACAAGCAACATTGGAAAAGCTGGAATCACAGTATGTTAGCGCCAATGCTTCATATGCTGCTTTGTTGGAGAATGGTTCTGGATATGAAAGCGCTTTAACAGCCGTCAGACAGGCTCAAAACGGTGTTCTGACTGCTGAGCTTCGTGTAGATAAGCATATCATAAGAAGCCCTTTGGATGGCATAGTGACAGTACTTGAGCATGAAGTTGGTGAAATTATTCAGCCAGGTATGAATCTGGCCACCATCATCACAGAGGACCGTTTTTATGTCGAACTGGATATTGATGAACGGAATATTAGTTTATTATCTCTTGGTCAACCTGCTACAGTTTGGCCGGAAGGATTTCCTTCTAAGACCATTGAAGCTGTTGTAGAGAGAATTGATTCCAAGGTCAATGCCAATACAGGTACGGTGCAAGTTCGGCTGGAACTATTGACCTCTGAAGAATTCATCATTCAAGATTTAACAGTCCGAACTGACATTGAGGTGCGTAATTTAGAAAAAGCGCTTGTTATCCCGGCAGAGTACTTGTATACCGATAATCCGACCACGGTTTTACTTCAAAAGGATGAGGTTCAGATTCAGGATGTTCTGTTGGAAGCAGTAGGTCTAAAAGAATATCTGGTTTTAGAGGGACTCGTCCCAGGTGATGTTATTTTGTATCCGGATTCATCTGTAGAACGTAACGATTGATAGGGGTATTCCATGAAATTTGAGCTCAAATTGGCCTTGCGCTTTCTTAAGGCAGGTAAAGGACAAACGTTGTTTATTATGTTGGGTATTGCCATCGGAGTTGCTGTCCAGATTTTTCTTGGGACTCTAATAACAGGGTTGCAAGAAGATTTGGTCAATGCTACAGTGGGCAAGTCTCCTCACATTGTACTCAGGAGTGAATCAACAAAGATAACGCAGAGGGAACAAGATGATGATTCATTGCTTTCCACTGAAGGTAATTTTATAAAGGATGAAAGATCCTTGAGCAACTGGGAACCATTTCTCACGTATTTGGATTCACAAGAGCAGCTTACAGCCGTATCGCCTGTGGTTTCAGGGAATGCTTTTCTAATCAAAAGCGGACTAAGATCACCATTGGTTATTCGAGGTATTGACAGTGACAGGGCGGATGATATTTATCGTTTCGAGGAGGTTACTACGTCTGGATCATATCAATTATCTGGTAATCAATCCCTGATCGGCTCGGAAATCGCACGTACGTATGCATTGGATATCGGAGATAGCTTTCTTATTGAATTGGCCGGAGGTACCAGCGAAATCTTCATTGTTTCAGGCATCTTTGATTTGGGCACCCAAGGCATTAATGAAACCTGGGTTTTTCTGGATCTGATACGAGCGCAGCGCCTTCTTGATTTCGGAGGAAATATCTCCTCCATAGAATTACAGGTAAGCGAAGTATTTAAAGCTGATCAAATTGCAAATCAGTTGGACAGAGAACTCATTGGTGCGGATTTTACAAATTGGAAAGATGAAAATGCCAGTTTACTGTCTGCATTAAACAGTCAAAGTTCATCTTCATACACGATTCAGTTCTTTGTACTGATGGCAATTACCTTGGGCATTGCCAGCGTTTTGGCTGTCAGTGTTGTGCAAAAACAAAGGCAAATTGGCATTCTAAAGGCCATGGGGACTTCAAGTAAAAGTGCTAGAAATATCTTTATCTTACAAGGTGCGATTTTAGGTTTTTTAGGGGCCATGCTGGGTGTATTTTTGGGCTTCCTGTTAATTCAAGGCTTTTTGTTTGGTACAGCTGCAGCCACAGGGGATCCTTTGTTTGCATTGAATATACGCTTCAATCAGACCATGGTTATCTTGTTGATCACCACGTTAGCCAGTATCATTTCAGCCGTTATACCGGCAAGGAATTCCGCCAAACTGAATCCTATTGATGTAATGAAAGGATAAGCTATGTCGAATTGTTTATTACAAGCATGCAACATCAAAAAAACTTATGGGACCGTTGTGAAGACAGAAGTTCTAAAAGGAATAGATTTATCCATTCAGCAAGGAGAGTTTGCAAGTTTGATTGGTTATTCTGGGAGTGGAAAAACTACACTGCTCAATATTTTAGGGGCGCTTGACAAGCCAACCGAAGGAGAGGTCAAGTTTAATGGGCAGAAGATTTCGGCTATGCAAGATGAAGAACTGGCTTATTTTCGCAACAGTAATCTAGGTTTTATTTTTCAGTTCCATCATTTGTTACCCGATTTTTCTGTTTTAGAAAATGTTTTGATCCCAACATGGATCAAAGATGGTACTGCCAATAAGAATAGGATAGAAAGAGCCAAAGAATTATTGGAGATGGTGGGACTAAAGGATCGGATCAACAACAATGCCAATGACATTTCTGGCGGGCAACAGCAACGTGTGGCTATTGCCAGAGCCCTGATCAATGAGCCATCGTTGATCTTAGCAGATGAACCTACAGGAAATTTAGACAGCGATACAACAGAACAGGTATATGCATTGATGAGGGATTTAAATGAGAAGTTGCAAACATCTTTTCTCATTGTTACTCACAATGATCATATTGCAGCCAAATCAGACCGCGTCATTGAGATCAAGGATGGGAATATTACCAAGGACTTTATGACCAAAGAGAAAGAAGAAGGGGAAATTTGGCAGGATCTAGCGCCTTGTTACTGCAAGTTGAAAGATGAACGAGAATCGGTGCTTTAAATACGAAAGACAAGGGAATATGCTAAGCAATGGGGATGGAAAAAATCATCCCCATTGCTATATCATTTTATAAATCATCCGTATTAGATAAGCCAAAAATGGTAGGTAAAAGACGGAAATAATGCCGGCCAGAGCCAACGATAAACCGGAAATGGCACCTTCTACTTCACCGATTTCCAACGCTTTGGTAGTGCCCAGCACATGAGCACTTGTCCCAATGGCTACACCTTTGGCAATGGGATGATGAATGTTTCCCAGAGACAAAATGGTCTTGGCCAGAACCGTACCTACCACGCCAGTAATGAGAATGGCCAGAACGGTGATGGATGGGATAGCCTGCATGCTTTGAGAAACCTCAATACCCATGGGTGTTGTTATGGATTTGGGCAATAGGGATAACATGGTAATCATATCAAAATTTCCCAGAAATGAAAAAAATACTATGCTGAAACTAGATACCAAGACACCAGAAAATATTCCTAGAAGAATAGGCAATTTATTCTTCATAAGTAGGGGAAGACGGCGATAGAGAGGAAGCGCCAATACCACAACGGCGGGTTTAAGAAAAAAGTTAATGGCCGTAGCACTAGGCTCATACCATGCATAATCGATGCGAAAAATGCTCATGATGATTACCAGGGATACAATACCAAAAATATTGGGCGTAAACAGATCAATGTGATAGCGTTGGTATAACTTCAGACCAATTACATACAGCAATATTGTCAACAAGATACCAAGCAAAAGAGCGACCAACGAGTTGAAATCATACATCATGCGACTCACCTTTTACATCGATAAGAAACTGGGTCACACGTCCGGAAACCAACATGACCAAAACAACGCTGACAATGAGTGCTATAAGCATATATATCCAAATATTTGCTATGAGGTCCCTATGTGCCAAAATAGCCACACCGGAAGGGATGAAAAAAAAGGATATGATTTTTAGAAACATATCACCAGCATCCCGAATATACTTTTCTTTTAAAATTCCAGTTTGTAAAAGAAAAAGTAATAGCAACATACCGACAATAGAACCCGGGACGACCAAATGAAACGTAAGCGAGATCCATTCACCGATTTGCCATATCAACAGTATGAGGCCGAATTGCATTGCCAAAACCATAGGAGACCAACCTTTCAGAAAATAATCAAAACACAAAAGTCCGATAATATATATTATGTAAAATTATTAAAAGATTTATGAAACAGATTCAAAGCCTGATTCCCTAACAATGATGCCCCCTCCCAATAGTACGCCCTCTCTATCATAAAATACAGAAGACTGACCAGGTGCAATGGCGCTGGCAGTATTGCTCAATTCAATTCTTCGAAGGCCATTGTGCTCAGGATAAACAATCCCTTCCACTGCAGGACTTCGATAACGTACTTTTATGAGCGCTTGATATGGCGCTATGGGATCCAAAATGGCGTTAAAATTACAATTCTTCACAAAAAAAACAGATCGTTCCAACTCTTCTTTCTTGCCCAATCTGATGGTATTGCTGATAGGATCCATATCAATAACATAAGCGGGATACCCCAATGCGATTTGTAAACCCTTTCTCTGCCCTACTGTATAAAATGCCAAACCTTGGTGGGTGCCCAAGACTTTTTTGTTCCCATCGACGAAGTTTCCCGGTACTAATCCTCCTGTACTTTTTTCTTTAAGAAAAGACCGATAATCATCATCAGGAATAAAGCAAATCTCCTGACTCTCACCCTTTTTCTCAACATCTATACCGAGGGATTTCGCTATGACTCTAATTTCATCTTTTTGGTATTCTCCTAACGGAAAAAGTGAAAAATCAAGTTGTTCTGGAGTTAAACGATACATGAAATAGGACTGGTCTTTCCCCCGGTCATGGCCTTGCAACAATACTTTTCTGCCATAGGTCTCTCGGTAGGCCAAACGAACATAATGTCCTGTAGCGATTTGGTTCATACCCAGTTCGCGGGCATAAGAAATCAATCGGCCAAATTTAAGAAAACGGTTGCAGTTGACACAGGGATTGGGTGTCTCCCCTACCATATAAGCATGCATAAAAGGTGCAATGACCTGTTCATGAAAATCATGACGTAAATCAAGTACAGTAAAGGGAATTTGCAGTAAATCACACACTCTGGCAGCATCATCACGCGACTCTTTGAAATGGCTTATGGACTCCATATCTTCCGGTAGCAATCGCATCATCACACCACGCACAGTGTAACCTTGTTCTTTTAGTAAATAGGCGGTCGATGAGCTATCAATACCTCCACTCATGGCAACCAGTATTTTATTTTTCAACATGGATTACACTTTTACCTTTCCCTGCTTCTATGTCGCGCCAAAGGAGACATAGCCCGAAGGCGCTGTACAATGACTGGGATATCACGAAGCAACTCATCGATTTCGTCTGCGGTATTGTACCGGCCTACTGTAAAACGAATAGAACTTTGGGCATCGAGATAATCAAAACCCATGGCCAAAAGTACGTGTGAAGGAAGATTCGATCCAGTGCTACAAGCAGAACCACTCGAACAAGCGATTTCTTTGAGATTAAGAGCCATCAAGAGTGCCTCTCCTTCAACAAAGCGAAACGTAACGTGTACATGACCTGGAATTTTCGAGTGGGGATTGCCATTCAATTCGATGTCCGGTATGGATTCTTGAAGTCCCTGAGAAAGTCGCAATGCCAAGCGTTCTTTCTGCCGGGCTTCCATTTCTATGGTTCCTTGCAAAAGTTCGCAAGCTTTGGCAAAACCAACGATGCCTAGCATGTTTTCAGTACCAGGTCTAATACCGTTTTCCTGGTGCCCTCCATGCATGATGTTGATCAAAGGGGTATTCTCTTTCACATACAAAGCACCAATACCCTTGGGACCATAGATTTTATGAGCAGATAAACTCATCAAATCGATACCCAATTCAGCAGTGTTGAGCGTTAGCTTTCCTAAAGCCTGAACGGCATCCGTATGAAACAACGAGCCATACTGATGAGCCATATCGGCCATCAGCTGTATAGGTTGAACGGTTCCAACCTCATTGTTGGCCATCATGATACTCACCAAAGCCGTTTCATTGTCCAATGCTTTGGCTAAATCGTCAGGATTTATGTTCCCCTGCCGATCGACTGGTAAATAGTCAACATGGTATCCTTGCGTTTCCAAGTACCTAAATGTGTTGAGCACTGCTGGATGTTCAATAGAACTGGTAATACAATGTTTTCTATTGTCTCTTCTGGCAGCGAGTGAGCCTAAAATGGCCAAATTGTCCGATTCAGTCCCAGAACTGGTAAAAAAAACCTCACCAGGGTTTTCTTCGTCCGCATTTTTAGCTCCTATAAGGTCAGCTATCGTGCTACGGGCAGCTTGAAGTGCCTTTTTGGCCATCCGGCCTTCATGATAGGGGCTGGAAGGATTACCATAAGTCCAGTCCATATAGTGTTGTATGCTTTCCTTTACTTCCGGAGCAAGTGGTGTTGTGGCACTGTTATCAAAATACTTCATGGTTTCCTCATCATTCACAAAAGACTATTGTCTTGAAATTTCGCTTCTACAACCAAATCTTCTAACGTATACGACTCCATGATATCATGTACTGCACGGTCAATCCGCTTCCACAAAACCCTGGTCGGGCAACGAGAAGCGCGTTGGCATATTTTCATGTTGTCATTTTGGCATGAATGAACACTAAGATTATCTTCTAAGATATTGAGAATTTCTTTAACATTGATATGCTGCGGATCTTTACCCAGGAAATAGCCCCCGTAGATGCCTCGCTTGCTTTTCACCAAACCACCTTGCTTGAGTTTGGCAAAAATTTGTTCCAGGTATAATTCGGATATCTCTTGTCGTGCTGCAATCTTCTTGATAGAAACAGGATGAAACTGGCTAAATATTGCCAAATCAATCATGGCTCGCAACCCATAGGTGCCTTTCGTTGAAATCTTCATCATGGCCTCTTCTTTGTTTACTTTTCTTTATCCTAGTATTTCAATAGAGTTTTGTCAACTCGACAGAACGAATAGTGTATCGAGCTGGTATGTATTCTAAAAGCCTTATTTTTATAGGCATTTCCGCATTATTTACTTCTCTCGATAGTATACTTTTCCTATCAACGGTTTGGGCATATATTCCTGATCTGTGACATAATGATGATCTGGAGGATACTTGTAAAGTGATTCTTCTTGACAATCCGTTTGTGGTTTTTCAAAGCTTTGATCCTGCAAAAAAAGAGGAACATCTCCAATATCATGGTTTAAAATGTCCTTTTTGGCCTCCCCAAGCGCCACCTTACAAGCATTTGACTTGGGTGCTAGACTGAGATAAAGACAAGCTTCTACCAAGGGATAATAAGCCTCGGGCATACCCAAATTCTTCAAAGCATAGTCACAGCTGGTAGCTATCTGCATTGCTTGTGGATCTTGAAGTCCAATATCTTCTCCCGCAAAAATCATCATTCTCCGGGTGATGTACTTGGGGTCCTCCCCTGCCTCAATCATGCGGATCATATAATGTAAAGCCGCATCAGGTTTTGATGCCCGCATGCTCTTGATGAAAGCTGAAATGACATCAAAATGATTGTCTCCTTGTTTGTCATATTGGATAGAACGACGTTGTATTGATTCTGAAGCAATAGGAAGGTCTATATGGATTATATTCTGCTGATTAGGCTTGGTACTTAGGACTGCCAGTTCTAATGCATTTAAAGCCATCCTCGCGTCTCCATTACACATGGTGCACAGATGGTTGGAGGCTGTGGAGGTCATTTGGATGTTTACATGCCCATAACCGCGTTCTTTGTCCTTCATCGCATGGAGTAAGATGGCGTGGATATTTTCTGGTGTCAATGGATTGAGTCGATAAATGGTTGAACGCGATAAGAGTGCCCTGTTGACCTCCACATATGGATTTTCCGTCGTGGCGCCTATAAGAGTAACCAATCCCTTCTCTACATGAGGAAGCAAGGCATCTTGTTGGGTTTTATTGAAACGATGAATCTCGTCAATGAATAAAATTGTCTTTTGCGACAGTAATCCTAGGTTATCCGATGCTTCTAAAATGACATCCTTGATATCTTTGATTCCTGATGTGACCGCATTTAATGTTCTGAATTGTGCCTGCGTTGTTTTGGCTATCAATCTGGCTAGCGCCGTTTTTCCTGTGCCTGGAGGCCCATATAAAATAATAGAGGTCAATTGGTCAGTATCGATGCAGCGCCGAAGGAGTCGATCTTTGCCTAGGATATGTTCTTGCCCGACATATTCACCAAAATTTCTTGGTGTCATCCTGCTGGCCAATGGAGCATTTTTATCCATTTCCTTTTCCCGGATTGCATCAAATAAATCCATCTTATCCTCCCTTGTATCGTTGATCATTACATCAAATGATGAACTTTTTTGCCATGTTCAGGATATTTTCAAGATTGTCAAATTCATCTGATTCATCACATTTGATCACGGAATGTTCAATTTCACTTTCAAATAGAATAAGTCCTACTCTACCCAAAAGACCTCTTATCTCCGAAGTATTCTTCAAAACATCACTACAACGATCTTCTTGAAAATCCTCTAACGTTTTAATTACGAAACCTGTGCGTTCAGCGGATTCGTAAAGGAGCGTATCTATGTCCTGTCGTACATAAGGCATGCTGCTATTGCCGTACTTGTAATTACGAATAAATTGGATAAGATTGTTTTTTTGATCATCCAGTGATGTATTGTTTGAGGCACTCAAAAGACAAGATTGCATATGATTCTCCAAGACCAGCAAGGACGCCTTGTCAAGAGCAGATTTAACCGCTGAGAGTTGAATGAAGATATCCTGACACGACTTATCCTGAAGCATACGCTCTATTGCTTGGATCTGTCCTCGTATCTTTTTGAAACGAATGACCAAAGAATGACGCAGATGGGTTGATTCCACCATGATGGTTACTCCTTTCTCTTCAATATTTCTGTAATGACATTTCCTGCAATCAATAGTCCGGCCACAGAAGGAACTGTGGATATACTGCCAATGTGTTCTCCTGACGTATGATTAGAATGCATGCTAGGTATCGCTGTAGAAAACAATACCTTGATGCCTTTTTCAATGCCATTTTCTCTTAGTTTCTTTCGTATGATTCTAGCCAATGGGCAAGTATGCGTCTTAGAAATATCTGTAATCTGAAAAGATTCATTGTCGAGTTTGTTTCCCGTACCCATGGAGGAAATGACTGGAATACGTCTCTCATAACAGAGCTTAAGAAGATTAACCTTGGCATCCACTGAATCAATCGCATCGATGACATAATCATAAGAATGCATGAGCAAATGATCAGGTTTGAAATAATCAGGCAGTGCAGTAACTTGACATTCCGGATTTATGTCCAAGATTCGAGTCTTCATGGCATTTACCTTGTATTGTCCTATTGTAGAATAATAAGCCATAATTTGTCGATTGATGTTGGATTCTTGAATAACATCAAAATCAATCAAGGTGATGGCACCTATGCCGGCACGAACCAATCCTTCCACAACAAATGAACCTACTCCACCAATACCAATAATCAAAACATGCTGGTTGCTTAAGCGTTTCAACCCTTCCTCTCCAATGAGAAGAAGGGTTCTTTCGTGCTGTTTTTTCATGACACCCTCTTATTTGGTTTTGGGTACAGTGGTTTTAATAAAGAGTTCTTGAAGCTGTCGATCGATAACGTTACTGGGCGCTTGTACCATCAGATCAGACGCACTTTGGGTTTTAGGAAAAGCGATAACGTCCCTAATGCTGGGGCGATTTCGCATCAACATAATCATGCGATCAAGACCAAATGCCACACCCCCATGTGGAGGAGCTCCAAATTCAAAGGCTTCTAACAGGAAACCGAATTTTTCGTCAGCTTCTTCTGCACTAAATCCTATGAGATCAAATATCTTCTGTTGCATCTTTTTTTGATGGATTCGTATGGATCCACCACCAAGTTCTATACCATTCAAGATCAGATCATATGCTTGGGCACGTACATCCAAAGGATGACTATCCAACAATGCGACATCCTCGTCTTTGGGAGCCGTGAACATATGATGTATTGCCACATATCGTTCATTTTCTTCATCATATTCCAGTAATGGGAAATCTACAACCCAACAGAAATGAAGTTCTTTTTCATCGATGAGATGCAATCTTTTACCGAATTCCAAACGAAGAGCTCCCAGCGAGGCTGCGACGATAGACGGTTGATCCGCAACGAAAAGCAACAAGTCCCCCTGTTGAGCCTGCATGAGGTTCATAATGGCTTCCAATTCATCTTCTTGCAGGAACTTTTTGATGGGAGATTTGATCTCTTCTGCAGTAATGGCAATCCAAGCCAATCCTTTGGCGCCGAAGGTAGCAGCGATTTCCATAAGTGCGTCAATCTCTCTTCTGGAATACGTGGCACATTCAGGAACTCTGATTCCTTTGACTTGTCCATTGTTTGCGATAACGGATGAAAACACTTGAAATTTCACATTCTTTACCAAATCAGATATGTCTACCAATTCCATGTCGAATCTCATGTCAGGTCTGTCGGAACCATACTTTTTCATGGCTTCCTGATATGTAATCACTGGAAACGAAGGATTCAAAGTTGTGTTCATCGTTTCTTTAAAAATATGAATCATCATACTTTCAATCAAATCCATAATGTCCTTTTGATTCACAAAGGACATTTCCATGTCCAATTGGGTAAATTCAGGTTGGCGATCAGCCCTAAGATCTTCATCACGAAAACATCTGGCAATCTGAAAATACTTTTCCAGACCTGATACCATGAGAATTTGTTTGAATATTTGTGGTGATTGGGGCAAGGCAAAAAAATGACCCGGATTGACTCTGCTGGGTACCAAATAATCTCTGGCGCCTTCTGGAGTACTTTTGGTTAACATTGGTGTTTCAATTTCTAAAAACCCTTTTTGATCCAAATAGTTCCTCATGGCCATGGTTACGCTGTGGCGCAACATCATGTTTTGTTGCATTTCCGGACGACGCAAATCCAGGTACCGATATTTCAAACGAATGTTTTCATCCACATTGATACCATCAGCAATGTCAAAGACCGGTGTTTTCGACTTATTGAGCACCAAAATCTCATGGCATACTACTTCTATCTCGCCGGTGACCATTTTGTCATTGATCGCTTCTGACGCTCGGGCAACAACTCTTCCTTTTATGGCTAGTACATATTCATTGCGAATGGATTCAGCCATTTCCAATGTTTCTTTGGAAAGTTCTTCATTAAAAACAATTTGAATGATGCCGGTACGATCCCGCAAATCCACAAAAATCAATCCGCCATGGTCTCTTCGTTTGTGCACCCAACCATTCAAGATGATATCTTGACCAACCATATTTTTATGAACCTCACCGCAATAGATTGTTCTTTGTAATGCTAACATGTTGATTCCTCCTTCAAAAGGTCGATAATTTCTTTCGTAGACAATTGATTTTCTGTTCCATCCTGCATGTTCTTAAGCGCAAAACGATTGTGAGCGATCTCTTCTTCCCCCACGGTAATAACATAAGAAAAATTCTGTTTATTGGCATATTTAAATTGAGCCTTCAGACTCCTATCCATGACATCCATTTCAGAAGCAATATTGGCTCCTCGTAGTTGAAGAAGCAATTGATATGCATCTCTTTTCTCTAACGAACTGACACAAGCAACGAAAACTTTGGTTTTTTCCTTTTTCCAAGCAAGAACACCTTGCGCCTCCAAGGCCTTGATGGTTCTTTCCAGTCCAATAGCAAAACCAATACCTGGCATGTCGGGTCCTCCCACTTCTTCAACCAAGGAATCATATCTCCCTCCGCCGCCAATGGAACTTTGTGCTCCAATATCAGAAACCATAATTTCAAAGGCTGTTTTGGTATAGTAATCCAATCCTCTTACCAAATGTTCATCCAAGACATAATCCACCCCACTGGTTTTTAGAATACCCTCGAGTTCTTCAAGATGATTTTTACAATCCTCACACAAACAGCTGGTAATGGTGGGTGCATTCTTGACAATCTTTTGACAGGATTCGTTTTTACAATCAAAGATTCGTAGAGGATTGCTCTCAAAGCGATTTTGACACGTTTCGCACAATGCATCATAAGAAGGTCGAAGGTAATCTTTCAAGGCTTCTTTGTGTATCGGGCGGCAGGTCTTGCACCCCACACTGTTGATATGCAACTGCAAATTTTTAAGTCCCAATCCATAGAAAAAACGCATACATAGGTGAATGACTTCAGCATCAATCAATGGATCTTGGGTTCCAAATGCTTCTACGCCAAATTGATGAAACTGTCTGAAACGTCCAGCTTGTGGTCGAGCGTATCGAAACATGGGTCCTTGATAATAGTATTTTATGGGTTGTGCCTCTGCAAAATTTCTGCTCTCTACAAAAGCACGAACCACCGAGGCCGTACCTTCTGGTCTTAAGGTAATACTTCGATTTCCTTTATCATGAAAGGTGTACATTTCCTTTTCTACGATATCAGAGGTTTCACCAACCCCTCGTTGAAAAAGTTCTGTGTGTTCAAATATGGGCGTGCGTATCTCTTCATAGCCATATACTTGACAAATATCTCTTATGTTTTGCTCTATGGCATGCCATACTCTCATGTCCTGAGGCAGAATATCATTGGTTCCTTTAGGTCTATTGATTGCCATCATCTTCTCCTTTTTCCATATAAAAAGCTTTCGCCCGGCCAGGGACGAAAGCTAGTTCCGCGTTGCCACCCTGATTGAACAAATCTCTTTGTCCCTCTCAAAAGCTTTCGTTCAGGGGTGTCTTTTGTCTATGGATATCATCAGAAGCTCTCAGCCTGGACTTCTTTCTCTTGGTATGCGTTTCCATTTCCTGTATCCCATCATCACGAATTATTAAATTATATACCAATTCTATAGGATATATCTGTGGCTTGTCAACAACAGATTATTGATCTTCTTGTCAGTTTTAAAACGGCAAGTCAAATCCTTTGATAGAGAATTCTTTGATCATGTCATTGATCTCTTTTTGCAAGGTTTCTCCTATGGGGATGCCTTGATTCTTTCTTTGCGCATAAACCAAGTATTCCTTCTCCCCTGCTGTATAAATCCGTTCTTCTCCTGGCGCTACGGCAGACTGGCGTAATTCTTCTACAATTTGCCCGGCAATTTTTTTAAAAGCATCCTTTCCAATAAAGTGATCGGTATCGATGGCCAAAAAGAAATGACCCAACGGATAAGGAATGCGATTGCCCTGTTCATCAAAACCAGTCAGCATTTTCAGAAAACTTCCTCCAGCCAAGGCTGCTGAAAGAATTTCCACCACGGCAGCATAGCCATATCCTTTGTAGCCACCATTCTCTTCGCCTTTACCACCAAGTGGCAGCAAAGCGGCTTCGCCTGCCACCAAGGCTTGAAGAATTTTTACGCTGTCAGTCATTTCATCTCCAGATTGATCAATAACCAATCCAGGTGGTGTATCCATTCCATTTCTTGCATAATATTCTATTTTTCCTCTTTGGGTTACAGATGTGGCGCAATCCAATAAAAATGGAAATGCCTCATCTGTAGGAATGCCAAAGGTCAATGGATTTGTTCCCATCATGTTTTCTACTCCGAATGTGGGAGCAATCGATGGCCTGGCATTGGTCCCTGTTATACCAATCATATCTTGTTTGGTAGCCATCAGCGCATAATAACCAGCTATGCCATAGTGAGTGGAATTGCGAACAGCACTCATCCCTAGACCGTAACGTCTTGCCTTGTCGATAGCTCGTTGCATCGCAGTTTTGGCAACAACATGCCCCATGCCATTATGCCCATCGAATATCGTAGTGGTTGGCGAATCCTTAATTACTTCAATTTCGGTTACTGGATTTAAAATACCCTGTTTGATGCGATCAATGTAAATCGGTTTAAGTCGATTGATCCCATGAGAATCAATCCCTAGCTTGTCTGCCTGAATCAGGACATCTGCCACAATCTTGGCATCTTGTTCCGGAACACCTGCTGCCATCAATATTTGTTGCATGAGTTTTTCAAGTGTTTCGAAATCAACATATTTTATTTCATTCATCTTGGCCTCCCATCAAGTTAAGAAAAAAAGGATTAACTCTTTTTTGTTCTTTAATAGTCGTTTCATAATAGCCATGTCCGGAATATATTTTGGTTTCTTCGGGTAGGTTGATGATTTTCTCTTTAAGGGTTTTCATCAACAAATCGGCATCTCCACCTGTAAGATCCGTTCTGCCTACAGAACCATTAAAAACCAAATCACCAACAAACCAGGCGCCGTCACGGCTTAATGAGATACTCCCCGGTGTGTGTCCCGGTGTATGGTGGACAGTCAGTATTTCACGCCCGAATTTGATTTCATCTCCATCATTCACCAATCTATCCGCAGGAGGGCTTTGTAGAGCATATCCCAAGTATTCACTTAGATTCATATTGGGATTCTCAAGATAATTGGCATCTAGAGGATGAATAAGAATTTCTGAACCGTATTTTGTCTTGAAATATGCATTGTTGTGGATATGATCAGCATGGCCATGGGTGTCGATAATATACTTTAATGTCAAATTTTCTTCTTCAATAAATACATCTGCTTCTTTTTGCGTATAACCAGGATCAATCATCACAGCTTCCTTGGTAAATTCATCTGCCAATATATAAGTACAAGAAGCAATCGTTCCCGACGTAAATCGTTTATAAATCATCACTGTCTCCTTAAAATTTCTTATTCGAATCCATGATTATGGTAACAGGACCTTCATTGATCAGGGAAACCGACATTTGCTGCTGGAATTGGCCGGTTTCCACTACTATATTGTATTGTTCTAGAGCATTAATCAACGATTGGTACAATTGATTGGCAAGAACGGGATCGGCCGCTTGGACGAAACTTGGTCGATTGCCTTTGTGCGCATCTCCAAAAAGTGTAAATTGTGAAATCAACAAAATTTGTCCTTGCACATCGAGGATAGATCGGTTCATTTTCCCATCTTCATCAGGGAAGATTCTTATTCGAGCAATTTTTCTGGCCAAATAATCCACATCGTGCAAGGTATCCGTATTTTCCACACCTAGAAATACCACCAAACCATGTTCAATGGCTCCAATTGTAATTCCATCCACACTAACCTTACTGTTTTTTGCTCTTTGCATGACTACTCTCAATGCTTTTCCCTCCAAGTTTACCAGGGGTTACTCGTTTTACATTGATAACATCATTGATTCCATTGAGTTTTTGGATAATGTATTCCAAATGGCCTAGATCATTGATCAATATCTTAATATCAATCTGAGCCATGGAATCTTTGGTGATGCGTGCATTAAAGGAATTGATGGTTGTTTTGGCTTCATTGAGTACTTTCATGATATCCAAAGCCAGCTGATCTCGGTTGAAACCAATAATTTCTATTTTAACTTGATAAATGCTATTCTGTTTATTGTCCCAAGCAACCTCAATAATACGTTCTGGTTCCGTTTTCTTCAAATATTGAAAATTGGCACAATCTTGTCGGTGAACAGATACCCCTGCCCCCCTGCTGATATAGCCGCCAATAGCATCATCAGGAATAGGGTTGCAACAACGCGAAATACGGATCAAAGTATCATCAATACCTTTGACGCGTATACCGTTGGATGCTTTTCCAAAATCATCCCATGGTTTAATGGTGCTTTCATAAAAAGCCAATGACTCCTTATTTTCTTTACGCGCCATGTCTTTTAAGCGATTGACGATTTGCGTAGCTGTAAGCCCATTGTCTCCAATGGCAGCATACATATCGCTTAGCGCATTCATGGAATAAACCTTCAATAGTTCATTTAAATAGATATCATTCAGATATTTATGATCCAAATGTTCTTTGTTGATCTCTTTGAGCAACAGTTCTTTCCCCAGTGCTACTTTTTGATCACGATTCAGCTTTTTAAAATAGTTACGAATTTTGTTGCGGGCTTGTGTTGTCGATACTATTTTCAGCCAATCCATGCTGGGTTTGCCAGTCCTTGCGATTTTGACTTCTACAATATCACCCGTTTTCAATTTATGATCAAACTGAACCATTTTTCCGTTTACTTTGACCCCAATCATTCGGTTGCCTACATCTGTATGAATCATGTAAGCAAAATCTATCGGTGTAGAATCTTGTTTCAACTCAACTACGTCACCTTTGGGGGTAAATACATATACACGGTCTGAAAAGATATCCGTTTTTAGGGTATCAATGAAATCCTTAGCTGTACCAGTATCCTTTTGTAAATCCATAATGGTGTTCCGAAACCAAGTAAATTGTTTATTGAGGTCTCCCGTACTTCGTTGCTGTTTTCCTTCTTTGTACTCCCAATGAGCCGCTACGCCAAACTCAGAGGTCCGATGCATCTCCCAAGTTCTGATCTGTACCTCGAAAGGTTCTCCTCCTGGGCCAATCACTGTCGTATGCAGGGATTGATACATATTGGGTTTGGGCATGGCAATATAATCTTTAAATCTTCCAGGAATAGGTTTCCATAGGGTGTGAATGATACCCAAAACAGCATAACAGTCTCGGACAGAATCAAGAATGATGCGAATGGCAATAAGATCATAAATCTCACTTAGCTCTTTGTGTTGCTTGGTCATTTTGTTGTAAATGCTATAGAAATGTTTGGGTCTCCCCTGAATATCAACTTCAATATTCAATTCTTTGATTTCATGTTTTAAAATATCGATAACACTATTGATGTATTCTTCTCTTTCCAACCGCTTCATGGAAATGGTTTGCACCAATTGTCTGTAACTTTCTGGTTCCAGGTGTTTTAAAGCCAAATCTTCGAGCTCCCATTTGATTTTAAACACACCAAGTCGATGTGCTAAAGGAGAATAGATTTCCAACGTCTCTTGTGCTGTTCGTTTTTGTTTCTCTATGGTCATGTACTTTAATGTTCTCATATTATGCAATCTGTCTGATAATTTAATGAGGATAACACGAATATCCTTGGCCATCGCCAATAACATTTTTCGCAAGTTTTCAACTTGGTGTTCTTCTCTGTCTTTATATTCAATCATGGACAGCTTGGTTACACCATCGACCAGATGAGCAATTTCATCTCCAAACTGGTCCTGTACTTCTTCTAGTGAAATAACAGTATCCTCAACTACATCATGCAACAGTCCTGCCACTATAGAAGATGTATCCATTTGAAAATCTGTCAATATGAATGCTACTGAAAGAGGATGTGTGATATAATCTTCGCCGGATTTACGCACTTGACCCTTGTGTGCTTCAGAAGCAATTTGATAAGCTTTATAGATGAGTTTCTGATCAACATCCGGATTGTATGCTTTTACCTTATCCACGAGATGTTCAATGGTGAAAATGTTACTGGTGTTGCTCATTTCGTTCTCCAACTCTTGAGTATTATTGAATTCTACAAGGCCATTTTCATCGCATGGCTATAAAAACATCAAAAGGGCCTGAATAATCAGGCCCCTGGAATTATTCAATGGATATCAAATAGTAGTATAGCGGCTGACCGCCATAATACAACTCAATTTCAGCATCTTCGTATCGCTTTTCCAGTTCCGATATCAGTTCATTGGCATCTTCTTCTAAGACATCTTCGCCATAATAAATGGTAATAATTTCATGGCCATTCTCAACCTCGCTAATTAGATCCAGGGTTGTTTTTCTGACTTCATCTCCAGTAAGCACGATTTTTCCATCTGCTAAACCTAAAATACCACCTTCCTTGATCGTATGACCGTCAAATTCAGTGTCGCGCACAGCATAGGTAACCTCACAAGATACAATTTGCTCCATTGCACCCAACATGTTCTCTTTGTTCTCTGCCGATGTCAACTCTGGGTTGAAAGCAATCAGGGATGCCATGCCTTGCGCAAATGAGGTGCTTGGAATCACAACCACATGCAAATCAGGCAATAAATGAACCGATTGCTCTGCTGCCATGATGATATTCTTATTGTTGGGAAGAACATAAACAGTTTCGGCATGAACTTCCTTGATACCAGCAACAATGTCTTCTGTGCTGGGATTCATGGTTTGCCCACCTGAAACCGTGTAGTCGACACCCATACTTTTGGCTATTTCCCTAAGTCCATCTCCAGATGCAACCGTCATGAAGCCAAATGCTTTGCGTTCTTCAGGCTTTTTTTGACGAACTTCAAATTGTTCTCTCATGTTTTCTATTTTTATATCATGCAAACTTCCGAGTGTTACACCATAACCCAGAATTTTTCCAGGGTCATCCGTATGCATGTGAATTTTAGCTATATCGTCTTGAACGACTACCACCAAGCTGTCTCCAACGAGTTTGTTTAATTCATGAATAATTATTTCTTTTTTCAGATTAATTCCTTTGATGAATAATTCCGTACAATATGGATAAATAATATCTTCTTCTCTCAATTCTCTATGGTCCTTGATTTCCACTTCAACATCAGCAGAAAATACATTTTCGATTTCAATGCCTTTCAAATGAGCCTCTGCCCCTTGAAGCATGACCAACAATCCCATCCCACCAGCGTCCACGACGTTGGCCTGCTTAAGTATTGGTAGCATATCCGGTGTCTTGTCCAACATTTTGTACCCCTCAGATATCATGTAAGATATCATATCTTCCATGCTCATTGAGAGTGAAAGAGCCTCTTTGGCAGCTTGGCTAAGGGCACGAATGATGGTAAGAATAGTACCTTCAACCGGTTTGATGACCGCTTTATAAGCAATTTCCACAGCATGATGTGTAGCATCAGCCAACGTCTGCTGGTCTACCTGTTCAGCATCAGCAATGACATTGGCAAAACCTCTGAATATTTGGGATAAAATAACGCCTGAATTACCTCTCGCTCCCATCAGAGCACCTGTAGACAATGCTTTAGCAAATTCGTTGTAGCTCAACTTGTCATATTTCTCCAATTCTTTGGTAGCAGACATGACTGTCAGACTCATGTTGGTACCTGTATCCCCGTCCGGAACGGGAAATACATTCAAGTTGTTGATCATTTCCTTATTGGCTGCTAAATTGTTTGCACCAGCAATAAACATGTCCTTTAGCTGAGATGCATCAAAATAGTCTTTCATCATATGCATGCACCTCCTAGTCAATCGTTCTTACACCCTGTACGATGACATTTATTTTTTCAATTTTTACGCCGGTCAGCGTTTCAACTTTGTATCTCACATTTTCTATTATATTTTGGGCAACAACACTAATTTTTGTTCCATAGCTCACCAAAATGTATAAATCTATCGTTATTCTCTCATTCTTTGTGCGAACAATGATTCCTTTGTTCATAGATTCGGAACCGATAAGCTGAAACAAACCATCTTGAATCTTTTGGCTGGCCATACCGACAATTCCATAGCATTCTGTCGTTGCGGCACCAGCAATATCAGCAATGACATCCTTTGTAATGGTGATTGTACCATCTTTTGTTTTCATTTTATTTGGCATGATACTCTCCTTTCCTGAATGGATTATAACATGAATAAATTTAAACCTCAAACTAATAAAAGGAGTCTGGGGGTTGCGTAAAGCATGGTGGACTGCTATACTCTAAGGGTATGTAAAAAAGAAATTGTTCAAACTAAAGGAGGTGCGATAGAATGGCAAAATGTGATATCTGTGGAAAAACAACCGTTGCTGGTATGACAGCGTCCCACTCAAATATAAAGAACAAAAGGGTTTGGCGTGCAAATATCCAAAAAGTACGCGTCAACGTTGGTGGCTCAAACAAAAAGATGAACGTCTGCACCCGTTGTTTACGTTCGGGTAGTGTGAAAAGGGCAGTATAATGAAAAGGCTTCTTATATAGAAGCCTTTTTTTATGCGTATACAATCAATCCAGCAAACCCCGCCAAAATGATGATCAGGGCAGGATTGAAACGTTCTAAATTGAACAGAAGAAAACTAGCAGCAAAAATGAGAATACCTCGGCTGTCTATTATGGAATTAGGCCAAAGTAGAATGGCTGTTGATACAATCAAAGCAATCGCGACCAATTTGATGATTTCCAATACATTCTGATAAGCCATATGTCCCCTCACGCGAGAAAACAATACAGCCAGGGCAAGACTAATCATAAACGAGGGCATCACAACTCCAGCTGTGGCTACGACCCCACCAAAGATCCCACCCGTCTGATGGCCTGCATATGTAGCCACATTGAGTGCAATAGGTCCAGGTGTAAGCTGTGCAAAAGCGATGGCATCTAAAAATTCAAATGGACTTAGCCAATTCATCTTCAGGACAACTTCATTCTGAATAAGTGGAATCATGGCCAACCCACCTCCGAAGCTGAATAGGCCGACCTTAAAAAAAATACAAAAAAGCTGCCAATAGATCATGCTTTTCCCTTTCTGATAATCCAAGCAGTATACAAAAGGCCTGAAAATATTCCCAATAGAATCATCATGATAGGATTTATGTTAAGAAAGATAAACATACATAAGAAGAATACCAGCATGATGCCCTTGATGATATTCCATCTCGTTTTTCTCATCATCCCGATCCCAAAGTACAGAATCAGAGCCACTACGGCAGGGCGAATTCCCAAAAAGAATTTGGCCACGACCGTGACACTGCTGATTTGTGAAAAAAAGATGCTGATCAATGTGATGGTGATAAACGAAGGCATAATACTTCCTAGAACAGCAATGATGGAACCAAAAACCCCATAGAGTTTGTATCCTATCAAGGTTGCACAATTGGCTGCCAAAGACCCAGGAAGACCTTGTACTACCGAAAGAAATTCTTGAAACTCATTTTCTGATATAAGTTTTTTTTTCTTCACAAAATGATTGTGCATCACAGGCAATATGGCATATCCGCCACCTAGTGTGAACAAAGCAATCTTAAAAAAATCGAAAAACATGGTTTGGATGGTCATGGCAACTCCTTTCTTATACCCTAAAGGAAATACCATGGATAATCAACTGGTAATTGCAAGATTTCGCATCGGTTCCATGGCCATGGATTCGCATTTTTTTAAGACAACCATTCCATGATTTTTTTGGCGTCTATCACTTTGCCACTGGCCATGATCTTTCCATCAATAGCAATGGCAGGTGTATTCATGACCCCATAGGCAGCGATATCTATAGGGTTGTCTATCTTGATCACATCAGCTGTAATCCCTGACATAGAAACGGCTTTTTCCGCTTCCAATTGCAACTGTTTACATTTTTTACATCCAGTTCCTAAAATTTCAATTTTCATAATATCCCTTTCCATAATCATAAATTGTATTGTAATGTAAAGCTGTTAAATGAGCAAAAAGGAAAATGCATTGAAGAAATAGCCGATAAGAACGATCCCTCCTGCTATAATTCCTACAAATGTATACAACAGTCGCCCTTTGATCACTTTACTGATCATGATGATGGAAGGCAAGGATAAGGCAGTAACCGCCATCATGAAAGAGAGAACTGTACCCACATTGACTCCCTTAAGAAACAACGCTTCTGCAATCGGTATCGTTCCAAAAATATCAGCATACATAGGTATACCTACCAAAGTAGCCAACAAGACTGCAAAAGGATTACTACTGCCGATGACACTTTCAATGACAGACTGCGGGATCCAGTTATGGATAACAGCACCAATACCTACCCCCAGAAGAACAAATTTCCAAACTTTGATAAATATACTCTTCACCTGCTCTAAAGAATACTCACCACGTTCTTTCATGGTCATCTCTTCCATATCAGTCTGAACATTCTGAGCATTACGAACATAGGCTTCAACATATTCTTCCATATGCAACGCTTCAATGAGTGTTCCACCGGCTATGGCCAAAAGAAGTCCAACCAAAACATAGGCTATAGCGATTTTGAAGCCGAAAAACGAGCTTAAAACCAACAAAGAAGCCAAATCAACAAAAGGAGAAGAGATCAAAAATGAAAAAACAACCCCCATTGGCAGCCCGGCAGATGTGAATCCAATGAATATTGGGATGCTGGAGCAACTGCAAAATGGTGTTATGGTACCTAGTAGAGCACCCAGAATATTGCCTTTTATCCCCTTCACACCACCCAAAATTCGCTTTGTTTTCTCTGGCGGGAAATAACTTTGTATGAAAGAAATACCGTAAATCAAGACAGTAAGAAGAATGAAAATTTTGATAACATCATAAATAAAAAAATGCAGACTCTCACCCATACGGGATTGCATGTCTATCCCAAATACCTGGCCCAATAAATTCCAAATGAGTTGGTAAAGCCAATCCATACGTAAAAGTTGTTGGTTCATCCAACTCAAAATATCAGAAATGCTTTGCATACTATTGCCTCCGCTTATTTGTGTTTACACTCGTTGAGAAAGACATCTTTGAATGCCAAATTCTGTATATCTTGTTTCCAGTATTCATCATTTTGGTAATCATGCAAAATGGATATCAAAGCCATCAGCAACGCATGATCATCTGCTAAACGATACTCGATAAACTGCTCCTGCCGAGTCGTTTTCACCAGTTTTCCATCTCTTAACTTGGATAAGTGTCTGGAAACTTTTGCTTGAGGCTCCTTCATGATTCCCGTCA
Organism: Peptococcaceae bacterium UBA5767; assembly: GCA_002418765.1. GTDB lineage: Bacteria > Bacillota > TC1 > TC1 > UBA5767 > UBA5767. The sequence continues at coordinate 82,051 of DIET01000014.1, read as the reverse complement.
ATTGACAAACACACAATGGGCCATATGACAAAAGATGCAACACTCTCAGTCTTGTCTCATCAGCCAAAAGTTTAAAAAAATCCTCTAATTTATTCATGGAATTTGCCACTTTCCATATCATACAACAAATTATTAATGTTTTCTTGTATGATATCCCTTGTTTGACGAAAAACATCGAGATCTTTGCCCACGGGGTCGTCAATCTCCCAGGCTACCCGGTATTTCGCCGGTTTAGATGGACATTGAACACCACACCCCATCGTAACCAGTATATCCAAATCGGGAATATCCTCCACATATTTTGGATATTGGCCAGTAAGATCAATGCCCAGCTCTTCCATGACCAATATAGCATTTGGATTGATTTGATCTCCCGGTTCCGTCCCGGCGCTATACACTTCAACATTAGGATCTTCCCTATGTTTTAAGAATCCTTCTGCCATTTGACTGCGGCATGAATTACCAATGCAGATCATACCAATTTTCATTTGCCGTACCTCGCTTCCATATTCGTATATCCGTATATGATTATATTGAATACATAACATATTGTCAATAAAAAAACCTCCAAAGTAGATAGTCTAATTCTGATTCATTAGACTATCTACTTGAGAGGTATCCTACCGTTTGGAGTTAGTTACTCTTTTATGGCATCTTTTCTAGACAATTTTAGACGTCCTTGTTTATCATATCCCATAGCTTTTACACGAATGGACTCACCTTCTTTAACTACATCCTCAACCTTTTCGACACGTTTATAGTCTAGTTGGGAAATATGAACAAGACCTTCTTTCCCACTGGCTCCATACACACCAGGGATTACCTCAACAAAAGCACCAAATTCCATAACTTTTACAACTTTTCCTTCATAGATCTTACCTGGTTCAACTTCTGCGGTAATGGCTGTGATAATATCGATGGCTTTTTGACCTGCTTCTTGATCAACAGCCGCTATGTCGACACGCCCATCATCCGTGATATTGATTTGAACCCCGGTTTCTTCAATGATCTTCTTGATGACTTTTCCCCCTGGTCCTATCACTTCGCGTATCTTGTCTGTACTGATCCACAGAGTAGTAATTTTAGGCGCATAGGGTGAAAGCTCCTCATTGGGAACCTGAATGGCTTCCTCCATTTTATCAAGAATATGCAACCGACCCTTCAGAGCAGCCTGTAAAGCTTCATGCAGAATTTCTCTATTGATTCCATCACATTTGATATCCATCTGCATTGCAGTAACGCCTTCTCTAGTACCAGTTACCTTAAAATCCATATCTCCTAAATGGTCTTCCAACCCCTGAATGTCGGTCAAGACGATCACGTCTTCCCCTTCTTTGATTAATCCCATGGCAATACCTGATACCCCTGCCGATATAGGGACACCTGCATTCATGAGACTCATACTGGATCCACAAACACTACCCATGGAAGTAGAACCATTGGAACTAAGGGCCTCAGATACGACACGAATCACATAAGGAAAAGCATCATTGCTGGGAACAACTGGTATCAATGCACGTTCTGCGAGATTTCCGTGTCCAATTTCTCTTCTTCCTGGGCCTCTCATCGGTCTCACTTCTCCTACACTATAGGGTGGAAAATTGTAGTGATGTATATACCGTTTGGTTAGCTCCTGTGTATTTAATCCGTCAATCATCTGCTCATCAGCACCCGTACCCAAGGTAACGGAGGATAGAATTTGCGTTTCGCCACGTGTAAACAAAGCAGAACCATGCACCCGGGGCAATAAACCGACTTCACACTGAATGTTGCGTACTTGATCCAGTAATCGTCCATCGATGCGAACGCCTTCTTTGATGATCATTTGTCTTATGGTCTTCTTCTCGGTTTCACTATAAATATTGGAAAACCATCCTTTATATTCAGGATTTTCTTCCAGCAACGATTCATACTGTTCAAAGAAGCTCTCTTTGGCTAATGATTTGCATTCATGAAACAAGGCATCACGTTCTTGCTTGCTCGCTTTTTCATTTTTTGCACGCTGCACCACCTCAGTCAACCGTTCTTGAATATGTGTCACAACTGTCTGCTTGTAATCAGGATCTATTTCTTCCGGAACAAATATCAACTTGTCTTTGGCTAGTCCTAAAGCCAAAGCTTCATCCCTGAATTTTTCAATAAAACGAACAATTTTTTTAATTTCCTCATGCGCCAGCAAAATCGCTTCCAGCACTTTTCCCTCTGAGACCATATTGGCGCCGGCTTCTACCATCATGACCGCATCAAAAGTCCCAGCCACCGTAAGATTCAGTAAACTTTCCCTATGCTGTTCCATGGTGGGATTGAAAACATATTCATCCTCGATCAGACCAACTCGAATGGCGGCAATGGGTCCTAAAAATGGAGCATCAGACAAGTGTAGTGCAACAGATGATCCAATGATGCCAATTACATCAAATTCATTGTCTTCATCATTCGATAGAACGGTATTCACAATCTGAATATCGTTTTTGAATCCTTTGGGGAACAATGGTCTGATTGGTCTGTCAGTTAATCTGCAGGCCAAAATACCTTTCTCACCCGGTCGCCCTTCACGTTTGATAAATCCGCCGGGAATCTTACCTGCTGAATACATCTTTTCTTCGAAATCAACAGTAAGCGGAAAAAAATCCATTCCCTGACGAGGCTCCTTTGCCATAGTGGCTGTAGACAGGATAAGTGTATCTCCATACCTGGCTACCACCGATCCATTGGCCAGCATAGCCATTTTCCCACATTCTAGAGAGAATTCTCTACCTGCAATGTCCATTGATTTCTTCAATACTTTTTTCAAAACGTCCTCCTTCGGTTGAGCCTTCCCAACCCTACTTTCATTTTTCTCTGCATCTTCTTTTCCAGTATAATTGTCTGCCCGTTAAAAAACAAGAAAAAAGAACAGGCTATGATTACCTGTTCTTACTATGACGTCATTTAGCGTCTAATACCCAAACTTTGAATTACCGTTCTATAACGATCGAAATCATTTTCACGCAGATACTTTAGAAGCCTTTTGCGTTTTCCAACCAGTTTCAAAAGACCTCTTCGGGTATGGTGGTCTTTTTTATGAACCTGAACATGCGCCGTCAGATGATTGATTCTGTTGGTCAATAATGCAATCTGAACCTCAGAAGATCCAGTGTCATTGTCACTCAATTTATAAGCATCGATGACCTCTTGTTTCACTTTTAATGCCATTTTGGTTTCCTCCTTTTTTTTCATAATCGCCCTAAGTCTCGTACCACATCGAGGAAATGTTTAACCAAACTTAAGGTTCCACAAAAGCTATCATAACAAAAAAGTCTATAGTTGACAAGTACTAGTACAAAGATTCGGGAAAAAGAGCAATGTTACTCCTGGTGGGAAATGCTTGATGTCGTGCTTTTTGTTCATCAAGGTGCATTTGCGCCATCAAATCATGTAAACTATCGAACTTCATCTCATCACGTATACGTTCGGTAAAGCAAACCTGGATCATCTTATCATACAAATCTCCCTTAAAATCCAACATATATGCTTCGATATTCTTTTTGAATCCAGCACCAATGGTCGGTTTGGTTCCCACATTGATTAAAGATTTATACAGATTTCCTGAAAATTTGACATACCCAATATAGACACCCTCTTTGGGTACCAATAAATTTTCTTGTAAATCAAGATTGGCAGTAGGAAATCCCATGGAAGTTCCCAATTTGTTTCCTCTTACTACTGAACCCTCTATGAGGGGATAATAGCCCAGCAACGCTCCTGCAATGTGAACCTTTCCTTCTTTTATATAGTCACGAACAGCAGTACTACTGACACTGATGTTGTTGATTCGGATTTCATTTTGAACCCATACCTTTATGTTGTATTCTTGTTGCATCTCCTGCAACAAGAATACATTGCCCATCTGTTTATTTCCAAAATGATAATTGTAGCCAGCGAAAATACACTGGGCGTGGAAACGATCAATCAGTATTTCTTTGACAAATTTTTCTGGAGGCATGGTGGCCATTTGGGCATCAAACGGAAGAATAACAAGGTAATCAACCCCCATTTGGGTAAGTAATTTGTCTTTGATATGATGAGGCAGTATTTGCTCTGGTCCTCTGCCGAAGAAGTATTCTTTAGGGTGCGGTGAAAACGTCAGAATAGCTGAGGCTATGTTGTTCTCGCGTGACATCTGCACAGTTTGTTCAATGAGTCTCCTATGGGCTATATGTAAGCCGTCAAAGTTCCCCAATGAGATACATACCGGTTCACGTATACACTTGAGATTCTCAATTATCTTCATGGGCCATCACCTTCTTCATTTTAACAATCCGATCGTTCTCATCAGCACATTGGCCCATAGCCAGGAAATCACCATGGGGAGATACTATGATCATATTGAGAGGGTCATCAATATCCTCACGGCCATGGATTCCAAGATCATTCCATTCCAAATAATTACCATGCATCACTCTGTTTTGTGCGATATCACTTTGCGCCTGGTACTTTTTCCCTGGTAAAACGTCTGGAATAGGCAATAAGAAAGAAAAATCATCTCGATCGACATAATCCATAATCTGCTGCACAGTAAGTGCTTCTTTCATTGCAAAAGAACCTACTGCTGTCCTGCATAATTCACTCATTACACCTATCGTATTCATGCATAGAGCCAAATCCTTACAATAGGTGCGGATATAGGTTCCTTTTGAACAATGGACTTCAAATATTGCCTTCCATTGACCATTTTCATCTTGTCTGGGAATCTGCAATATTCTATTATCGTAAACAATAATGCTGCGAGAAGGTCGATCGATTTCGATCCCTTTACGAGCAAGTTGATACAGTTTCTTTCCCTTTATCTTTATAGCAGAATACATGGGGGGCGTTTGGCAAAGATTACCCTTCATAGAAGTTAGACACGCTTCAAACAGACTCCCATCTACCTCATGAATCTCTCTGGTCTCCACAACTTCACCATGAATGTCTTCGGTATCCGTGGCAAGACCAAAAATCATTGTTGCAAGGTAGGTTTTGGGAACGTCTTCCATGTACTGAATAAACTTAGTAGCTTGGCCAACGGCTACCACCAGAACTCCCTCCGCTTCAGGGTCCAGGGTACCTGTATGACCGATTCGTTTATTCTTAAGTACTCCCCTTAATTTTGCCACCACATCATGTGATGTCCATCCAGCTTCTTTTTTTACATTGATAAATCCATGCATGAGAATTCCCTGTCGATTTCTTGTTTTACTTTTTCAATGATGTGAGCTTCTTGATCTAGTAAATCACCTTTGATTTTAAAGCCTGCAGCTCGTTTATGTCCTCCGCCGCCAAATATACCAGCTATTTTTGTAGCATCTACCAATGATTTTGTTCGAATCGAAACCTTAAGAAAACCTTCTTCAATTTCTTTGATGAACAAAGCAACTTCAACACCTGTAATGGTGCGAGGATAGTCCACAAAGGATTCAAGATCACCGTTGGTCAACTGATGTTTAAGAATAGCACCTTGAGATATTTTAATCCAAGAGAGACGGCCGTCCTCAGATATCTTTAAATTATCCAATACCTCGCTAAGAGCCAAAATCCGATTGAAAGGTTCATTCTCCCATACATTGGTACGAATAAGATTGATATCAGCCCCATGATCAATCAACGACGCAGCAATTCTAAGTGTTTTGGACGAAGTAGCCTCATATTTAAAAGAACCTGTATCTGTCGTTATTCCCACATAAAGGGCATTGGCTATATCCTCATTGACAACAACATTCATCAATGTAAGAACATCATACAGTATTTCACAATTGGCAGCCGCTTTGACCTTTATAAGATTGATATCACCAAACAATTGATTGCTCATATGATGGTCAATATTGATGATAGTCTTGACGTGCGGAAACAATGCATGCATGTCATAACCCAATCTCAGAAGATCACTCGCATCCAATACGATAGCAACTTGGTGATCATAATCAGATAACGCATGTGGTGTTTTTATGATACCTGAGGGGTCTAAGAATGCGTAACGATAGGGAATCATGTCACGATTGACAGCTGTTACCTCATAGCCCAATTGCTGTAAAGCCAATGTCATAGCCACTGTAGAACCCAGACAATCCCCGTCTGGGTCCCTGTGGCTGGTAATCAATATTTTTTGGTCTTTGAGAGCTTCCAGAATTTTATGGATATGGTTATTCACTGGATTCTCCTTTTTTTATTTGCTCTAATAAGGAATCGATATGACTTCCCTGTTCAATTGAATGATCGTAGATAAATCTAATTTCCGGGACATGACGCAATTGGATCCTTTGTCCAATTTCTCTACGGATATATCCTTTTGCACTTTCAAAAGCTTTAATAGTTTCTTCGATATCATGTGCTTCGCCAAGAACGCTAAAATATATCTTGGCATCACTAAGATCATTGGACACATCTACACTGGTAATCGTAATGAATCCCATCCTCGGATCTTTGACCTGATCACGTAGTATAATAGAAACTTCCTTCTTTAATTCCTCTGAAACCCTTCTGGCTCTTTGTTTACTCATTTTATCACTTCCATTTCTTGCAATCGGTTTAGAGTTCTCTTGCGTGCTTGACATAAGTATAGGCTTCGATAACATCACCTTCTTTTAAATCATTAAACTTCTCAAATCCTATCCCGCATTCAAATCCACTGGCCACCTCTTTGGCATCATCCTTGAATCGTTTTAATGAACTTAGTTTGCCATCGAAAACGATAATACCATCACGCACTATACGAACGTTAGCTGTATTGGTTATTTTTCCACTGGTTACATAACATCCGGCAATGGTCCCGACCTTGGGTACTTTGAAGATATCTCGAACTTCTACCACGCCCAATTCCACTTCCTTGATCTCAGGATCCAGTAAACCAGACATGGCTGCCTTAACATCATCAATCGCTTCATAGATGATACGATAAAGCTTGATGTCCACTTCTTCTAGCTCAGCCGCTTTCTTGGCATTGGCATCTGGTCTCACATTAAAACCAATGATGATAGCACTTGAAGCCGAAGCAAGAATCACATCTGTTTCTGTGATAGCACCAACTCCACTGTGGATAATGGATACTTTAACCTCATCTGTATTTAAATTACGTAAGGATTGGATCAATGCTTCAACGCTACCTTGGACGTCACCTTTGATAATCAAATTCAGTTCTTTTTTCTCACCCTCATTCAAACCTTTAAACAAGTCTTCTAGGGTAACCTTTCGATTCTTAGATACAGCTTCTTCTTTTTCGACAATGCAACGCTGTTCCACAATGTCTCTTCCATATTTTTCATCATCCACACATTGGAAAATATCGCCAGCTTGTGGAACCGTACTCAAGCCCAAGACTTCTACTGGCGTAGAAGGAGGCGCCATTTCCACACTGTCTCCACGTTCATCATACATAGCACGTACTCGTCCTACACACTGCCCAGTAACGACGACATCCCCTACTTTCAAGGTTCCTTGTTTCACCAACAAAGTCGCGACAGGCCCTTTCCCCTTGTCAAGTTCTGCTTCGATGACAAAACCATCTGCCAACCTGTCGGGTACGGCTCTTAATTCCAACATCTCTGAAACCAGAAGAATCATTTCTAAAAGATTTTCCAATCCATCTTTGGTGATGGCAGATACCTTACAAAAGATTGTATCGCCGCCCCACTCTTCGGAAACCAGTTCGTATTCAGTTAACTGTTGCATCACGCGTTCGGGGTTCGCCCCTTCTTTGTCCATTTTGTTGATGGCAACAATGATAGGTACTTTGGCTGCTTTAGAGTGAGCAATCGCTTCTATGGTCTGCGGCTTCACACCATCATCGGCGGCAACCACAAGAATAGCAATGTCAGTAACCTGTGCTCCACGCGCTCTCATGGATGTAAAGGCAGCATGGCCAGGAGTATCAATAAATGTTAACTTTTCATTGTTGTGTTCAACTTGATAAGCACCTATATGCTGCGTGATTCCGCCGGCCTCTCCTTCGGTGACCTTGGTAGATCGAATAGCATCTAACAAGGATGTTTTACCATGGTCCACATGGCCCATCACTGTAATGATGGGAGGTCTTTTGATTGCGTCACCATCTACATGTGTCTTGGGTAACTCGATTTGCGTGATTCGTTTGTTGCTTTTGAATTCTACTTTGATGTTGTATTCATCGAGAACCAAGGCAGCCGTATCATAGTCAATCGTTTCATTGATGGTCACAAGTACGCCAAGTTTCATGAGTTTAGAAATCACATCAGATGCTGTTTTACTGATTTTCATAGCAAGATCTTTAATCATAATTTCTTCACCAATGGTTACCTCAGTAACCAATGCTGGTGCCTGTTTCGGTGACTTGGACTTCTTTCTTCTGTCTCTTTGTGAACTTTTTCTATCACTCAAAGACTTATTGCGATCAATTTTTTCTTTCTTTGCTTTTTTACTGAAACGATCCTCTTCCTCTTCCAGTGGTTTTTTCTTTTTCTCGACTGGTTTGATCTTCTTGCGTGCTGGTGCGATAAAAAGTTCATCCACCGATTCCTTTTCAACCGATTTGGTGTTTTTAGCATCAGCTGGTTTTCTGGAAATAGGCCTTGGCTTATCTGTGGTTGCAGGTCTTGGCCTATCCGTGGTTGCAGGTCTTGGCCGTGCTGTAGCAGGCTTCCGAACCTCTTGCTCGGATTTTTTTACCGGAGTAGGTTTCTTTTGGGGAGCAACCTGTTGTTGCGCCGCCTTTTGCTCAGCATCTCTTTTATCTTGCAAAGCTTGTTTGCGTTCTTTTTCCTTCTGTTCTAGACGTTTGAAAGCTTCTGCAATGAAGCTTCTAACTTTTGTTTCATCCTCTTCCGATATGGTGCTCATATGGTTTTTTACATCAACACCTAATTTTTTTGTTACCCATAACATTTCTTGATTGGTTGTTTTTAGTTCCTTCGCCAGTTCATATAATCTTTTTTTTGCCATGCTGTATACCTCCGTTATTTAACCTCTCATAGATTTCTCTATGCTTTTTGCAAATTGCGCATCAGTAATGCCAATGACAGTTCTAGGTGATTTTCCTATAGCCAATCCCAGTTCGTAGCGATTTCCTACGGTATAGCATTTATTTTGAAATTGTCTGGCAAAAAAATTCGCTGCCTCTTCTTTGCAATCTGTGCTCATAATAATTAATTTTATGGAACGCAGATGAGCCCGGCATGTATTATCGCCTGATACAAGATTACCGGATTTTGATGCAAATCCCAATAGCGTAGCCAATTTATGATCCATTTTTCAAAACCATATTGCTTATCTCGACAATCAAGTCATCATCCAAATCCATATCCAGTGCTTTTGCCAGACTCTTGCTCTTAATGGCCTTCTTAAAACAGTCTTCATTCCTACATATGTAAGCACCTCGTCCAGGCATTTTTCCACCGGGATCTAGTTGCACCTGTTGATCAGGTGTTCGCACAATACGAATCAAATATTTTTTTTCCTTTTTTTCTCTGCAACCGACACAGCTTCTCATAGGAATCTTTTTATTCTTCATTCTCTAAATTTTCTTCCTCCAATTCACCAAAAACATCGATAATATCTTCATCCTCTTGCATTAAGGCTGCCAATCTCATGGTAAATTCGGATCCCTCAGATTGAAAAGCATCTTCTCCGCCATGCTCCTCTATATATTGCTCCATTTGAGTTTCGCTTTTGATATCAATTTTCCAGCCTGTTAATTTGGCAGCCAATCGAACATTCTGACCTTCTTTCCCAATAGCCAGTGATAATTGATTGTCGGGGACCACGACCCTGGCGGCGTTGTTTCCATCCTCTAAAAATATTTCTACAACTTTGGATGGAGACAATGCATTGGCAACAAAGACCTTAGGATCTTCATCCCAATTGACAATATCAATTTTTTCCCCGGCAAGCTCATCAACAATTCTCTGAACACGTGCTCCTTTTGGCCCAACGCAAGAACCAACTGCATCTATCGCATCACTCTCTGAATAGACGGCAACTTTGCTTCTGGCTCCCGGTTCACGAGAAACACTTTTAATTTCAACAGTTCCATCATGGATTTCAGGCACCTCTAATTCAAATAACCGTTTGATCAAGCCAGGATGAGTTCTTGATATAATAATCTGAGGTCCTTTATTGGTCTTCTTAACTTCAACAATATAGACCTTGATGCGTTCACCAGTCGTATATCGCTCTTTTGAAATTTGTTCTGCTACGGGCAACATGCCTTCAGTCTTACCAAAATCGATAAATATGTTGCCATTTTCGATTCTTTGTACGACACCTGTGATGATATCACTTTCACGATTACTGAACTCTTCAAAAATAATGTTTCGTTCTGCTTCTCTGATTCGCTGCACAACTACTTGTTTGGCAGTTTGGGCTGCAATTCTTCCGAAATCACGCGGAGTAACTTCATTTTCTATAACATCACCAATATCGTATGAGGAATCGATTATTTTGGCCTCTTCCAAAGAAACCTCAAGTCGATCATCATTTACTTCCTCAACAATGAATTTCTGTGCAAAAACCTGAATACTGCCAAGATCCTTGTCAATGACCACCCGTACACTTTGAGGGGTGCTAAAATTCTTTTTATAAGCAGATATCAGAGCGGCTTCTAATGCTTCAATTAAAATGTCTATTGAGATTCCTTTTTCCTTCTCAATCTCTTTTAATGCAGAAATAAATTCCTTGTTCATGGTCTTCTCCTCCAGCGCAATCCTTACAATTGTACTGCCAATCGGGCAGAGCTAATCATATCTCGGTTAAGCGTCCTTTCTATTCCATTAATTTCTAAGGTAATGCTGGAAGGATCAAAGCGCTTCAAAATACCTTCAAATTGCTTTTTACCATCAAGCTTTTGATAAAGTTTAACAGAAATCCAGGCATCAATGGCTTCCACATAATCACGTTCTTTTCTAAGTGGAGCTTCAATACCGGGTGAAGATACTTCCAGGATATAACCTTCTTGATTTAAGTCTATTTCACTATCCAGCAAAGGATCCAAAAATCTTGAAACCTTTTCACAATCATCTACACTGATTCCTTCAGGACTAGAAATAAAGAATCTCAAGTATTGTTCCGCACCTTCTTTAATCCATTCAACATAACGAAGTGAAAAACCTAATTCTTGTATATCTCTTTCAAATCTATCTTCTAGACGTTGTTGAATATCTTTAGAACTCATCGTTCAACCTCCTGTGTATAATATAAAAAGTGGGCTCATTGCCCACTTCCCATGTCGTCCTTATGTTTGCATTGCTTATTATACAGGAAAGTAATTCTAAAATCAAGTAGTTTTTTAAGGTTCAACGTCACCATCAAACGATCAAATTCTTAATGAGATACAATACAAATATCTTCAAACATATTCCATAACAAGGCTAATCGTTCCCATTCAATTTATCCGTTTACATAACCATATTAATAGTTTTCGCCAATATGGTTAAACTCTGGATCCTCGATCCACTCTTCACTGGTTCTGGTCAAATCCAAAAGGCCTTCTAAAAAATCTTTATGTTTCTTTTCTTCGAGTATCAGTTTCTTAATAATCGCACGATCATTTTCAGCATCCATCGAGCCAAGCAAGCCTTCATATAAGTCGATGCTCTTTTGTTCCATTTCTATCCCTTTTTGATACAAAGTAAGAATGGAATTGTCAATGCTTAATGGACTCCTGATTTCATTTTTAAATTGAAAAAATATATCAGCAATATCAAAACTCTCATCAGAATCTTCTAAACAGGCATTCTTGTCAGCCAAATACTCTCGTATAAATTGAACATGTTTCTCTTCTTCCTCAACCAAAAGCTTGGTTGCTCCACGAACAGCTGCTAACCCTACCTTTTCACCCAACTCTTGATAATACTTGATGCTCATTTGTTCCATACCCATCGCTGTTTTCAATATATCCATTGTTTTCCTCCTACATGAATCGTTCAAATCTCTCTTTGCTAACGCCACAAATGGGACATTTAGAAGGTGGCTGATCTTTGGCCATCAAATAGCCACAAACCTTGCAGCGATAGACTGGGTAAGCCAAGGATGGATTAGAAGAATCCAAGAGATCCATGGATTGACTATCGGTTCTCTTTTTTCTTCGTTCTGGGATTGAAGAAATCGTCTTCAATCCTGCCCATACATCTTCATCCACATACAGAGCACAATAACATGCTCCGAATTCAGCCAGGTCATCATCTCTGTAATCACAAGGACAAATCAAATCCATATCCTGCTCTTTTATCCCGGCAGATAGACGACAAGGGCATGAAGGATAGCCATAGCGATCGTTGTTTTGCAAAAGGCCAAGCAACAACTCATCCACAAATGAACGGTCAGGATTTAAATAGTAGCCCTTTCCCTCAATCTCCGCCTGGATACTTTGATAGAACTCATTGACTCTCTCTTTATCTGATTTATCCATGAATAGCAACCTGAATATCTTCTGGTTTATAACCTTGAATCGATAACTCTTCGTCAATTACCAGTAGTGGAAAGGCCAAATCACTAACCATTTTTTCCATTTCGGCAATGGCAGAATCTTTGTCAGCTGATGACAACAAATCTACAAAAACATAATCATAGGCAACACCATTTTCACCAAGCAGATCTTTTGTTTTTTTGCACCATCCGCAAGTTGATAACGCATACAATTTCAGTTTTCTTCCTTCCATTCCCTCAACATGTGTCCACATAGCATCCTCCTGAATTTAATTTTTCATGTGATTGATATAAGTATACACGAATGACACTACGAATTGAAATTATTATCACTAATGAGCCAAATCATAGTATGGATATCGTAATACCACAAAGGATTACACTTATACAAGATGCGGGAATTATGATAGACTGAAAGAAATCAAGGAGGTTTTTATGCAGTCTCGTTACCTTAAAGATGTCATCCATCGTCGTTCTCGTTATGCGATTGAAAACAAGCTCCCATTGTCTCAAGAGGAATTTTTATTGCTCGTCGAAAACGCTTTAAAATACTGTCCTTCCGCTAACAATTCTCAATCAGGCAGAATTGTTGTCTTATTACAAGAACATCACAACAAATTCTGGGAGACGTTGAAAACATTGCTTCAAGAAATGATTAAACCTGAAAAATTCCCAAAAACAGCCCTCAAGATTGATGAATTCAACGCTGGATATGGAACGATTCTTTTTTTTGAAGACCAAGAAACAGTCACTGGTCTGCAAACCAAATATCCCAAATATGCACACAATTACCCAGATTGGTCGATGCAATCTTCTGGCATATTGCAGTATATCATCTGGACAGCGCTATCAAGCGTTAACATAGGAGCTTCATTACAACACTACACTGAAATCATCAATGAATATGTCACCTTGCAGTACAACATACCAAGAAACTGGAAACTTATTTCCCAAATGCCTTTTGGAGGAATTGTTGCAGAACCGGAAGAAAAAACATTTCTGCCTTTATCCGAGCGCATGCGCATTTATCCAGAATAGTCGAAAAAAAGGTTCTGTATCAAATGGTCCACTGATCGGAAATAATACCAATGAGCAGATATTCCCCTTGATATAACTCAAAGACCAATCGTAAACTTGTCCAATCCATACCCATATACTGTGCATCTAGCTCATCATAATGAAATTCAATGAATTCACCATCTGGATAGGCTGTAGCCATATTGATTAGAGTGTTCCCGGTACCGATAATCGTATTGTTTCCCAAGTATGGGGCCTGTGTAAAATCTTGATCGAAAATGAAATCCGTATAGAAATCATCAAATGTCAACGCAATGGGGTCTCCTGTCCCATCATAGTTTCCCCAATTATATATTTGTGTGTTGGTGGAAAAACCAGCCACTTCCGCGCCAGTAAAAATCAAATGGTTGTTTATGTCCACATAACCATAAGGTGAAAACCGGACTCCTTTCGTGGGATGCACTAGTGTGGATAAAGAAGTATAATTTTCTTCTCCTAACCATTGTACCGTTTGTGCTGCCTGAGAAAGCAACGATAACGAGTTGCTTGGCGCCACTTGTACTGCTTCTAGCTGAGTCTGCATTTCAGAGATGTCATGATTTAAATCTTCGATTTGAGTCGATAATTCTGCAATAGATACGTATGCGTCAGACAACTCCTTTTCCAAAGCACTGGTATCCACTGCCACAGAAGATGTTTGGCAACCTGTCAAGAATATCATAACCAATATAACCACTCCAATTTTTTTCATATCGCCTCTCTTTCCAATACTATTATAATGCAAGAGAGCAACAGTTGCTATTTTTCAACCTCGTTTTGAATCTTTAAATTTCAATATCAAATGGAAAAGCACACCTAGTCTTAGTAAGGAGGTTTTCATGAAAAATTCATTTTGCATTGTTATTTCAGGTGAAGCTGGACAAGGTATCCAAACCATTGAAGAGTTTCTTGTACGCGCGATCGCAAAAAACCATTTCGTCTGTTCATCCAAAGATATCATGAGTCGTATTCGTGGAGGAAACAATACTACAGAAATCAGAATCACATCACAACAAAGTTTTGCTTATGAAGAGACGATTGACTTGCTGTTTCTGTTAAACGATCATGCCATAGAACGCTTGTGGCAACGAATTCAGCCTCATACCATCATTCTCGGTGAAAAAGAGTTTCTGGCACATCCTCAAATATTAAAACGAGGACTGACGGTCTATCCCATTCCTTTCTCGGAACTAGCGAAGGCATCAGGAGGAAAATTGTTTGAAAATACAGTTGTTGTTGGAGTGCTAACAGCCGTTCTAGAATTGAATATTGAATTCCTCAAACAACAATTGAGGGACAAATTCAAAACCAAAGGTCAAGATATCGTCGCCAACAATGAGAATGCTCTGCAACTGGGTTACACATTTGCTCACGAAAATATCCCTAGTATCGGAGATGATATTGAAAGCCCTATCTTGTATGATCCTTCCGAATATAAAGTTATAGACGGTACTGAAGCCGTCGGTATCGGTGCATTGGCAGGGGGATGCAACTATGTTGCTTCCTACCCCATGTCCCCTTCTACAGGAGTATTGGTATACCTTAGTCAGAAAGGTCAGCAATTTGATGTCCTTGTGGAACAATCCGAGGACGAAATAGCAGCACTCAATATGGTGTTGGGTGCATGGTATGCAGGAGCAAGAGGGCTGGCAACGACATCAGGGGGTGGTTTGGCACTCATGCAAGAGGCCATTTCTTTATCAGGTATGACAGAAACACCTTGTGTCATCCACGTTGCTCAAAGGCCCGGGCCAGCCACTGGCCTCCCTACCCGTACTGAACAAGCAGATTTGTCTTTGGTTCAATACGCAGGGCATGGCGAGTTTCCGCGAATCATTTTATCACCGGGCTCGCTTGAAGATGGTGTTCTTTTGACTCAAAGGGCATTCACGTTGGCTGATCGATATCAGGTTCCAGTTTTTTTACTGACAGATCAATTCTATACGGATTCTCTTGGACTGATGAAAAAGATGACTTTACCGGCAGAACCTGAATCCTTCGTTGTGAAAAGCGAATCCGATTACCAGCGTTACTGTCTTTCCGAAGATGGTATATCACCACGAGGCATTCCCGGTTGGGGTGAGGGGTTTGTAAAGGTTGACAGTGATGAGCATACCGAAGAAGGACTCATTACGGAAAGCTTCACAGTACGAGTTGCGATGAACGAAAAACGCTTAAAGAAACGAGAAAGTATTCTAAACGATTATGTGACAGAAGAATGGATTGGCAACACCAATGCCAAGCACATTATTATTTCCTGGGGTTCAACCTATGGTGTTATCAAAGAATGGTTGGCTTCTACCACACTTGATGATGTGACCTATATTCATCTGAAACAATTGCTTCCCCTTCCTGAGCGATTACAAAGAGAATTGAAAGAAAAGACAATCATATGTATAGAAAATAATGCGACCGGGCAACTGGCGAATCTTTTGAAAGTTGAACTCAATATCACTGTCACGCATCGTATCAACAAATACAATGGTGCGCCATTCTCCCTAGAAGATATCCTGCAAAAATGGAATGAGGTGATGCAATGAGCACATATGAATATCGTAATGATGAAAATGTGGCCTGGTGCCCTGGTTGTGGCAACTATGCTATCCGAGAGGCACTGATTGATGCACTCTCGAAGCTTCATATGGACCCGCACCAATTGGTTGTTTCATCCGGCATAGGACAAGCAGCAAAAATGCCTCAATATTTGGAGACCAATTATTTTAATGGTCTGCATGGCAGAGCATTACCAGTGGCTTGTGCCATAAAATCGGTTAATCCTGAGTTGACAGTCATTGCAGAAGGCGGTGACGGTGATATGTATGGCGAAGGCGGAAACCATCTGATTCACAATATCAGAAGAAATATTGACATAACCCACATTGTACACAACAATATGGTTTATGGATTAACAAAGGGACAAGCTTCGCCCACTTCATCAATAGGATTTACCACCCCATTGCAGGAACAAGGAGTCATTAACGAACCATTCAATCCATTATTGGTTGCGCTTTCATTGGGAGCGACATTCATCGCCAGAGGCTTTTCAGGCTATCAGGAACATTTGAGTGAACTCATACAAAAAGCAATCCTGCATCCAGGTTATGCTCTTATTGATGTCATGCAACCCTGCCCCAGTTTTAATAAAATCAACAATTTCGCTTGGTATAAGAAGCATACTTACATGCTTGAGCAGGCGTATAAAAAGGATTCCTTGGCAGTCGCCTTTACCAAAGCCCAGGAGCATGATCCTTATCCACTGGGCATTCTCTATCGCCATATTGGTCGTCCAACCTTTGAAGCATGTTTGCCAATTTATAAAGAGAATAAGACGATATTGATTCATAGAAAAAGAAATCAAAAAGACGTTCAATCATTGATCGACTATCCATCATAAAAAGTATGAAAGCAAGTCCACGGACTTGCTTTCATACTTTTTGAATCAATCCAAGCGTACTTCATTTCATCATACCGACTCAAGCAAACAAACTCATCTGTTCACTCTCTGGCAAATCCGTAAGCATTCCCAAATCTCTCATCAGTTCAATGACCGTATTACTCAGCCTTGCACGAATACGTAAATCTTCTACAGATATGATTGGTTTCTCTTCACGCATGACAACAATATTTTTGGCTGCTTTTATACCCAAACCTGGTATCGTATTAAATGGTGGCAAAAGCGCCCCGTCACATACAGTAAATTCTGCTGCCTTGGATGTATATAAGTTTAATGGCATCAAATGGATACCCCGTGCATACATTTCCAAGGCGATCTCTAAAATCGTTTCGATGCTTCGTTCCCTGGCCGTCTGTCGTGACAAAGCCCTAAGCTTTTTCAATTCATGCTGTATATTCTCTGGCCCTTTGCGAATAATGTCAAGATCAAATTCATCCGCACGAACCGTAAAATAGGTCGCATAGAATGCCTCTGGATGATTAATTTTATACCAAGCAATGCGAAAAGCCATGGTAACATAGGCTACGGCATGTGCCTTAGGGAACATATACTTTATTTTTTTGCAGGAATCTATATACCAATCAGGCACATGGAACTTGCGCATCTCCTCCTCATATTCTTCTTTAAGCCCTTTACCCTTTCTCACATCTTCCATAATACGAAACGCAATAAGCGGTGGAAGATTCTTGTGCAACAGGTACGACATAATGTCATCTCGTGTCGAAATTGCCTCAGATAATTTGGCAATTTTCGCAAAGATCAATTCCTGTGCATTATTCAACCATACATCAGTACCATGAGAAAATCCTGAAATACGAACAAGTTCAGAAAAGGCAATGGGCCTGGTGTCTTGAAGCATCTGGCGCACAAATTTGGTACCAAATTCAGGAATACCCAAGGAACCAATGTCCATATCCAATATTTTTGGGTCTAAATGCAATGCTTCCGATGAACGAAATAAGCTTAAGGTCTTTTCATCGTCCAATGAGATGCTCTTGGCATTTGTATGGGTCAAATCTTCAAGCATTTTGATTACAGTAGGATCATCATGCCCCAGCAAATCAAGTTTTACCAAACTAGAATCTATGGAATGATAATCGAAATGACTGGTTACAATATCAGATTCAGTATCTTCAGCAGGTCGTTGCAACGGAGTGAAACAATTGACGTTCTCACCACGCGGAAGAACAATAATACCGCCAGGATGTTGCCCTGTGGTTCGCTTCACGCCAGTGCATCCATGTGCCAAAGCCGCCAGTTGAGCTGAACGATAGGCATGCTCACCTTGCTCTTCTAAATATTTTTTACTAAAACCATAGGCAGTTTTTTCCGCAATGGTAGCAATGGTACCTGCTTTAAAAACATGATCTTTGCCAAACAAAACTTCTGTATATTTATGAATGGTTGACTGATAATCTCCTGAGAAATTCAAATCTATGTCTGGAATCTTATCTCCATCAAATCCTAAAAACGTCTCAAAAGGGATTTCATGTCCATCCTTGATCATTGGCATACCACAATTTGGACAGTCCTTTTGTGGTAGATCGGCACCACTGCCAATGGAACCATCCAATATGAATTCATTGTAATAACAGGTACTGCATATGTAATGAGGGGCCAATGGATTGACCTCGGTGATACCCAAAAGAGTAGCGACAAATGAAGATCCCACAGATCCCCTTGAACCAACCAGATAGCCATCTTCATTGGATTTCTTAACTAGTTTTTCTGCAATCAGATAGAGGACGGCAAATCCATTGTTGATGATGGACTCAAGTTCGCGATTTAGTCGATTTTCAACGATACTTGGCAAAGGATCGCCATATAGTTCTTTGGCTCTAGTGACACATGTATCTTTGATTTCAACATCCGCACCATCCATTTTCGGTGTATGCAGTTTCGTTTGTATGGGGACCAGATTATCATCGATCAAATTGGCTATATGATGTGTATTCTCTACAACAATTTCATACGCAAGTTCCTTATTTAAGTAAGAAAATTCTGCAAGCATTTCTTCCGTAGTTCGGTAAAAAAGCGGAGGTTGGGTAGTATCTTTGTACCCTTGTCCTGTTTGAATGATTTTACGATATATTTCATCATCAGGATCCAAAAAATGCACATCACCTGTCGCGACAACAGGAATTCCCAGTTTCTTGCCCAACAATACAATCCTTCGATTCAATTCTTTTAATACTTCTTCATTCTCAATCCAGCCTTCTCGAATCAGAAACGCATTGTTTCCGATAGGCTGTACTTCCAAATAGTCATAGTATTTCGCTATGTTTTCGATTTCTTCATCGCTCTTGTGATGCAGTATACTTTGGTAAAGCTCGCCTGCTTCACATGCACTACCAATGATCAACCCTTCTCTCAAGGAATCCAATTCACTTTTCATAACACGTGGTTTGCGATAGAAATGGCGCAAATTCGAACTGGTGATCAACTGATATAGATTTTGAAATCCTTTGGTTGATTTTACAAGAATAATCATATGATAAGGTTTTTTAGTCAATCCCTCTTCATAAGAATCGTCCACAAAGTAAGCTTCCATTCCATATATTACTTTGACATTGGAACCATCTTTCTTGGTCCATTGAAAAGCCGCAGGGAAAGCTTGTGCTCCGCCATGATCGGTAATCGCCAAAGCAGAATGACCCCACTCTTTCGCTCTGTTGAGGGCTTCCTTTATGTCGGTAAGGCCATCAAGTGCGCTCATGGTAGTATGCAGATGCAATTCAATTCTTTTCTTGTCATAAGAATCTTTGCGTTTCGCTTCTTCCACCAAAACAATATCTTTCACCTGCATAGTCAGTTCTTGACTATATCGATCTTGTTGTATGGACCCACGCGCCTTGATAAACTGGCCATTTTCCAACAACACAGTTCGCTGGCCATTTTCTGGTTGAAAATACTTTACACTCAAACCACACTTCTTGCTTATGACATCAAATGTAATCAATATTCGTCCGCTACGCAGCTCTCGAATCTCCAAATTGATTACTTTTCCATAGATTGCAGCTGACTTTTCTTCCTCTTGAATGGATTCTAAATTCAGAGGAATGGTAGCAAAATCATGACCGAGAATGACTCTCTCTGTTAGAGAAACCTCACACGCATAATCATCTGTCGACTGATTTGTTTCATGGAAACAAATCAGTCTTTCTTTTTCCAAATCAATCATTTTTTCTTTGAATGAAGTATCTTCAACAACAAAAAACTCCATTCGATCCATCCAGGGCAACATGGTGGCCAAAATCTGATCCAATATTTTTCTCTTGCCTTTTTGTTCCCAATGTTTGATTGCCAATTTGGAATGAACTCCCATTTTTAGAGTTCTATCTACTCTTATGATGCTCGCTATACTTCCTTTTATCACCAAATCTTTCTCGCCCATTTCTTCACGAAGTACTTGAGCCAACAATACAGCGCTAGACTCATTCCAAGAGTCTAGCATAAAAAAAGGCAGAATTCTCACGCGATTCAATAAGAGAATTTGTTCTATCTGATGAGATATTCTCAACATATCTTGGTAATTCATCAAATCCTGATGTTGAGCACAAAGTAATAAGCTTCTTTTTTTTTCACTCAAATATACTTGTATGATCTCCCAACGCAGAATCTTTTCTTTTGTTTCATCATCAAATTGTGCTCGCTTTGCTGCTTGTTCCAACAGTCGTTTGATTTCCAATGAAGAACCTCTTATCATTAAGAAGGAAGAAATCCTCCTAAATTTTTATATTGTACCCAATAATTCTTTTACTTTCTCGCTAACCTCTGCAATGGAGACTTCCGTGGTTTCCATGGACTTGCGTATAGTAATTTCCACTTTTCCCTGCTCTATCAACTTGCCAACAGTAATGCGAATAGGATATCCTATGAGCTCACTATTGGCGAATTTCACACCTGTACGTTCGGGTGTATCATCAAGCAATATATCAATGCCCATTTCTTGCATTTCATGATACAGGTCTCTGGCCATATTCATCTGCTCAATATTTTTATGAACTGCCGGCAAAATAACAACTTCGAATGGTGCAATCGATACCGGCCATATCATACCCCGTTCATCATGATTCTGCTCTACGCAGGCTTGCATGGTTCTACTTATGCCGATACCATAGCAGCCCATCACCAAAGGCTGAGCTTTTCCGTTTTCATCTAAAAAAGTAGCATGCATCGATTGAGAGTACTTGGTTCCGAGTTTGAAGACTTGACCTACTTCAGTACCCCGAGCAGAAGACAGAGGCGAACGACAAATGGGGCATAAATCACCTTCTCGTACTTCCTTAATATCAGCAATGAGATCACACTGAAAATCTCTGTCATAATTGACATTAATATAATGATGATCATCCTCATTGGCGCCACATACTAGATTCCGTAATCGCATAATCTCTTCATCCAGAACGATCTTGACCTTGGCAAGCTTGATTGGGCCGATATAACCTCGATGAATACCCAGATCCAGTATTTCTTGTTCATCTATATCCATATCGATAGACAAGGCACCCAAACTATTTTGAATTTTGATCTCATTACCCTCGCGGTCACCACGTACAAAAGCGACTATTATTTCCTGACGGTCTTCATATCTCGCTTTGTACAATAATGCCTTGATGGATTTTTTTGGATCACGCTGCAAATAGGTAGAGACATCCACGATGGTTTTTTGATTCGGAGTCAATACCTTTTCTAAAACATCCATTGGTTCATGATCTTGATAAGAAAGATCCATTTTTGCCTTTTCGATATTGGCTGAATAATCACAGTGTTCACAAAAAACGATGGCTGCTTCACCTGAATCCGCCAAAACCATAAACTCATGTGTATTGCTTCCTCCAATCGCACCTGAATCAGCTTCTACCGCTCTATAGGACAGCCCGCAGCGAGTAAAAATTGCTGAATAGGCTTCATACATCGCTTGGTATGATTTGTCCAGTCCGGCTTCATCTCGGTCGAAGGAATACCCATCTTTCATCAGAAACTCTCTGCTTCGAATCAGTCCAAAACGTGGTCTTCTCTCATCTCGGTATTTGTTTTGAATCTGATATAGATTGACAGGTAACTGTTTATAGGAATTGACAAAGCTTCTTATTACATCAGTAACAACTTCTTCATGTGTGGGCCCTAGGCAAAAATCGTTTTCATGACGATCCGTTAAACGCATCAATTCTTTGCCATATACATGCCAACGCCCACTTTCTTGCCATAACTCCGCTGGTTGAATAATGGGCATCATAATCTCTTGTGCATCTCGTTTGTTCATTTCTATGCGCACAATATCTGAAATCTTTTTCATTACCTTCCATCCTAATGGAAGATATGTATAAATTCCTTGCGCTTGTTTTTTGATGAAACCCGCTCTAAGAAGAAGCTGATGGCTGATGATCTCAGCATCTGCAGGTGTTTCTTTGAGCGTTGGTATGATAAGCTTTGAGGATTGCATTTGTTCCTACTCCATTTCTTTTAATAATTTGTCCAATTCTTCTTTGAATGCTTCAATGAGCTGTTCTTGCTTCACTTTTTTGATAATTTTCCCTTTACGGAAAATCAAACCCAAACCTTTTCCTCCTGCTATACCCAAATCAGCTTCTCTGGCTTCGCCGGGTCCATTCACAGCGCATCCCATAACAGCCACTTTAATGGGTTTGTTGGTAACCGTGAGCATTTCTTCTACACGTTTTGCCGTCTCTATCAAATTCATCTGTGTTCTTCCGCATGTCGGACAAGAGATCAATGTTGGTCCGAATATACGCAAATCCAAAGCAGCCAAAATGTTTTTGGCTACACTGATTTCATCCAGAGGGCTACCAGTTAAGGACACACGTATGGTGTCGCCGATACCTTCAGAAAGCAATGTTCCAATTCCTATGGCAGATTTAACGATAGCTCGCTCACTCAAACCAGCTTCTGTTACCCCGACATGGATCGGATATGGCATTTGACCGGCCAATATGCGATTGGCTGCAATCGTAGAAGCAACATCAGTACTCTTGATAGATACCTTGATTTCATCGTAATTCAGCTCTTCCAAAATGGCGATATGGCGAAGCGCACTCTCAACCATGGCTTCAACGCTCGGACCATGGTGCTTTTCCAACAAATCTTTTTCGACAGAGCCACTATTGACGCCTATACGAATAGGCACAAGTCGCTCTTTCGCACCATCAATAACCTTCTTGATTTTTTCTTTTGATCCAATATTCCCTGGATTGATTCTAAGACCGTGAACACCTGCTTCCAATGCCTTTATTGCCAATGTATGATCAAAATGAATATCAGCAATGACAGGAATCGGTGAGTGCGCAACCAAATACTTCATGGCCACAGCCGCATCTTCATCTATGACAGCCAACCGTACAATTTCACAACCACTCTCTTGCAAAGCCAAAATCTGCTTGATCGTGGCCTCCTTGTCTCGGGTGTCCGTATTGGTCATAGACTGAATACTGATTGGAGCATCGTTACCGATAGGCACCTCCCCAATCCATATTTTTTTACTATTTCTTCTTTGCATGCTCATATTCAGACTCCTATAAGTTTCATGAGATCTTTATAGGTGGCGATGAGCATGATTGCTATCAATAAGGCGAATCCAATCAAATTGATGGCTGCTTCCTTTTCAAAAGGCAATCTTTTTCCTCTTACCTTTTCCAACAATACAATCATCAGTTTACCACCGTCTAGACCTGGGATTGGCAAAAGATTAATTATTGCTAGATTGAGACTTAGTATCGCCGTAAAATGAGCGAGCGAGGTTAAACCCATTGATGATGCTTCACGCACCATGTTGGCGATGCCAACAGGACCGCTTACATCCGCTGGAGCAGTGCCTGATATCATCATCCATAAACCTTGAAGCATCATGATGATAAAAGCCAGGGACTGCATGGTTCCTTGGTAAACAGCCTGGAATAGATTTAGTCGAATGCGCGCCCGTTCAATCCCGATGAGTTTCCTACCGGTTTCCTCATCTATAGCGGGGGTCAATGATATATCCATCTGTTGTTCGTCGCGTGAAACGCTTAACAGGATTTCATCTTTGGAATCCTGAATAAGTTGACTCATCTCTTCCCAAGAAGATACGGTTGTCCCATCAATGGCGACAATCTCGTCTCCCGCTTCTATTCCAGCCAACTGAGCAGCCGAATTCTCATATACTTGACCAATTTCCGCTTCTTCTGAATAGATGCCGATTCCCATAAACAGAATGATAAAGATAACAATAGCCAGAACCACATTCATCACACTGCCAGCAAAAAGGACTTTTGCTTTTGCGCCAGGTGATGCATTCATAAAACCATTCCTCATTTGCTCTTCATCAGGTGTAGTTCCACCCAGTTGAACGTAAGCAAATATAGGAATCAAACGTAAAGAAAACATCGTTTCATGAAAGGATTTTTGCATAATCTTGGGTCCAATACCTATAGAAAGTTCCTTCACGGGTATGTGTTGCCTTTTGGCCACAAAATAATGTCCCAATTCATGCACAGTAGCAATGATACCAATGACCAAAAGTGTTAATAAAAATGTCATATCCTATTCCTTTCCACCAATGCATAGAGCGTCCGACGAATCTCTTGATCCAAATCAAAAATATGGTCGATCGATTCAATCTCTCGGTACATAAAACGCTCCATGGCGCGTTCGATCATCCATGGTATTTCAGTAAAACCAATCTTCCCCTTTAAGAACAGATCCACTCCCACTTCATTTCCGGTGTTGTAGCATAAACCACCACAGCCCGAATCTTTTCTCGTCTGATAAGCAAGTTTCAATGCAGGGAAATCATCATACCTGGGGTTTTCAAAGGTGAGTGAATTCATTTGTGTCAAATCAAGACGTTTCCATTGATTGGGAATGCTATAAGGACTACTCAGCGCATATTGAATCGGCAGTTTCATATCAGGTAATCCCATTTGCGCCAAAACGGATCCATCAACAAACTGAACAAGAGAATGCACAATACTCTGACGATGAATGATCACTTCAATTTTTTCATATGGCAAATCAAAGAGATATGAAGCTTCTATCATCTCTAAACCTTTGTTGGCCAATGTAGCTGAATCGATGGTAATCTTTCG
Organism: Peptococcaceae bacterium UBA5767; assembly: GCA_002418765.1. Lineage (GTDB taxonomy): Bacteria > Bacillota > TC1 > TC1 > UBA5767 > UBA5767. The sequence goes on along the minus strand of DIET01000014.1, from coordinate 57,046 downwards.
TCCCATAGACCAATTGGGATGTCGCAAAGCTTGTTCTACTGTGATGTTGCTGAAGTCTTTTTTCTTCGTATCTCGAAACGGACCTCCACTGCCTGTTAAAATGACTTTTTCAATCTCTCGTTTTGTATTCTCAATACATTGAAAAATTGCTGAGTGCTCACTATCAACAGGTATGAGACTAGCGTTCATTCTATGGACCAATGGCATCAAAAGAGATCCGGCTGTCACCAAAGATTCTTTATTGGCCAAAGCAATTTTTTTACCACCCATAACACCCGCCCAAACAGATGCCAATCCTGCAAATCCACTCACAGCAGCCACTATGGTATCTATCAGATCAGACTGCAACAGTTGATGTAATTCATCCTGGGTGGCGATAAGATGAAAATCTTGATCAGAAACAGTAAACATCAGATCCCTGTGTTTGCTCTGGTCCGCCAGATAAACATAGGTCGGCCGAAACAATGTAATCTGTTTTGCCAACAAAGGAACATTGGTGTTGGCTGAAAGTAAGGATATTTGAAAGGAATCGGCATGTTCTTTCAAGACTTCTAAAGTCTGAGTGCCTATGGAACCAGTTGATCCGAGCACAGCTATTTTTTCCATATCTTCTCCTACAGCAAAAATCTCGTGATAAAGAAATAGGCGATTGGAACCACAAACAAGGCACTGTCAAAACGGTCTAAAATACCACCATGACCAGGAAGTAATTTACCGGAATCTTTGACATTGGCCGTTCTTTTCAATGCTGACTCAAATAAATCACCAAATATTCCTGATACAGATACAACGATACCAAACAACAAACCGCTTAACGGATCAAAAGAAAAAAAGAATAGGCCCCCCAATATGGATATCATCACCGTGAAGCACAATGACCCAATTGCACCCTCAACGCTTTTTTTGGGGCTGAGCGATGCAGCCAGTTTATGCTGGCCCCATTTGACACCGACAAAATAGGCTGCACTGTCTCCCACCCAAATAAGAATCATCACAAACAGAATCCATAGGAATCCATTTTCCAGTGCTCGTATGTTGAGGAAATATGATATCAATACAAAAATATAGAATATGCCAAAGAAACCCATCGTCAAATCATCAAATTTCATCCTAGGGTATTTCACAATCATTTCAAAACACATCAATACAATAATAGGTACGAACAATGTACCCCAACTCAGCGACATATCCACAATATGATGTAGTAGGAATGTTAAGCCAGCAATGGCTCCCAAAACAGCAGGGATTTTCTTGCCCATATGCTGGCTGATTTGCACGTATTCAATATAAGCAGCTATGGCAATGGCCACAATAAGTAGAGAATAGATATATCCTCCCCAATAAAATATGAAAAGCAATACAATAATGCCTAGAACTGCAGTTAGCGTACGGTAGATAAGATTTTCTTTATCCAATTTCATCATATGCCTCCAAACCTTCTACCCCGGTTCTGGTAATTGTGTACAGCCTTTTCATATTCCTTACGATCAAAGTCCGGCCAGTATGCATCGGTAACATAGAGTTCTGAATACGCAATTTGCCACAACAAAAAATTACTAATACGCATTTCTCCAGAAGTCCGAATAATCAAATCAGGATCTGGCATGTCCTTAGTATACATCAGAGAAGACAGTTTTTCTTCAGTAATTTCTTCTGGCATGAGATCCAATTCCAAGGCCAATCGCACTGCTCTTATGATTTCTTGTCTTCCGCCGTAATTGAAAGCAATGTTCAAAGTCATCACTTGATTATTTTGTGTTAACTGTAAGCCCTTGTTGATTGCTACCTTTGTATCTTCTGGCAAGGAGTCCAGATCACCCAATATATTGATTTTGACACCAGCTTGATGCAATTCCATGATCTCATTGTTCATGACCTCAATCATAAGCTGCATCAAAAAATGTATTTCCTCACCTGGTCTTTTCCAGTTCTCAGAGGAAAATGCATACACGGTAACCATTTCCAGGCCCCATTCAACAGATATTTTTACAATTTCTTTCAGTGTTTTCATACCTGCCTTATGTCCCATGGTTCTAGGCAATCCACGTCTTTTGGCCCAGCGTCCATTACCATCCATGATTATGCCAATATGCCTTGGCATCTGGCGTTCAGCATGCATCGATTGATGTTTCACCATACATTCTCCTTGATGAAAACCCCCTAAGAATAGGGGGTTTTCCTTAAACCTCTAGTATTGCTTCTTCTTTATGAACACCAATGCTATCGATGAGTTCAGAATATTTCTTGGTTAATTCTTGAACTTCAGCCTCACCATTCTTTACTGCATCTTCAGAGACGCCTTCATCTTTTTCCAATTTTTTAAGCAAATCATTAGTCTGCCTTCGAATGTTTCTTATCTCGACCTTAAAATCTTCCCCTTTTTTCTTGACTTGCTTCACGAGCTCTTTCCTTCTCTCCTCTGTCAGTTGAGGAATGGGAAGACGAATCACTTCACCGTCATTACCAGGATTAATACCTATATTGGCAGCCAAAATGGCTTTTTCTATGCCATTGATAATAGATTTATCCCAAGGTTGGATAATCAACATGCGGGGCTCAGGTGCACTAATATTACCTACCTGATTGAGGGGTGTCGGCACGCCGTAGTAGTCAACCCGGATACCTTCCAAAATGGAAGGATTAGCCCTACCAGTACGAATGGTAGACAATTCGTGTTTATAGGCTTCAATGGCAATCAACATTTTTTGTTCTGCATCACTTATGGTCTTCGCTATACTCATTTTTACCTCCCGACTATGGTTCCAATTTTTTCGCCAAAAACAGCTTTAATTATATTCCCTTTCACCGTTAGATTGAAAACAAGAAGATTAATATCATTTTCCATACACAAAGAAGCCGCTGTTGCATCCATCACTTTCAATCCCTGGTTTAATACATCACGGAAAGAAATCTTAGAATAAAATTTTGCGTCTGGATATACATGAGGGTCTTGATCATATACTCCATCAACTTTTTTGGCCATCAAAATGATCTCACAATTCATCTCTGTAGCTCTTAGTGCTGCAGCTGTATCCGTTGAAAAATAAGGATTGCCAGTACCTCCACCGAAAATAACTACCCTACCTTTCTCCAGATGCCGTAGCGCACGTCTTCTGATGAATGGTTCAGCCACTTCTTTCATTTCAATGGAACTCTGTACCCTGGTGGGAACACCAATACGTTCCAGTGAACCTTGAATAGCAAGAGAATTCATGATGGTGGCCAGCATACCCATATAGTCTGCCGTAGAACGATCAATGCCTGAAGCACCTTTATCAGCGCCTCTCCAAATATTTCCGCCTCCGACGACAATAACAACTTGCACACCCAATTCAACAACATCCTTGATTTCTTTGGCAATACCGGCAACTGTATCATTATCTATGCCAAATCCTTTTTCGCCTGCCAAGGCTTCTCCGCTAATTTTTAATAATATCCGGCTGTATTGGGGTTGCTTCATGCCTCTGCCTCGACTTTCATTTCTTCTATTTTACTTCAAAAAAAGGGAACACAAAAGTGTTCCCTACAGGAATTTCCATTATTTTATCATGGAAGCAACTTCATCAGCAAAATTATCCTGTTTTTTTTCTAATCCTTCACCCAATTCATAGCGAGCAAATCTCCTAATAGAGATGTTCTCTCCAATTTTTGCAATTTTTTCGGTGACAATATCACTAATTTTCTGATCCGGATTTTTGACAAATGTCTGATTCATCAGGCAAACTTGCTCATAATACTTTTTAATTCTACCCTCGACCATTTTATCAACAATAGCAGCTGGTTTTCCTTCATTCAATGCTTGATTACGAAGAATTTCCTTTTCCTTTTCAATGGCTTCTTGTGGAACTTCTTCTTCACGTACGAATTCAGGCTTGGCCGCAGCAATCTGCATAGCAATATCCTTGACAAATGTTCTGAATTCATCTGTATTGGCTACAAAATCTGTTTCACAGTTTACCTCAACCAGGACACCGATTCGGCCTCCCCCATGAATATAAGACTCGACCAATCCTTCAGTAGCAATTCTACCCGCTTTTTTGGCTGCGGCTGCCAATCCATGTTCCCTTAAATACTCAATTGCCTTGTTGATATCTCCACCAGTTTCAGTAAGAGCTTTTTTACAGTCCATCATCCCTGAACCGGTCATTTCACGCAATTCTTTTACCAAATTAGCACTTATCATTGATAACCTCCTCCTGACTACTTCATCATATGAATTTAGACTTCTATGGTTGTCTCTTTCAACACAACCTCAGAAGTTGCTGTAGCAAGAGTTTCATTACTATCTTCCTGTACGGCTGTGTCTTCGATTTTCACTTCATCTACTGTAGTTGCTTCCACATCCTCAGCAATCTCTTCCGTTGTGACATCTTCAAAATCCATGTCATCTACTTTGCTTTGCGATCCCTCAATGACAGCGTCTGCCATTTTTTTGGTGATCAATTTAACTGCTCTAATGGCATCATCATTGCCTGGAATCACGTAATCAATCTCATCGGGATCACAGTTCGTGTCTACAATCGCAACAATCGGAATGTGCAGTCTTCTCGCTTCAGCAATGGCAATACGCTCTTTTTTAGGGTCTACGACAAAAAGGGCTCCTGGCAGACTGTTCATTTCTTTGATTCCGCCCAGATATCTTTCTAATTTGTCTTTTTCATTGTTCAGCTTGATAACTTCTTTTTTAGGAAGAACATCAAACGTACCATCAGCAGCCATCTCTTCCAACTTTTTCAAACGGGTAACACGTTTCTTTATCGTATTAAAATTGGTCAGCATGCCTCCCAACCATCTCTGGTTGATGAAGAATGATCCTGAACGGATGGACTCTTCCTTAATGGCATCTTGTGCTTGTTTCTTGGTGCCTACGAAGATTACCTTTTTGCCTTCTGCTGAAACATCACGCAAAAAATTATATGCGTCATCCAGTAGTTTTACCGTTTGTTGCAAATCAATAATGTAGATTCCATTGCGGTCCGTAAAAATATAACGAGCCATTTTAGGATTCCAGCGCCGAGTTTGATGTCCAAAGTGAACACCTGATTCTAATAATTGTTTCATTGAAATAACTGCCATTTCAATTCCTCCTTGGTTTTTCTTCCACAACCTTCTTCATCAGAAAGTACCACTCGGGCACCCCTTTCCAATTCCGATTGTGTGATTTTTCATACGCAAAAAAGTATACCATACCCTTCTTATTTCAACAAGTCCTTTTTCCCATGTTGCCCATGAGGATGGGCTTTGCTATATACTTCCTTAAGGTGTTGCTTGGTCAAGTGAGTATAAATCTGTGTGGTGGAGAGATGCTCATGTCCAAGAAGCTCTTGAACTATACGTAAATCCGCCCCATTTTCCAATAAATGCGTAGCATAGGAATGACGAAGCATATGAGGATGGATACTACCAACACCCAACATCTTACCATAGTGCTCTAGTATTTTTCTGATACTGCGATCGGACAAACGTCTTTGATACTTGTTGACCAGCAAATATGGGGTGTCCATTCCTGCTGTTAAAGTCTCAATCCACTGGTTTAGATAATCCAACAATACATCTTGGAGGATGATACCAAAAGGAACAATCCTCTCCTTATTCCCTTTGCCAAGAACACGAATAAATCTACGGGAAAAATCAATGTCTTCTTTGTTCAAAAGGACCATCTCGCCTACCCTGATTCCAGTGCCATAAAGCATCTCCAAAATGACTCGGTCACGAACACCAATCGCATCTTGCATATCAGGCAGTTCCATCAATCTATTAATTTGCTCCTGATAAAGAAATTTGGGAATTTTCTTGTTCAGTTTAGGACTGGTGATCCTATCCATGGGATTATGAGCTATCAACTCTTCAGACTCAAGATAAGAGAAAAAGGCCCTGATCGATGACAAGTGTCTGGACAAGGTAGTTGATTTATAATCCAATTTATTCATTTGCCCCAAATAACGTCGAATTTGTAAATGGGTAATGCTATCCAATAAACCTTCATCTAAACCCTCATATTCTTGCAAGAACAAAAAGAAATCCTCGATATCTTTCTTATATGCTTTCAATGTATGTTGAGAGTAATTTTTTTCATTGCCTAACATCCTCAAATATTCATCCAAATGTTTTGAAGCATTCATTTTTTTTGACTCCTGTACCTATTTATATAAGCATCAAGATCAGTCAACGCACGTTTGCCCAGAGCTTCATTCCTCAATTTTTTCTGCCGTATACGAGGAATAAGTTCCGTCACTATGCCCCAATTGATATTCATAGGTTGGAAATATCTAGCATCAGCCGAAGTGCTAATGTAACGCATCAAGCTTCCTATGGCTGTAGTATCTGGAAAAGCCTCATATGGTTGTCCATGGATCTTCGCAGCCAAACTCCAGGCGCTCGCCAATCCACTTGCCACACTCTCAATATAGCCTTCTACACCTGTAATTTGTCCGGCAAAATAAATTCGTGGATCAGCCTGTAGCGAGCCATCTGATCCTAACAATAGAGGACTGTTGATATAAGAATTCTGATGCATTACACCATAGCGAACAATCTCTGCCTCTTCTAATCCAGGAATGAGCGATAGCATCTTCTTTTGTTCAGAAAAAACAAGACTGGTTTGAAATCCCACCAAATTAAATAAAGTCTTCTCTTTGTTGTCAATCCGAAGCTGCACCACAGCATATGGTTCTTGCTTGGTATGCGGATCAATGAGTCCGACTGGTTTCAGTGGCCCAAATGCCAAAGTCTTCTCGCCGCGTCTAGCCATCTCTTCTACGGGCATGCAACCTTCAAAATAAATCTCTTCCCCTTCCATATCCGGTTTATGCTTTTTGGCTTGAACGAGAAACGCAATCAGCCTATGGTATTCTTCTTCCGTCAGCGGGCAATTGATGTAATCTTTTTCTCCTTTATCGTAACGAGAAGCCCACCAGGATTTCTCCATATTGATGGATTCCAGCGTCACAACAGGTGCAGCTGCATCAAAAAAATGAAAATAATCTTGTCCACAAACGAAGCGGATGGAATCAGCAATAGGACCTTCCGTAAGAGGACCTGTAGCCACGACAATATATCCCTTAGTGGGTATCTCGTTAACTGGTTGTCTGATAAGCTGGATATGTTCGTGCTCTTCAATAATCTTGGTTATGCTCTGGGAGAATTTCTCTCGATCAACTGCCAATGCGCCCCCAGCAGGCACCTTGTTTTTATCGGCAACTTGCATTACCAATGATCCACAGATTCTTAACTCTTCCTTCAATAATCCTGATGCATTCCCGATCTCATTGGAGCGCAATGAATTGCTGCAGACCAACTCCGAAAGATACTCTGTGTGATGGGCTTTGGATGTTTGAATGGGTCGCTGTTCATAGAGAACAACATCTACCCCTTGATTGGCCAGCTGATAAGCAGCTTCAACTCCGGCCAAACCTCCTCCGATGATGGTAACCTGCATAATTTTATACCTTTTCATTCCTAGGATACGGTCAGATCTTTACTTGTCTTTCGTCTTCTTTTTTTGTTCACTATAATCACAGGTTTCAGAAAGACAGTATTTATAACCACCAAATCGCTTACTTTTCTGTGCCAGAGGGTAATGACATTTTGGACAAAGTTCATCCAATGGTAAATCCCAACTCACAAAATCACATATAGGATATTGGGCACACCCATAAAAAATTTTCCCTGTACGACTTCTCTTCTCTACAATTTCAGCACCACACTTAGGGCAAGTCTTTCCAGTGCCTTTGATAATTGGTTTCGTATTTTTACATTCAGGGAATCCAGGACAAGCTAAAAATTTTCCATATCGTCCCATTTTGATAACCATATTTCTGCCACATTTATCACAAATTTCATCTGATACTTCATCTTTGATTTCAATTTTACTAATTTCCTCTTCAGCTTTTTTGAGTTCCTTTTCAAAAATTTCATAAAATTCAGTTAAAATTACCTTCCAATTGGCATTTCCTTCTTCTACAGAGTCTAATTTGGTCTCCATATCTGCAGTAAACGTAGGATCGAGGACATGTGTAAAATTAGATTTGAGTACATCCAAAACAATCCGACCCAATTCTGTAGAATGAAATAGCTTATTCTCTTTCACTACGTATCCCCGACGGACAATGGTATCAATGATGGTGGCATAGGTACTTGGCCTGCCAATGCCCATCTCTTCGAGTGTTTTGACCAATGATGCTTCATTGAAACGAGCGGGTGGTTGGGTGAAATGTTGGGTAGGCGTGAGTTTTTCTAACAACAATGATTCATCCATTTGCAAATCTGGCAAAGACACCTCTTGAAGCGATTTCTTGGCTTCACGATCAAGTACAAGATAACCTAAAAACTTAATCAATGAACCGTTGGATCTGAATAAAGCATGTTGATGATCACCAGATGCTTCAATGTCTATCGTAAGTGTGTCAATGATGGCACTCGCCATTTGTGAAGCTACAAAACGGACCCATATCAATTGATATAGTTTGAATTGGTCTTTGGAAAGACAATCCTTGATCTGTTCTGGATTAAGATTGATCGTTGTCGGTCGAATGGCCTCGTGTGCATCCTGTGCGCTTTTCTTCGAACTATAAACTCTCTGTTTGGGTGGTAAATAGTTTTCCCCATACTCTGTCTTTATGTATTGGGCAACTTCTTCTTGGGCCTGTGTTGATATTCTCGTTGAGTCGGTACGAATATAAGTGATCAATCCGACTGTCCCACCATGCTTTTTGCCTAAATCGATTCCTTCATAAAGTTGTTGGGCAAAGCGCATCGTCTTTTTTGCAGTAAAGCCGAGCTTTCTTGCGGCATCTTGCTGTAAACTCGACGTAGTATAGGGTGCATATGGATTCTTTTTTTTGTCTTTTCTAACAATCTCTTTTACGTAATACTGTGACTGTTCCAAAAAATGTAATACTTCATTCATTTCAGATTCTGTTGAAACGATAGCCTTTTTATGATCCAGTTTTATTAGTGAAGAAGAAAATTGAAAATCATCTTTATTAAAATCTGCCTGCAATGACCAATACTCTTCTGGATTGAATTGCTCAATTTCAGCTTCTCGGTCAACAATCAACCGAACGGTAACAGACTGGACCCGACCAGCACTTAACCCTTTTTTAATCTTCTTCCACAGAAGAGGACTTAATGAATATCCCACCAATCTATCCAACACGCGCCTTGCTTGTTGCGCTTCCACCAGATGCATGTCGATCGTTCTTGGATTCTTAACAGCATTGAGAATGGCTTCCTTGGTAATTTCATTGAATTCAATGCGAGACTTACTGGATTCTTCTAGTCCAAGCACCCTTTGTAGATGCCAGGCAATTGCCTCGCCTTCTCGGTCCGGGTCAGTTGCTACCAAAATATTCTTAGATTTTTTGGCTTGCTTTTTTATTTCTTTCAGCAAATCCCCTTTTCCTCTTATGGTAATGTACTGGGGTTCAAAATTATTCTCTATGTCTACACCCATCTTGCTTTTGGGCAAATCAATAATATGCCCCATGGAAGAAGTAACCATGTATCGATTCCCCAAAAATTTATTGATGGTTTTTGCTTTTGCAGGTGATTCCACAATGACCAACGTTTTATCCGCCATATTGTCCTTCCTTGCTTCATAATAATTCCTCTGCTGAAAGAGCCATCAAGGCACCATCTTGAAGGAGTCTATTGGTTCCAGCGCTGTTTTTTTGATCGATATTGCCTGGAACAGCATAAATTTCCTTACCCAAATCCAAAGCAAATTGTGCTGTGATCAGACTTCCACTTTTGATGGCGGCTTCTACCACCATGATACGATCGCTCAATCCAGCAATAATTCGATTTCGCTCTGGGAAATGAAACGGTCTTGGTTTTTGATCAGGATGATACTCGCTGACCAAAAGTCCTTCCTTGGCAATCTGCTGCTGTAGACGAAAATGCTTGGCTGGATAAACATGAGCAAGACCGTTCCCCAAGACAGCGATGGTTTTTCCAGATACCATAAGCGTTTGAGCGTGTGCTTCATGATCAATACCATAGGCGAGTCCGCTTACAATAGTAAAACCTCTTTGCGCCAAAGGTCTGGCAAAAAGTGCTGTGGCCTTTAAGCCATAACTCGTACACGTTCTTGAGCCTACCATACCAAATGTTTTGCTATTAATCAAAGCAGGGTTGCCTTGAAGAAATAAAAGCACGGGTGGATCAATGAGTTCTTTGAGACGCAAAGGATACCTTTTATCACTATACGTTAACACAAATATCCCATCTAGCAACAATTTTTTAACTTCATGCTCATAGTCATTTAGATGATACAATACCATATTGACTTGTGACAAATAATTTTTAAAAGAATGACTATTGTCTCTTTGCAGCACCCGAAGCAATTCATCAGACTCCTGAATTCCTAATTTCCTGATCCAAAAATACAATCTTCTAAGTGATGCCGCATTGGGGAGTCTGTCATTTAATCCATACCAAAAGGGTATGTTTTCCCATACATTCATTTCACTACCTCCCTTTTATTTGACATATTTTATGACGGCCACAGCCTTCAGAACAGGGAAGTATAGTATTTACATGATAATTTGATGAATCAGAAAAAACAAAACCCGGAATAGTCATATCCGGGCTCATATATCTTATATTTGTCGTTTCAGCCGAAGTGCATTGGCCACTACGGAAACAGAGCTAAAAGCCATGGCCCCGGCAGCAATCATAGGACTAAGCAAAATGCCTGTCATAGGATAAAGGATTCCAGCTGCAATGGGTATACCCAAAATATTATAGAAAAAAGCCCAAAACAAATTCTGTTTGATATTGCGGAGAGTTTTCCGTGACACTTCAATAGCAGTCAATATGGATAAAATATCTTCATTCATCAGTACAATATCCGCTGACTCAATGGCTACGTCCGTACCATTGCCTACAGCCATGCCTACATCTGCCTGAGTCAGAGCTGGAGCATCGTTGATACCATCACCCACCATAGTCACCTTCTTGCCCAAAGCCTGGATTCTTTTGACTTCTTCTACTTTATGCTCTGGCAAAACATCCGAGATCACACGGTCGATACCAGCTTCCTCAGCAATGATTTGGGCTGCTTGACGATGATCACCCGTCAGTAGAACTGGTTCAATATTGATTTTCTTAATGGCCTCAATGGTTTCATGCACACCATTTTTCAGCATGTCTTTTGCCCCTATCATAGCCGCCAATGATCCATCCACAGCGAGATACATCATGGTTGCACCTTGCTTTAACAAAATAGATTCATCACGGGTCATTTCCGAACTTAATTCTATGTTCTGCTCCGTCTTTAATCTTGTAGATCCCATCCATACCTCGTGATATACTCCTTTGTTTACCAGTAATGCTTTCACACCTTTTCCCTTGATTGAAGTAAAATTTGTTATCACAGCGTCTTTCCAATTCTTGCTTTCATTGATGTCTTGAGACTTGGTCAATATGGCTTCGGCCAAAGGATGTTCAGATTTTTCTTCCAATGATTTTGCAATAGCATACAAATCTTCAATTGTGTACTCCCCATAGACAAATTCAGCCATGACTCTGGGTTTTCCTTGTGTGATGGTGCCCGTTTTATCCAACAGCAAAACCTGGGTATGCTTTAACTGTTCCAAAGGCATTCCTCCTTTAAAAAGGATCCCCTTTTCAGCAGCTCTTCCCGTCCCCACCAAAATTGCAGTAGGTGTAGCCAAGCCAAGTGCACAAGGACAGGCAATAACCAAAACAGACACAAAAACCGTCAATGCGAAAGATAACCCCATCCCGACCAGCAGCCAAAATACGAATGCCACGGTAGCAATGCCCATCACGATCGGAACAAATACTCCCGCAACTTGATCAGCCAGCCTGGCTATGGGAGCTTTGCTTCCTTGAGCCTCTTCAATCATGCGTATAATTTGAAATAGAACCGTGTCAGTACCCACCTTGGTGACGCGCATGACCAAGCTTCCAGCCCCATTCACTGATGCCCCTGTTAGGGTAGTTCCCTTATCTTTATAAACAGGAATGCTTTCGCCCGTAAGCATGGATTCATCCACACTTGATTCGCCCTCCACTACTACACCATCCGTAGGAACAGCCGTTCCTGGTTTAACAAGCAATAGATTCCCTACATGAATTTCAGAAATATCCACTATTTTTTGTTCAGTACCCACCAACAATATTGCCGTCTTTGGCCTTAAGTCACTAAGGCGCTCTATGGCTTTGGATGTTCTAGATTTGGCTTTTTTTTCAAAATATTTGCCAAGCATGATCAATGAAATAATTACACCGACACTTTCATAATACAGCGGAAGCATATGCTGATTATAAAACAAGATCAGATAACTATTGAACAAACTGTAAGCAAAAGCCGCACTTGTTCCTATGGCCACCAAAGAATCCATATTGGGAATCTTCTGGGACAATGACTTGAACCCAATAATATAAAAATCTTTACCAGCCAGCATAATGGGTATGGTTAAGAACAACTGCAAAACAGTCAAGACAGTACGATGTTCCATTTCCCATGCCATCACCGATTCGCCAAGCAGCATTGGAGCCATACTGATGATGAATAAAGGAATGGAAAAAATAAATACAAATATCAGCTTCTGAAGATCATGTTTGTACTCAGGCATTTTGAGTTCCGAATCCTCAGTGGCTTGATAGCCCATGGCTGTTATCTTATTGACAATGGCTTCCACAGAAATAATATGTTCTTGATATACAATCGTTGCTTTCTGGGTTGTCAGATTGACAAAAACACTATCGATGCCCTTTTCTGCTTGTAGAACTTTCTCAATATTCGCACTACATGAGGCACAATGCATTCCATCAATGATGAAGCGTATCGTTTTCATATCATCAATTTCTATTCCATAACCAAGTTTCTTCACTTTTTGCATTACTTCTTTTTCTATTTCTTTGTCATATGCACTGTAATCAACGAATAACTTTTCATTCACCATATGCACATTTGCGGAGGCAATCCCAGACATTCCTTGCAGAGAAAATTCAATATTTTTGGCACAACTTGTGCAGTGCATACCCGTGATAACATAAACTCTTTTCATAAAGCCGCATCCTTCCCAACTAATTTAGTTGGTTTATATTATCACAAATATACGCGTATTCAAAATGAATTGTCAATGATTGCTCTTTCGTTTATACTTTCTTAAGTACTAGGAATTGATTTAAGAAAGGAATGATACCATGCCTTTACGATGTGGAATCGTGGGTTTGCCCAATGTTGGCAAATCAACATTATTTAATGCTATTACACAAGCAGGTGCAGAATCTGCAAACTACCCTTTTTGTACGATTGATCCCAATATTGGGGTTGTTACGGTACCTGACATACGACTAGATTACCTGACCAAACTTTATCAACCCAAAAAGACTATCCCTACAGCATTTGAATTTCTCGATATTGCCGGACTTGTCGAAGGTGCAAGCAAAGGTGAAGGACTTGGCAATAAATTCTTGTCGCACATCCGAGAGGTTGATGCTATTGCTCATGTCGTTCGATGTTTCAAAGATGAAAATGTAGTTCATGTGGCTCAATCGGTCAATCCAACGCGTGACATTGAAATCATCAATCTGGAGCTGATTTTAGCAGATCTGGAATCCATAGAAAAAAGAATCAATAAATTAGAAAGCAAAATAAAATCAAAAGACAAGGATGCCCTTCAGGAATACCTTTTGGTCAACCGTATCAGAGAAGAAGCACTCAATCTTGGATTACCAGTCCGATCACTTGTCTTTTCCGATGAAGAACTCAAATTGATCAAGTCATTCAATCTGCTCACCAACAAACCTGTTATCTACATCGCCAATATTGCTGAGGAAGAAGCCTCCAATCCATCCAGCAATATATATCTGCGCGAAGTGGAAGCATTGGCTCATGATGATGATGCTCGCGTCATTCCTGTTTCGGCAAAATTGGAAGCTGAAATTGCAGAACTGGATGCTGAAGATAAAAAAGCATTTCTTGAAGATCTTCATATTCCTCAGTCTGGATTGGACGCCACCATCAAGGCCGCTTATGATTTGCTGGGTCTTATCACCTACCTGACTGCTGGAAAACCGGAGGTCAGGGCCTGGACAATACAAAAAGGAACCAAAGCACCTCAAGCTGCTGCTGTCATTCACACTGATTTTGAACGTGGTTTTATCAAAGCAGAAGTAATCAGCTTCGAAGATTTGGTTCAAGCTGGTTCTGAGTCCAAGGTAAGAGAGCTGGGAAAATTACGGATAGAGGGCAAAGAATACATTGTGCAAGATGGTGATATCATGCATTTTCGTTTCAATGTTTAATGAGTGGAAAATCATATATAGAGCCATGCGACGTATAATTTCCCATATTTCAAGACCTATTCAAGATGAATGAGATAATAATTTCCTTAATTTGATAAAAATATCTCCTGTAAACCTTTATCCTTTATGGCTTTTCAAGTATAATTTTTACGGTTACAGATCAGTTATCTTAGTATTCTAGATTACGAGGTGAAAATATGAAAAAAGCAACTTTCATAGGAGGAACGCATATTGATTCGTTCAAAGAGCTAACCAACACCTATGAATCCAAAAAGGCCAATCCGCCTGATTTTGTTTACATTCCCCTATCTCAACACATCGGATCTCCGTGTGAAGCCAAATTGTGTGTTGGAGAGGAAGTGAAAATGGGTCAGGTCATCGGAAAAACCTTGGGTTTTGTCAGTGCTCCCATCCACTCTAGCGTTAGTGGGAAAGTGGTATCCATTGAAAAGAAAGCTCATCCTGCTGGACGTTTTGTAGACTGCATCGTAATCGAGAACGATAAGCAAGACACTCTAGATGGCAGTATTGTTGATGAACCCCAGCCTGAGCAACTGAACAAAGAGCAACTTCTCAAGAAAATCCTCGATGCTGGTATCGTAGGGTTGGGTGGAGCGACCTTCCCCACTCATGTTAAGTATTCACCCCCGGCAGATACCATCATTGACTACATCATTCTAAATGGTATAGAATGCGAACCATTTATCACAGCAGACCATCGAATCATGTTGGAATATCCTGAAGAAATTGTTCGTGGCTTAGATTATATATTAAAAACGACAGGCGCTAAAAAGGGCATCATTGCCATCGAAGACAATAAGATGGATGCCATCCAAAAAATGAATCTCGTATGTGACTGCCATGCCAATATTGAAGTCGTCATCTGTGAGGAAAAATATCCTCAAGGCAGCGAAAAGCAGCTCATCTATGCTGTGACCAATCGGGAGGTTCCTGTAGGTGGATTACCACTCGATGTGGGAGTCATTGTCAACAATGTAGGAACAGCAAAAGCCATCTGTGATGCTGTAGAAAAAAATATGCCCCTAATTGAACGTATGGTCACAGTCTCTGGCACATCAGTCGATACGCCCTCCAATTATATCGCCAGAATTGGAACTCTATTTTCTGATTTGATCAATCAGTCGGGTGGTTATACTGAGGAAAACAATAAAATTATTTCCGGTGGGCTCATGATGGGCAAAACCATGTATTCAGACGAAGTGCCAATAACCAAAGGCACATCGGCCATTTTGGTCTTAAAGGATGACAGGAAGAAGGCTCCCAAAGAGCAAGCCTGTGTGCGCTGTGCCAAATGCATCGATGCCTGTCCTGCCTTTTTAGAACCAACCCGTTTGGCCATTTTGACCAAGCGCAAAGAATTTGACCGACTTGATACTGAACAAAATATCATGTCATGCATTGAATGTGGTACCTGCTCCTATGTGTGCCCAGCCAATATCCCTTTGGTAGAATACATTCGTTTGGGCAAACTTGGTGTCACCAAGAATAAGAAGAAATAGGAAGGGAAGGAACAACATGACCCAAGAAACATTATTAAAAATATCTTCCTCTCCTCATGTGCATAGTGGAAACAGTATATCTGCTGCCATGCGGGATGTCATCATTGCACTACTGCCTGCTACAGCCCTATCTATTTACTTTTTCGGATTGTATGCTCTGGCCATCATCGTTACTTCAATCGCTTCATGCCTCTTAGCGGAATACGCTAGTCAAAAATTCCGTAAAGTCGACATTACCATCAATGACTACAGTGCTGCGCTCACAGGTCTATTGTTTGCTTTGATCATTCCTCCTGCCACCCCATTGTGGTTGGTATTTATAGGCGGCACCATTTCCATTGTGATTGGCAAACAAGTATTTGGTGGTCTTGGAAACAATTTATTTAATCCGGCTTTGGTTGGAAGAGCCATCCTTGTAGCTTCTTGGCCTGTTTATATGACTCGTTTCGTATCACCTTTTGATGGAGTAACCTCAGCCACACCTTTAGGTATCATAGGAGAGATCAATAAACAATTTGCTGGCGGATTGATTCCAGATACCAATTTAATGGCTTCTCTTCCTCCCCTATCAACACTTATGACAGGCAGTATTGCCGGATCATTGGGTGAGACATCTGCGATTGCATTGATTCTGGGTGGTTTGTATTTGATTTTCAAAAAACATATTGATTGGAAAATTCCCCTATTATATATAAGCACTGTATTCACTTTGGCTTTGATATTCAATGGGCCTTATGATCGTTTGTGGTATGCCACTTATAATATTTTTGCCGGAGGGCTTTTGATTGGTGCCTTTTTTATGGCCACTGACTGGGTTACAAGTCCTACCACGAAAAAAGGTCGCATCATCTATGCCATCGGGTTGGGACTATTGACATTCCTGATACGAAAGGGAGCCGGGTTGCCAGAAGGGGTTGCTTACTCCATTATCTTGATGAATATGGTTACTCCACTCATTGACCGTTATACCAGAGGAAGAGTTTTTGGAGAGGTGAAGAAACATGGATAAGAATACCATCAAACTAGGCTTGTTTCTCATGTTGGTAGCGGCTCTGGCGGCTCTGGCTTTGGCCTCCATCAACAACCTGACCAGCCCTATTATAGCAGCCAATGAAAAAGCGGCCATGGATGCATCCATGTCTGAGGTTTACAACCAAGCAGATTCCTTTGTTGATATTTTTGAAGACTACGATACTTCCTCAACACCGAGCATAGTAGGCCTTCAATCAGCTCGTTCCAATGGCAATCCAGCAGGTGTCATATACATTGTGGAATCCAAAGGCTATGGGGGCATTATACGCATCATGGTTGCCTTCGATATTAAAGAACGAGTTATTACAGGCGTTCGAATTTTATCGCAGACAGAAACCCCTGGGTTAGGTGCCAATGCCATTCAGCCTTGGTTTACTGAACGTTTTGACAATGCAGCAACAGACAAAGAACTGATTGTCGTAAAGACGGAATCCTCCCTCAATCATGAGATTCAAGCCATTACAGCCGCCACCATTACTTCCAAAGCGGTTACTGCCGGAATCAATGATGCTCGTTCTCACTTTGCTGAGATTTTTTAACGGAGGTGTTATTATGAGTTTCAAAAAAGAATTCACAAAAGGCATCATCAAAGATAATCCTGTATTGGTCTTGATGCTGGGCATGTGTCCTACCCTCGCCGTTACTACTTCGGTTAATAATGCTGTGGGCATGGGGCTAGCCGTCATTGCTGTATTGACCGCAAGCAATATAGTGGTATCCTTATTGAGAAATATTATCCCTGATAGTGTAAGGATCCCTTCCTATATCGTCATCATTGCGACCTTTGTAACCATGATAGAAATGCTCATGCATGCTTTTTTTGTCGAATTATATGGAGCATTAGGAATATTCCTGCCCTTGATTGTCGTCAACTGTATTATTCTAGGAAGAGCGGAAGCATTTGCCAACAAAAATACCATCCTTGATTCCATCTACGATGCTTTGGGTATGGGCTTAGGTTTTACCATCGGACTTACTTTGCTGGCTACCTTCAGAGAGATTCTAGGTGCAGGGAGCTTTATGGGTATATCCTTGTTTGGACCGCAATTTCAACCTGCACTGGTCATGATTTTGCCACCTGGCGCTTTCTTAACGCTGGGCGTTATTCTCGGTGTAATCAACCTTATTAGAAACAACAAAGCAGCCAGGGAGGTGAAATAATGAATTATTTTACCTTGATTATCAGTGCTATGCTGGTCCAAAATATCGTCTTGGCTCAATTTTTAGGGGTTTGTCCTTTTTTGGGCGTCTCTAAAAAAGTTGAGTCCGCCATTGGTATGGGTATGGCTGTGGTGTTTGTCATGACCATCGCTTCAGCGATCTCTTGGTTGGTTTACAATTACATATTGGTCAGATTTCATCTTGAGTATCTCCAAACGATCGCTTTCATTCTAGTGATCGCCAGCCTAGTTCAATTTGTCGAAATGGTGATTCGGAAATTTAGCCCCGGTCTATACAAATCTCTAGGCGTTTATCTGCCCTTGATTACAACCAATTGTGCTGTACTTGGTGTGGCACTTCTCAATGTCCAAAACGGTTATAACTTTTTGGCCACAGTCATCAATGGTTCTGCCAATGCTCTCGGCTTTACCTTGGCCTTAATATTGTTTGCCGGATTACGAGAAAGAGTTGATGAAATGAATGTCCCAGCTTCCTTAGCCGGCATGCCCATTTCCTTGATCATTGCAAGTATTATGAGTATTGCCTTTCTCGGTTTTACCGGATTGGTGTAGGAGGTATGAGGTATTATGTTTGAAGCAATCATTGCTCTTGCCTTAATTGGCTTAATTTTTGGACTTGTCTTAGGTTTGGCAAGCAAAAAGCTTGCTGTAGAGACAGATCCTACTATTGATGAGCTTATCTTGGCCCTTCCAGGCGCAAACTGTGGCGCCTGTGGATATCCTGGCTGCTCTGGTTTGGCGGAAGCCATTGCCAATGGTCAGGCCAATATCGATGCTTGTATCCCCGGTGGAAAAGAAGTAGCGGATCACATCGCTAGCATTATGGGCATGGATGCCGGTTCAGGGAAAGAACCCTTGATTGCCCGCGTTCGTTGCCAAGGAACACATGAGAAATCCAAATACATCTATGATTACGAAGGTATCGCTTCTTGTGACATGGCAGCTTCCTATTTTCAAGGCTCAAAGGACTGCATTTATGGATGTTTTGGTTTAGGGACCTGTGCCCAATCATGTCCTTTTGATGCTATCACTATGGGAGAAGACAATCTACCCGATATCCATTTGGATAAGTGTACTGGATGTGGCATCTGTGTAGAAGCTTGTCCTCAGAACATCATCATTCTTAGCCGCGCAACCCAACGGGTCTTTGTTAGTTGCTGCAATACTGACAAAGGAAAAGATTCTAGAAAAGTATGTACCACTTCCTGTATCAAGTGTGGTATCTGTGAACGTGGTTGTCCTTTTGAAGCCATCAAAATCATACCTAGTGGCAATGGTTCCATTGCTAGAATCGATGAAACACTATGTACCAATTGCGGTTGGTGTGCCGATAATTGTCCTACCGGCGCCATTGAAATTATTGAGCCATTGCCTGTTTTTTTTAACATGAACAATCCTACCGAAAGCTTACCAGCCAGCGATACAGCTTCCATGAGTTGCGGAAGCTGCACCTTGTGCAAGTAAATGCTTAAGAAAATTGTACTTCTGACAATCGTTCTGGTTCTCATAAGCTGGGGTTATCAGGTATTTTCCATGCAAACAGTTGAAGACCACGCTTTCATGATGGATACATTTGTAACCATTCACATTCCCACCCGCAACAAATCTCAGGCTGCAGCAGCCATGAAAGAAACCTTTCATGCCATGCAAACACTGAGTACTCAACTCGATCGATATGAAACAAGTTCGGTAAGTTTGGTATCCCAGATCAATCAATCTTCAGGTGAAGAGTCCGTCTCTTTGCCTGAAACTGTTATCAACATTTTCCATACCGCTCAAATGATCTCAGAAGCCTCAGATGGCGCTTTCGACCTAAGTATAGGGGTCGTGGTTGATCTTTGGCGAAAAAGCGAACTGACAGGCATCCTCCCGTCTTCTAGCGCCATGTCATCCGCCTTAAGCCTGGTTGATTACAAAAAAATATACATGCAAGACAATCAAGTCTTTCTAGAAGATAAAAATATGAGTCTTGATTTGGGTGCTATCGCTAAGGGTGCCATCGCAGACCTGGCCAAAGAAACCCTTCAATCCCAAGGTATTGAAAGAGCCATTTTAGATGCTGGCGGGAATATTGTGGCCATCGGATCAAAAACTGACCAGGAACCTTGGTCAATCGGAATTGCCAATCCCAATCAACCAACGGAAATCATGGGCTATGTTGAAGTGACTGATCTTTCCGTGGTAACAGCGGGTATCTACCAAAGAGCCTATGAAATAAATGGAGAACGCTATCACCACATCCTATCAACTGAAAATGGTTATCCAACTTCATCACTTAAGTCTGTAACCATTTTACATCCGTCAAGTCTTATGGCAGATGCACTGAGTACAGCTGTCATGGTTTTAGGCCCTGACAACGGTCTTTCACTGATTGAATCGTATCCTGGAACAGAAGCCATCATCATCTCAGCCGACGATGCATTGATTTTATCAAAAGGCGCAGAAGCCTATTTTACGCTCTTGCAAAAGGACTTGTTTCATGAACAATAATACTTCAAAAACAATTGGAATATTCAATCGCTCTGATTTGATACTCATTATAGTCATCATAGTGTCGTCAATTCTTTTTATCACTCTCTCACCAAATCCATCTCATTCTCATCAGGCCAAAGTCACCATTGGTAAAGAAGAATCTTTTCTTATTGACTTGTCCATAGACCAGATAAAACATTATGATACGCCACATGGTGAAATAACGCTCGAGGTTATAAATGGCCAGATTCGAATGCAAAAATCATCTTGCCCTGATCAATTATGCGTACGTCAAGGTTTTCTACAAGAACATGAAGCGTCCATCGTTTGTATCCCTAATGAAACGGTAATTGAATGGGTTTCTTCCCCTCAATACGATGGTGTCAGCCGATGAAAAATTCAATATTGACAAAACTATCTATGCTTTTGGCACTGTCCCTTATCTTGGCTTATCTGGAAACCCTTCTACCTCCATTTTGGCCTGTTCCCGGCATGAAACTGGGTCTTGCCAATATTATTGTCCTGTATACATTGGTTGAGATGGGAAAAAAAGAAGCCCTCATGATAACCATGTTGAGGCTTCTAAGTATATCTCTTTTGTTGGGTACATTGTTGACACCCAGCTTTATGATTGGTTTCTTTGGAGCACTTTTCTCATGGGTGGGTATGTCTTGGGCCCGCAACAGATCTCTATCTATCTTAGGCATCTCCATTCTCGGAGCAGCAACTCACAATACAGGTCAACTTTTGGCCGCTTATCTGTTGATTGGAAGTACATCCCTATTCAACTTTCTGCCATTTCTATGGTTGGCAAGTATTCCCTTTGGTTCTGTCACAGGTCTGATTGTTCTTTTATTGCAAAAACGAAAACTGCCTCTTCACTCGTAAGAATAATTCATCTGCTGAATATCAGATGATATTCTTAAAAAAAGTGCAACAATTTCATGCCCGTAATCAACACCTGGGCTTGCCCAACCAACTTTATTCGGATTATTATAAGCACCAAGATAGGCATATACGGGAGCGCTCCCTCGAAGATGGACCAAATGTTCCGCCAAAAGATTGAATCTAGGATCTACAATAGATGCTCCTTCTGGCAAGGGAGCATCTGTTGCGTAAGCATAAAGATGTTGCAAATGGGCTTCCACCCCTGTAATCAAATCTAAAAAAGAAGCCCCATGTAAACCAGGTGTAAGAAACACCCGCGCAGCATCCGCTTCATACAATGATTCCGTACCCGTAAGGGGAATACCAGTAGCATATAACCCACAGAGGTTATTCTGTTCAGGTAAGACAAGTCCGCCATATCGCAAATACGCAGTTTCTTTCAAAGCTTGAGCAATGGCTAGATCTGGCCTAATTCCATATTTTTTGCCCAAGGAATAGTACAAAGAAGGCAATGATTCGTAGCCTATGATATTCTCTTGAAACCATCGTTCCATTTCCTCCAGGGTAATGGTCTCATTTCCCAGGATAGTCAATGTTTCTGCACTCCACACAATATCATCATACAATTCATTTTCTGGTTGATCCTGGGTTGAAGACTGAATCACCACACTTCTATTGCTGGCATCCCAGTTCACCAAAAAACCAAGGCTTTCACCTACCAATCGTAGTGGCAGATACGTTACATCCTCCTTAAGCTTAGGTACATTCTCTGTTGTTCTAGTCTCACCATTCAGAATATACTCGTTATCATTGAGCAGCATTTGTATGGTGTTCTTATTCAATGAAATGGCTATGGGTTCATGCGATCCTTTCCAAAGGACTTGCCCCCCCAAGGATTCCACCATGGTACGTAGAGGCATATATACACGATCCTCAAGGATAAATGGTTTAATCGATGTCTCTACTGTACTTCCGTTTTGAATAACAGTGATCTCGTCATCGGCCCAAACCGTCGCGGGAGAGCCTAATATGAAAATCATCATAATGATGACACTCCACTTCAATCTCCTCAGCATTAGTTCATCCTCCCCAGATATGTCAACACAATGCCATCATAATCGGCGCTTTTTACTTTATGACTGGATGAAAAAACCAGACAACTGGCTCCTTGCCCAATTTTACTCAACATCTCTTCATTGTCTATTTCCAATGAGCATTGAAGCCCAACCGTTTTCTCAATATAATCAATGGTTTGTGCAATCGTTTGTCCATTCAACGCAATGATCTCATGAATAGAAGTAGCTTGGGCCAGTTCTTTGATACAATACAACTTAGCAAGGTCCATACTATCTAAATTGATAATTTCTTCGGACAATTTAGGAAGACCCAACGCATATAAATAATCTTTTCTCTTCGTTGAATCAATTTTAATCCTGTCTTTATAAACGACACCGGTTGCCATCAAAACCAAAACTGTTTGTTCCGTTTTTGCATAGGGATGGAAATGAGACAAGATTGGTATCTCTGTTTGATATACGGTGGACAATTCATCTTTAATTCCTCGAAGAATTTCTTCACCTTGCGGTATAAGCTCCAAAAAAATGGTGACCGTAAGCACAGTTAGATCTGCATAAATGGACATCAGATCCGCCACCAAACTTCTGGCTTTCAATCGACCTAAAAGATACGGAAAAACAATCGTATCGTCACCAGCATTACTCCCAGTACCAATAGATGAGGTCGTTGTAGTCACCAGATACCTGACCGAATCCAACGTCACAATTTCCAGATTCCTGCCCGTATACAACATGATACACACTCCTTCTAAAATCTTTTCACTACAACCCATATCCTCATTTATAAAACATACTTACGCAGTTCCTCAACTTTATCGAGTTTCTCCCAGGGCAAATCAATATCCAATCGTCCGAAATGGCCATAGGCAGCGATTTGTCGATAGATAGGGCGTTGCAGTTGAAAAGTATCAATAATCCCAGCTGGTCTTAACTCAAAATGGTTCTCTACGATTTGAATCAATTTTTCTTCTGGAATTGATCCTGTTCCAAACGTTTCCACCCGAATTGATACGGGATGTGCTACTCCAATAGCATAGGCCAGTTGGATTTCACATTGTTCAGCCAACCCTGCAGCCACAAGATTTTTGGCGACATATCTCGCAGCATAAGCAGCTGAGCGATCAACTTTTGTAGGGTCTTTACCAGAAAAGGCACCGCCTCCATGTCTTGCAAAGCTCCCATATGTATCCACCATGATTTTTCTTCCTGTCAACCCTGTATCGCCCTGAGGCCCACCAATGACAAATCTTCCAGTAGGATTAACAAAGTAACGAGTCTTATGATCCAAATATTGGCTTGGAATGACTGTTTTAATAACATGCTCAATAATATCCAATCGAATGGTTTCCAGAGAAACTTTCTCATCGTGTTGGGTGGAAACAACAACGCTATCGATACGACTGGGTTTGCCGTCTTGGTATTCTACCGTTACTTGAGATTTTCCATCTGGTCTCAAATAATTTAAACTTTTATTTTTTCTGACTTCAGCTAATTTTCTGGTTAATTGATGCGCAAGTGAAATACCAAGCGGCATCATCTCTTGGGTTTCATTGGTAGCATAGCCAAACATCATACCTTGATCTCCGGCACCAATCTGGTCCCATTCCTCGTTCTGATGATTGCTGCGATTTTCCAAAGCGGTATCCACACCCAAAGCAATATCCGCTGATTGCTCATCCAGGCTCGTCAAGACAGCACAAGTACTGGCATCAAAACCATATTTGGCTCGCGTATATCCTATTTCTGCTATGGTTTTTCTTACCACTTGGGTTATATCAACATAACAATCCGTAGTAATCTCGCCACTTACCAACACCAAGCCAGTCGTGGCCAAAGTTTCACATGCTACGCGAGCTTTCGGGTCTTGTGATAAGATGGCATCCAAAATTGCATCTGAGATTTGATCACATATTTTATCAGGATGGCCTTCTGTAACAGATTCTGATGTAAACAATTTATTTGACATAAAGTTTCTCTTTAAAATCCTTTCTCATCTTGCCATTTTACCAAATTTTGTCATGGCAATTATTTCATCAATAATATGCTTGGCCAACTCGGATTTTGGCATCCATTCCAAATCCTTTGTTTTTCCATTTTTTAAAAACAAGGTGACTTTGTTATGATCAGAACCAAATCCACTATCTTTATTGGTAACATCATTGGCCACAATCATATCCAACTTTTTATTGATTAATTTTTGTTTTGCATTTTCCTCTAGTTTCTCAGTTTCGGCTGCAAAACCAACTACAATTTGTTTTTTCTTCCTCTGAGCAATTTCCTTTAAAATGTCTTTGGTCGCCACCATCACCAATTCAATAGTTTTAGGCGTATCCGGTCTTGCACCACCACTTACTTCCATAGAACTTTCGTTATCTGATACCACGTTTATTGTGTTCTTTTTCATTTTGTTTGACATCGGTTTCATCGGTGTAAAATCAGCTACTGCTGCAGCCTTGATTATAATATCTTGCATATCAATCTGTTCCATGACAGCTTGATACATTTCTTCAGCTGATTCAACTTGAATTATAGTAACCTCCGGAAGATAAAGTAATTCGTGACTTCCTAGAATCAAGGTAACCTCTGCCCCTCTACTCAAAGCTTCTTCACAAAGAGCCGCTCCCATTTTCCCACTGCTGCGATTCCCGACATAGCGAACTGGATCAATTGCCTCCCTGGTTCCACCGGCAGTAACCAACACCTTAAATCCTTGTAAAGCTCTATCTCCATATAGAATTTTTTCGATTTCGACCAAGACCAGTTTATTGCTAGGATATCGTCCTTTACCTTGGCTTCCACAAGCCAGCATACCCACTGCAGGGTCCATAATGATGGCACCTTGTTCTTTTAAATCACGAAAATTGCGTTGGGTAGCCTCATGTTCATACATTTTTGTATTCATTGCTGGCACATAAAGTACAGGTTTTTCAGTAGCCAATAGAATCGAACTCAAGAGATTATCAGCCAAACCGTTGGCTCCCTTGGCCATCGTATTGGCTGTAGCAGGTGCCACAACAACCAGATCGGCCAAATCAGCCAATTTTATATGCGGTATTGAACTTTTTTCCAAACAATTGTCATCTGTCCAAACCTGATTTTTGGTAATGACTTCCAAGGTCAAGGGCGTAACGAATTTTAATGCCTCTCTTGTCAAGACGACATGGACATCAAGTCCATGCTTCGTCATAACACTGGCCAGATCAATTGCCTTATAGGCAGCAATGCCGCCGGTGATACCAAGCACCACAGATTTTTTATTCATCATTTCATTTCTACTCCGCTATGATACAACCTACATCCCCTGTCGCAATTTCCTCCAAAGCTTTCATAATCGGTTTGCTGCCATGTTCAAAATCCAAATCTGGCATTTCGATCAGTTGACGTGCTCGCTTAGAGGCAACCATTACCAAAGTATATTTACTAGGAATTCTTGCCATCAATTTATCTACTGTAGGTTCTTTCATTATTACTCCCCCTTAAAATCAAAATTAAAGAATCGATGATTCGATTTGCACTTTTCCGCTTCAATAATACATTCCAGTTGTCGAACAGCTTCTTCGATTTCATCATTAATGACTACATAATCATATTCATCAATGTATGTCAGCTCATTCTTGACTTCATTAAGTCTTTTTTCAATTTCTTCCAATGGTTCACGATCTCTACAAAAAATCCGTTCCTTCAATACCTCTAGTGAGGGAGGCAAAACAAAAATAAAAACTGCGTCTGAATAACTCTGTTTGATTTGTAAGGCACCTTGAATGTCAATTTCCAAGATAACGTCAATATTATTTTCTAATGCCTGCAATACCTTCTCCTTGATCGTACCATAATAATGATCATAAACTTTGGCATATTCAAGGAAGAGCCCTTGATTGATTTTCCCCAAAAACTCTTCCTCTTGCAGATAATAATAGGTTACTCCGTCATGCTCACCGGGGCGTTTTTCACGAGTCGTAGCAGAAATAGATAATTCAATTCCTTCTCTTTTACGCATCAGCGCTTTGGCCAAAGTGCCTTTACCGGCACCCGAAGGTCCTGAAATGACAATTAAAATACCTGGTTTCTTCAATTATTCACCCTCGCTTACATCCACAATGCCTTTACTGCTTGAAAGTCGATTGGATACCGTTTCCGGTTGGACCGCTGACAATACAATGTAATTTGAATCTGTAACGATCACAGCCCGCGTTCTTCGACCATATGTGGCATCAACCAATTCATTTCGGTCTCTGGCATCTTGTACAAGTCTTTTGATAGGAGCAGATTCAGGACTTACAATAGCCACAATCCTATTGGCATTCACAATATTTCCAAATCCAATATTAACCAATTTGATATCCATATATCTGCTCCTATTTCCTATTCCAGATTTTGTATCTGTTCTCTAATCTTTTCAATCTCACTTTTCATTTCCACAACGGTCTGACTAATTTTGCTGACATGTGATTTAGAGCCAATGGTATTGACTTCACGGTTTATTTCTTGAAGTAAAAAATCTAGTTTTCTACCAACAGGACCGCCCTCATCCAGTGTATTGAGAAGCATGGAGAAGTGACTCTCAAGTCTCACCAATTCCTCTGTTATATCTGACTTATCAGCATAGATGGCAACTTCCGTGGCCATTCTATCTTCATTGATGGGAATATCCCCCAATATCGCCTCAATGCGATCAAACAACTTGTTTTTGTATTCAATCAGATTCTCTGTGCTCCATTGCTGAACAACCATCATCATAGACTTCAAGACTTCTGTTCTTTCCACTATATCTTTCTTTAAGACAAATCCTTCATCTAATCGCATGGATTGTACTTTTTTGATGGCATCATAGAATGCCATTTTCGTTAAAATCCATAATGCGTCCAAGTCTTCTATCTCATCATCAATGACCATTACATCAGGCAAAGCTGCAATACTCATAATCGAAATCTCATCTTTAATATTCAACATTTCAGCCAGATCTCTTAAGTTTTTATGATAGGCCATCGCCAACCCTTTGTCAATCCTCAGTGGTTTGTGATTTTCTTCCATTTCTTTATAATTTACATGAATCTCAAAAAAACCCCGCGAAAACTTTTCCTTCATTTTTCGATTCAATTTTTCTTCAAATATAGAGAACTTCCTTGGGATTCTGGTCTTTACTTCACAGAATCTGCTGTTGATACCTTTAATCTCCACCGTAACAACGTGTCCATCACCTTTGGCTTCGCCAATGCCATACCCCGTCATGCTACTAACCATAACAACCATCTCCTGTCTCTCATGTATTTTTAAATATGTCCAACATTAATACTTTATTTCGTGAAATAATCTTTGATTCCTTTAAGAGAATGACAGATAAGGCGACCTTTTGGTCGCCTTATCTTATAACTCAATTTTCCCAATGGCATCTTTCATTCTTTTCAAAGCTTCAACAATTCGATCTTTGTCAATACATAAAGAGATCCTAAAATAACCTTCTCCATACTGCCCATATCCATTACCAGGTGTAATAATGACACCCGCCTTCTCAAGAACAAATTCTGCAAATTCAGCTGATGTATAACCACGTGGGACTCTAAGCCATATGTAAAAAGTACCTTGTGGTTTCTTAATATCCCAACCTAATTCTTTTAAACCAGCCACACAGACATCCATTCTTTCACTATAAACAGATTGCGTATGTCTGATATAATCATAGCTACCATCCAATCCTGCCTTAGCTGCAAGTTGCACTGCTTGAAAAGCCCCTGAATCAATATTGGATTTGATGCGTCCCAATGCCTCGATTACGTCCCTCCGGCCTACTGCAGCGCCTACTCTCCATCCTGTCATATTGAAAGGTTTGCTGAGTGAAAAAAATTCAATGCCTACTTCTTTGGCTCCTTTTGCCTGCATGAAGCTGGGCGCCACATATCCATCAAACGTAACTTCTGTATATGCAGCATCCGAACAAACAATAATGTCATATTTTTTTGCAAATGCAACCACATCCTCATAAAACGAAAGGGGAGCAATGGCACCTGTAGGATTATTTGGATAGTTTATAAACATCAGCTTGGCTTTTTTAGCAATATCTTCCGGGATCTTGGATAAATCCGGAAGATATTCATTTTCTTCTAACAATGGCATCAAATAAGATTCTCCGCCAGCAAGAAGCGTTCCAATGCCGTAAACAGGATACCCTGGATCTGGAACCAAATTAATATCACCAGGATTGACGTAACAATAACTTATATTGGCAATACCTTCTTTTGAGCCAATCAAAGCAACCACTTCTTGTTTTGGGTCAATATCAACACCAAACCGGTTATGATAGAAATTAGCAATACTATTCCTATAATCCATCATACCTGTAGATGTGGGGTATTGATGATTGGTAGGATCATCAGCTGCCTTCTTTAGAGCCTCAATAATATGTGTTGGTGTTGGTTGGTCAGGATCTCCGATGCCCAACGAAATAACATCAATTCCTTTTTCTTTGGCTTCTGCCACTTTGCGTTCGATTCTGGCAAACAAGTATGGTGGTAGTTTCTGAATTCTCTGTGCTTGTTCCATCTGTTCCTCCTAAATGATGTAATCTCCTGTAAATACATTTGTTGCTGGCCCTGTCATATAAACATGATTGTCATGTTCATCCCAATATATATGCAAATTCCCACCAGCCAGCATGACCGTCGCTTCTCTCTTGGACTGCTTGGTCAAAACAGAAGCAACCAATGTAGCGCAAGCGCCTGTTCCGCAGGCCAATGTCTCAGCAGCACCACGTTCCCAGACTCGCATTTTCAATGTACTGTCATTCACTACTTCTACAAATTCCACGTTGGTTTTATGGGGAAAAATCGAATGATTTTCAATGAAAGGTCCCCATTGACTAAGAGGAATGCTATCAATATCGTCCACATAAACGATACAATGGGGATTGCCCATAGAAACACAAGTTATTTCTACTGACCTGCCATCCAAATCAAAAGGATGATTGAGCACAATATCGACATCGAGATTAACTGGTATCTCTTTCGACAGAAAATGCGGCTCATTCATATCCACTGATATCCCTTGCATTTCTTCATCAACCCACTGCAACACAGGAATCATTTCACCGGCCAATGTTTCGACTGTCATGCTATTTTCCATTACCATTTTTTCTTCAAAAACATACTTGGCGAAGCACCGGATTCCATTGCCACACATTTCTGCTTCACTGCCGTCAGAATTAATGATTCTCATCCGAATATCCGATGTTTGACTGGGACAAGCAATAATCAATCCATCTGCGCCTATTCCAAAATGGCGATCACAAACGGAACGAGCCAAGACATCTAGTTCAACAAATTCAGGTAGATCTATTTCTTTGACCATCACAAAGTCATTGCCCAAACCATGCATTTTGGTGAATTTCATGAATCGTACTCCTTTTTCTCGTAATTCTTCATTATTATATCAGAACAGAAACAGGAGGTATAGTCTGGGCCTCAATCTTTTGTTTCTTTTCCCACCATTGTCATAAGGTCTTTTCTAGCGATATAATAGCATTAAGGAATCAAGTTATTCACCCAGTGTAAACCCAGATTGTGGTTGTATACCATCCCTAGGCCAAGCATATCACGAATTGCCAAGAAAGAATCTAAGGATTTCTACACGCAAAGACCTTAAAACACTATCTTAGTTGCTGAA
Source organism: Peptococcaceae bacterium UBA5767 (assembly GCA_002418765.1). Lineage (GTDB taxonomy): Bacteria > Bacillota > TC1 > TC1 > UBA5767 > UBA5767. The sequence goes on along the minus strand of DIET01000014.1, from coordinate 26,938 downwards.
AAACCTTTCACTTGAATCATCATAGGGTGATTGTACATTTAAGCTTCATTATCTAAACAGACTTTTTACATTTACTCACATCTAATAAGGAGAAGATTCTATGACCACTGACGGTATATTGCTATATTGTCTAACCAACGAACTCAATCACACACTTAAAAATGGTCGGATAGATAAAATACATGGACTCGATAAAGGTCAAATTCTCATCAAAGTCCGTTCTGCACAATCTTCCCATCAGCTATTATTGTCTATCCATCCAGTGGATGGTGGTCTCTATATTAGCCACCAGGACTTTCATGCTCCTTCCCAACCTTCCTTGTTCACCATGGTACTGAGAAAACATCTTTCCGGGGCAAAGATTATAAACATAGAAACCTTCCAAATGGACAGAATTCTGTTTATTCATTTTGCTACTAGAAATGATATCGGTGATTTAAGTAGAAAAACGATCATTTTGGAAGTTATGGGAAAACATTCTAATATGATTCTGGTTGATGAGAGTTTTATTATTATCGATGCCATGAAAAAATACAACCATCTCATATCAAGGCATCGGGAAGTTCTCCCTAACCTACCCTATGTTTTTCCGCCATCAAGCTCAAAGCATAATCTTTTAGAATATACTATGCAAAATTTAATTCCGGATCTTGTGGCTCAGACAGCAATCAACGGGGACTGGACAATCGAAAAATTATTGAGTGCAATGTTTCAGGGTCTATCCATCCATACATCCAAAACATTGCTTCAATACTGCGCCATTCCATCCCTTACCTTGCCTGAATTTTCCAAAATGGAACTTACTGTACTCGAAAACTGTCTTGCCTCTTTTAAAAAAACATTACAGAATCCACCTTTTTGCGCCTATATTCAATATCAAGAAGACATACCGCATCAAGTAAGCTTATTCCCCATGGATAACACACAGATTTGCAGTGGTTTTTCAGAAGCTCTCGATGCTGTTTACACTACGAAAAACCTTCTCCAATCCATTCAACACGAAAAGCAAATTCTTCGAAAGAATGTATCCTTACGAATCAAAAAACTTGAAAAAAAACTAAAAATACATCAACAAAATATCTGTCTGGCAAAAGAAACAGATATGGAACGTATTAAAGGTGAACTTTTGACAGCCAATTTATACCAGATACGAAATGGCATGAAAGAAATTGTGGTTGATAACTACTATGATCCAGATTTTGGAAAAATCACGATTCCACTAGATCCTTCATTAAGCCCATCTGCTAATGTGAGTCGTTATTTCAAACGCGTCAGTAAAATCAGAGAAGCCGCCAAAATTTCCAGAGAAATGCTTTATACCCTAGAAAAAGAAATTGCCTATTTAGATTCCGTCCTTCTATCTGTAGATGAGGCAGACAGCCCTATTGAACTATTGGAAATCAGAGATGAGATACTGGGCGACTCAACCTATCAGGTACATAAAAAAAACAAAAAATCTGCCAATCCTATCAGCCTTCCTCTGCATTTTGTTTCCTCTACGGGTCTTGATATTTATGTCGGCAAGAATAACAAACAAAATGACGCATTGACAAAATCGGCTGAAGGACATGATTTGTGGCTGCATACCAAGCAAATCCCCGGCTCACATGTAATTCTAAAAACGAATCAAGGAAACTATGACGACCAATCCCTTTTGGAGGCCGCATTGCTGGCGGCGGCTCATTCCAAAGGCAGAGATTCATCTAAGGTGCCTGTTGACTATACCTTTAAGAAGAACCTTCGAAAACCCAACAAAGCCAAAGCGGGCATGGTCACGTATGAATCCAATCAAACCATATTGGTAGACCCTAGCAAACAAGCTTTAGCAAAGATCATGAATACCACAAAGAAGGCTACAGATAAATGAATCTGTAGCCTTAGTATCAGGATTTAACAATACCTATAAAATCTTCAAATCCAATCTCTTTAAAAAAATCCGGATCATAAAGAGAAGGAAGACACTTGTTTACAATCGCTTCAACCATAGATCTGCGAAATGGAATACGCAAAACTATGGGCAGTTGATTATCTGAGCAATATTTCTCAATACTACTTAGACCTTCTTGTGACAAGTCTGCTTTATTGATGACAATCAAAATTTCAATTGAAAAACTAGATATCAACTGATGGATTTTCGCAAGATCATGTAAGCCTGAAACTGTCGGTTCAATAACTACAATGGCTTTTTGTACGCCGGTTAACGAAGAAATCACATTACATGCAATTCCTGGAGAGCCGTCGATGAGAATCCAATCCCTTCCTTTCTGTTTGGCAATATCAAGAGCCAGACTACGTACTTGCGCCACCAATTTTCCAGATGTTTCTTCTCCAGGAATGAGGCGTGCCCTCACCATCTCACCAAATTCTGTTACACTATTAAAAATTTTCCCTACACGATAATCTTGCATGGTGATGGCTTTTGCAGGGCATACAAACTCACAAACGCCACAACCCTCGCATTTGGATAAATTGATTTCTGGTCCTTCGGATATAGCATGAAAATGACAATGATCTACGCATAAGTTACAGTGCGTACATAGGTTTTCATCTATCGCAGGACGCTGCAATCCCACAAAATCTTTTTCAAAAACATTGGTTTCAGGAAGTAAGATATTTAAATCAGGAGCATCAACGTCACAATCTGCCATGACCAAATTTTCAAAATAGGGAATCATAGAAGCAATGAGAGATGTTTTACCTGTGCCACCTTTCCCGGAAACAATAGCAATTTCTTTGATACTCATATTAATTTCCCACCTTTTTTAACAAGCGATCCAATATCTGCTCCATAATTTTTTTATATTCCGGAAACTGCACAGAAAGAAGCTCACCCGATGCATAATGCGCTGCATAATCCTTTTGAAATGGGATCTCAGCCAAAACATCAATCCTCTTGGTGGCGCAAAAATCATGAAGCTCTTGATCACCTAATCCAGCTTTATTGACAACGACAGCCATGTCTATATTGCGTTCTTCGAGTAGCTCCACCACCATCTTCATGTCAGATAATCCAAACGGAGTTGGTTCAGCAACAATCAAAGCAAAATCAACACCCTCTAAAGCTGCCACAGTGGTGCAAGAGGTTCCAGGGGGACTATCTATCCATACCCAATCTTCCTTCTCTACCATCCTATGAAGTTGCTCGATAATTGGAACACCCGATACTTCTCCCACAGTCAAATCACCATAATGCATCGTCAATCCATTCGATAACTGTCCAGTAGAAATCTTGCCAATCGCTCTTTCTTTGTAGGTAATTGCATTCTGCTGGCAGACCAACTGACAACCTCCGCAATCATGACACAATTCTTTGAAAACAAGCACTTTGTTTTTAGCAGGCAATATGGCATTGTATCTACAGAAATCGCCACAAGCTCCACAAAGATTACATTTCTCTTGATCTACATTTGGATATTTCTTCTTCACCACTTTTGTATCTTGAATATTCGGTTTTAAAAACAAATGACTATTGGGCTCCTCAACATCTGCATCGATTAACACACCTTTGCCCATGGTGATAAATAAATTGGTGGCCAAGGTTGTTTTACCTGTGCCACCTTTACCACTTAATACTGCTATTTTCTTCATAATTCTAAACCCTTCTCAATCCACTTTTACTGGTAGCAGTGCTATCATCCAATCGTTTTAATAATCCATTTTGATAATCTTCTATGGTTTCCTTAACAGTCTTTTTATCTACATACCGATATACCTTGATCTCAAATGCTTTGATGGCATCCATGGCTTTTGGTCCCAGTTCCGGCACCAAAACTACGTCAACTTGAGCATCATGAAGAAGTCTTACTGCCATGCCCCCCGCACCACCTGATTCGTGTTTGGCTGCATTATCAATGAAAGCAACTTCACTATTATCCTCATTGAATAAAACAAAATACTGCGCTCTTCCGAAACGTTCTTCCACCAAAGCGTCCAATCCTTGACTTTTAGCACATACAGCAATCATCATAACCCTCCTATTGATGATGGTGATCACATGGTGTTCCATCGGAAACCATCAGACCACTCAAAAACTCATGTAAATTATCTTTGATACTTCCACGAGCACCAAGAATAACATCGATATTCTGTTCTTTAAAAAGATTGATAGCCATCTGCCCCATGCCACCCGTAATGATTACATCAACGTTATTGTCTCCTAAGAAAGCAGGCAGAACACCAGGTGCATGAGGTGGTGGAGTCAAGATACTTTGATCTTTCAATGTCTGGTTCTCCAGTTCAAAAACCATAAAGCTTTTACAATGTCCAAAATGCTCATCAACACTTATCCCGTCAGTTGTGGGAAATGCAATGCGTACCAAATTATTTGATAACTTGTTCATATTGTTTTCTCCTTTTAAAAATATATTTTGTGTTTCATTGTTAACCATAATATACTTGTCATTCAGTAACGCATCCATTATTTTAAGACGACCTGTGTTAAGAAGTCGCTGAATTGTCGCTCTTGAAATCCTCATTTCTTCACTAGCTTGAATCTGATTGAGTCCATCATAATCACATAGTCTCATGGCCTCAAACTCATCAAGTTGGATAACAACATGCTCAACGTTGCTCATCTCCCGCCCCGAAGGTATATATTCCTTATGGTTATCCAGTCTTCGACAACGTCTTTTTTTATTGGCTCGATTCATACACCCTCCATTTGTGCATATGCACATTTTAATCATAGAGTCATACCAAGAATTTGTCAAGGCCTATGGATAAAATCATTGGTCAACAAGCACAACAGCACCAGCAGAGGCTGGTGCTGTTGTGCTTCTTCTCTTAATGATTATTCCTTCAGTGGCCCAAATCTATCCAAAAATTCAGAAAATTCTAATTTCATAATATACCGGTGATGACCTTTCCCATACTCATCATCTTCCCGTGTTATCAGCTCAAATCCCAATTTTTCTTCATATAATTTTATGGCACCAATATTGTCAACATCAACTGTTAAACCCATCCGTTTAAAATCTTGTGAAATCAAGTTTTCAATAATGCCTTTTAAGAAATGAAACCCCAATCCTCGCCCATGATATTCTTCTGCAATAGCAAAATCAAATAGATACGCCTGATCAGGGTCTTCCCAACCTCTCATCAGTATGGCAAGACCAACAACCTTCCGATTGTTTTCCTCTTTAAGAATGAAAACATTACCTTGTCGTATTTGCGGCACGATACCCCATTCGTCCATTCCGGCATCTCCAAAAATATCCAAGCTGAAATCAACGATGCTTTTTAACAATTTCAAATTATAATCTTGCACGATATAAATACTTAAGTATTCCACATCATCATCCAATCGCTTGATTGCCTTATGGGGTAATGTATATACTTTTTCTAAAAACATATAGCCTCCATTTCTCCCTTTCAGATCCAGGTCCCCACCTAGAAGAATACCCTAACTCCATGGAGTTAGGGTATTGTATCTCAAATTAATATGTATAGCCCTAAACACAGTCATCAGAATTGTCACATTGCATTATATCTACTACAAATATTATTATAAACCAAATTATGCAGTTATGCAAATATGGTTATATAAACGACCATTATGAAAGTGCTTGTTTCCATATCATATAAGCTTAAGACTCATGTCCAACGCCTTTGCAGAGTGTGTCAGAGCTCCGACAGAAATATAATCCACCCCTGATTGTGCAACGTTCTCAAGATTATCCAAGGTTACATTTCCCGACGCTTCCAAAATAATTTCGTGCTGATTCTCTTCCACGATCACTTTCATATCATCTGGATGCATATTATCCAACAAGACAATATCTGCACCATATTCTTTTGCCACTCTAAAATCTTCTATATTATCTACCTCTATCTCAATCTTCATGGTGTGGGGTATTCTTCGCTTGATGTGCTCCATGACCTTGGCAATACCACCCAAAGCTTGAATATGGTTATCCTTTATGAGTACCGATTCCGATAAATTTCTGCGATGATTATAACATCCACCTAACCATACAGCACGTTTCTCCAATTCGCGTAGTCCCGGCAATGTTTTTCTCGTATCCACTACTTTGGCTGAATATGGTGCTACAAGATTAGCAAATTGGTGGCTCATGGTTGCAATGCCACTGAGATGTTGCATCAAGTTTAATGTCAATCTCTCTCCTTTGAGTATTGGTATCACAGGACCAGAAATCCTACCTAAAATAAAGTCTTTTGGTACAAAATCTCCCTCACGTGCCAACCATTCAATATGGATGGACGGGTCCAGATAGGTAAAAAGACTCGTCGCAACATCCATACCAGCAACCACACCTTCTTCTTTGACCAACCAATAACCATTGGCAATATCTGTGGCCTGAAAGATACTATCCGTGGTAATATCACCATTTGGCATATCCTCTTCTAACCACCATGACCAAATCTTTTCCCATTTAAAATGATCCATGCTATTCCTCCAAATAATGCGTTCCCACACTAGTACTACGTTGCAATGCTGATTCAACAATTAGTTCACTCACCAGAATCATATTTCTTATTTCCAGTGAAGCCCTACTTAATCCATCATATTGCATCCATTCACGCTTCATCCCTTGCAATTTTCTCTTGGCAGTATTCAAACCTTTTTCTGATCGCACAATCCCAGCATCCTGAAGCATCAAGTCTTGCAATAACTGTCTAGATGCCTGATAATCATGGGCTGGAGACACAGAAATCTTTTCCCATACGATGTCTTTTAGCTCAATCAAAGCTGTGATGCTTTCTTGAATATCTTTGGCTGCTCGCTTGGCAAAAACTACAGCTTCTAAAAGTGAATTTGAAGCCAAACGATTGGCACCATGGACACCCGTACAGGCCGATTCACCACAAGCATACAAATTATGAATACTACTTCTGCCTTTTAAATCTGTTCGTATGCCACCGATACAATAATGTTGTGCCGGAGAAACCGGAATCATATCTTTGCGCATATCCTTGCCATACTCCAAGCAACGTTGAAATATATTGGGGAAACGTTTCATTAAGTGTTCCTCCGCTATACAAGTAGCATCTAAATAAACATATGGTATCGTCTGGTGCTTAATCTGGTCATTGATAGCTCTCGAAACAATATCCCTGGGTGCAAGTTCACCGCGCTTGTCAATCAATGGCATAAAACGTTCCATTCGCTCGTTTCGAAGCAATGCCCCCTCGCCACGCACTGCTTCTGAAATCAAAAACCTGCGTTTTTCATCAGAGTAATATACGGTAGGATGGAATTGAATAAATTCCATATCTTTGATGGTTGCTCCTGCGAGATAGGCCATCGCTATGCCATCGCCTGTTGCTCCCAAGGCATTGGTAGTAATGCCATAAAGACTTCCTATTCCCCCTGTGGCCACGATAATTTTTTGAGCGCATAAATTGGCTTTTTTGTTCGTTTCAATAATCTCAACACCATAGCATGTATTGTCTTTTACCAGCAAATCTTTACAAAAAGACCTCATCATGGTAATATTCGTTCGTTTTTTTAATTCGAGCAGCAAAGCCTGAACCAGCCCTTTGCCAGTAGCATCGCCATCAATATGCAAGATACGAAATCGACTATGCCCTCCCTCTTTGGTGAGAGCCAGCTCCCCAGACTCCAAATCAAAATCCACACCCAAATCATGTAGTTCATGAATATTTTTTTCTGCTTCATTAACTATGGTTTCTACCGCCTCAATTTCACATATTCCACCACCAGCATTCAGGGTATCTTGGATATGGTATTCTTTTTTGTCTTGTTTGCCAATAGCAGCCGCAATACCACCTTGAGCCAAAAAGGAGTTGGAAACATCCATTTCTTCCTTAGCCAGTAGTAAAATCCTCAATGTTTCAGGCAACTCCAAGGCAGCATACAAACCAGCTACCCCAGTTCCGATTATAATGACATCAAAATGTAGCTTTTCCATCTACCCTCAACTTAAGAATACTGTAGCATTCTCTCCAAGGCCAATCTTGCCTTTTGACTCGTTTCTTCATCAACTTCTATCAAAGGTTCTAGATTCTTTAAAGCATCCCGAAGATGATTTAGCCCAATCTTCTTCATATCCCTACAAACCAATTCATCCGTAAGCAAAATAAATTCTTTCTGAGGACTCTCTTTTTTTAGTCGGTACAATGTACCTTCTTCCGTAGCAATGATTAATTTTTGATCGGATGAGTTCCTGGCTTCAGCCAAAATTTTTGACGTACTGCCCACAAAATCGACTGCATCCAATACTTCCATTTTACATTCAGGATGAGCCAATATGCGAATGCCGGGATATTTTTCTCTCATACTCTCCACATCACGAATAGACAAAGCATGATGTACAGGACAAAATCCGCGAACGAAATGAAAGGTCTTTTCGGGTACGTTTCGCGCAACGTAGGCACCCAGGTTTTTATCTGGTACAAATATGATCTCGTTTTCTTCAATGTTTTCAACCAAAGTTACAGCATTGGCAGATGTGCAACAATAATCCGAGACCGCTTTGACCTCTGATGTCGAATTGACGTAACAGACAACCGCAGCCCCAGGATACTCATTTTTTAGTGCATTCACTTGATTCACATCAACCATTCTAGCCATATCGCATTTGGCATCCAGGACTGGAAAAACGATCTTCTTTTCTGGAGCCAAAATTTTTGCTGTCTCAGCCATAAATCTTACACCGCAAAAAACGATGACTTGCTCATCAGATTCTTTTGCAATTCGACTAAGCTCCAAAGAATCGCCTGTATAGTCAGCCATCATCTGAATATCATCCGACTGATATAAATGCGCCAGTATCAATGCTTTCTTTTCCTTTTTTAACGATATGATCTCATCAATTAACTTAGATTTATCCATCTTCTTCATATTCTCCCTTATGGTATGCATATCTTCATTGTGTGCGCATAAACAACTTATTTAATCGTTGTATCATCTATCAAGATGGAAGATTTTTCCATTGCATGCGTAAGCCCATTTCAATCAAAAGTGGATCTGGTGCAACCATCACAGGGTGTCCCACTTTTGATAATAACTGAGCATCAGTAATACTGTCGCCATAGGCATAAGCATCCAACCAATCATTTTCACTTAACGAAAAATGATCTCCAACAATACTGACCTTATGTCGACCCTCAATCATGGTTAAGCCATTGATTGCATCAAATATTCCATCTTTATCGAATTTCAATGTTGAACCAAGAATACTATAGAAATTCAAATCATACACACTGGCTTTTAATAATTCACGATAAGCACCGGACAACAATACAGTTTTATAACCGTCAGCTTGAAGCCTTTTTATTTCCTGCACCATAGATGGTCTCAATTCTTTTCTGATAGCCAGACCCGCTCTATGGAAAAAAGCATAAATCTCTTGTTCTGAAAAGCCATCAAAAAGGCGATTGAATGTTTTAAAAGAATAGGTTCTAAATTTTTCTTTTATCGCTTTATTGCCCATAGAGAGCTTATACAAAAGATAATATGGGTAAATCAAAGCCATGATTTTTCTATATCTCCACTTGTTTTGCCCATCTTTTATCCAAAAATCCATCATAAACGGTATCGTATCTTTTGGAAACAATGTCCCATCAAAATCGATTATGGCTACTTTCATTGTAACGCCTCATTTCTTAACCAACAAAGGGAAGTTGTCTATCATCTTATGACGCTATTTCTTGGATGTCAAGGAAGTAAATTGAGGAAGCGGAGTTTTTCATGGATTGCTATTGCACCCTTGCATTTTTTTAAATTATGATGAGATAATGTAAATGCGTTATGATTCCATAGCACAAGAGGAGGTCACATGAAACATTGGTTTTATAGAAGCATCATTTATCTCGTATCCATTGCCCTCATTTCCCATCTTTATGCGGGTTTTTACGTCAGCAACTTGTTATCCCTGATTGGCTTTGCTTTCATCTTGACAACAGTCAATCTCATCATCAAACCTATTCTCTTGCTATTGACCTTGCCTTTGACCATTCTGACGCTTGGATTATTTGGCTTGGTCATCAATACCTGGATGCTCATGTTGGCATCATCAACCGTCCAAGGTGTTCATGTAGATGGCTTTGTCTCAGCTTTTGTCACCTCACTGCTTATCACATTAGTCAATGCCCTGATTGCACCAAAAAAATAGCAGAAACCAACATCAACGGCTTCTGCTCCTGAACTTCAACATTCAGGTTCTACATGTAATGCAGTATAAAGATCCTTCAATGTCATCGAACCACACAGAACCTGTTGATAGACGTTGCTCATGATTCTTTCATCTAGAATTGATGTAAAACCCTTGATACCAAAAAACTCTTCTACAAATGGTGTTTTTGGCTCAAAAATCAATGATTCCTTGGTTCCTTGCTGTTCAATTTTCCCATCCCGCAACAAAACGATTTTGGTACCCAGTTTCAATGCTTCTGCAATATCATGGGTAACAAAAATGATGGTTTTTTTGAGTTGCTGATGAAGAGAAATAAGTTCATCCTGCAATGCATTCCTGGCGATTTCATCCACAGCACCAAATGGTTCATCCATCAAGATAATATCGGGATTGGCAGCCAGTGCTCTGGCAACGCCAATCCTTTGTCTTTGACCTCCACTTAATTCACGTGGATATCTCTTTAGGAAACTCTCATCAAAACCCAAGAGATCAATCAGTTCCCTCGCCCTAACCTTTTTCTCTTGCACTGATTTTTTCTCTAGAGACAAAACATAGGTAATATTGTCTTCAATCGTCAAATGCGGCAAAAGACCAATTTGCTGAATCACATAACCAATGCTTCGCCGAAGTGCTATCGTGTCCCAATCGTTGATATCCTTACCTTTTACTGAAATGGTCCCATGCTCAAAATCGATCAATTTATTGATCAATTTTAATAATGTTGTTTTTCCACAACCAGAAGAGCCCAACAAAACAACAAATTCTCCCAATTCAATATCAAGATCAATATGATCAATCACCGTTTCCCCCGGTATATATGCTTTAACAACATCCTTTATTTCAATGATGGCCATGGTTAGTATCCTTTGCTTAGCAAGAACTCCTTGGCTACCTCTTTCGGATCCATTTTTTCAATTTCCACCAAATAATTCATCTCTGTCATTTCATCATTGCTAATAAGTCCATCCATCATGGATAAAACCCCTTCCAATTCCGGATACTTATCCAATGTCTCCGACCGTATCAGTGTCGCTGCGTAATAACTGGGAAAGAAATTTAAATCATCTTCCAAAACCACCAAATTGTATTCTTTCAATCGACCATCCGTAGAAAAAATATTGATGACATCGACCTGATCAGAACCAATCGCATCATACTTCAATCCTATGTCCATTTCAACCGTATCCGAAAAGTCAAACCCATAGGTTTCTTGCAATCCTGGATATCCATCTTCACGTTCATAGAAATCATACTCTGCCCCAAAAGAAAGCTGCGTACTTGCCGCTGCCAAATCACTATAGGTAACCAGTCCAAGCTGATCAGCCAATTCTCTTTTTACAGCCAAGCCAAAGGTATCATTAAATCCATACAACGCAGACCAAACAATATTATATTCTTCCAAGTACCGATTTTTCACAGCCTGGTAAAGCTCTTGCGGATCATTAATCAAATCCTCTTTTAAAACAAACAGCCAACCGGTTCCCGTATATTCAGGGTACAAATCAATTTCACCAGATAGCATACCTGGATGAATATTGGATGTGCCTCCCCCTATCCCCATCTTTTGTTCGACAGCAATATCCGTATTGTCTTCAATCAATTGAGTCAGCATTTCTACCAAAATGTACTGCTCTGTCATCGGTTTCGAAGCAATTACCACTGTATCATTATTCTGACTACAGGCGGAGAAAAAAAGAAGAAGAAGCAAAATAACGATCAACCCAACATTTCTAAAACCCCTCTTAATCATACCAAACTCCTTTCCTGATCATCCTTACCCAAAACTTTCCGGTGTAATTTGCTCTCAATCTTTCCTAAAAACAAATCAACGCTGATAGCGAGCAATGCCACCAAAAGGCTCCCTGCTATGGTCATTGCAGGGTAATTGGTCGTGATACCTCTCCAAATAGCAACTCCCAGCCCGCCGGCACCAATAAAACTGGCAATTCCAGCGAGAGCAATCGTCATGATAACCATAGTTCTTACTCCTGTCATAATAATGGGCATAGCCAATGGCAACTGAACCCGATATAGCAACTGCCACTTTGTGGTACCCATACCAACAGCGGATTCAATAATTTGCTCATCCACTTCCATAATGCCAGTGTATGTATTCTTAATAATTGGCAAAACCCCATACACGACCAGCGCAATGATAGCACTTTTGTTCCCTATTCCTGAAACAGCTACCAAGAATCCAAAAAGAGCAATAGAGGGTATCGTATAGAGAAAATTATTAATGGACATCACGAGCTCAGCCATTTTTTTACTACGTGTAATCACTATTCCAATGCTGAGTCCCAATACAAAAATGATTGACACCGAAATTCCTGTCAAAATAATGTGATCAACAAATAACTCCAGAAAGAATCTCCAACGTTCCCTATAGATCAATAATACTTCAAGCAAAAATTTCATCATCTGTCCTCTCATAAAATGAGTTTTTGGCCCTGCATTTACTATACTGGATATTGTATGAAATTTCACTGTTTATGACTGTCAATAAAATAATAAAGACAATAAATTTCACATACGCACGTTCTTGACACGTTTACTTTTCTCTCCTCTAGTGACATTTTTATAGAGTAAAACATACAAAAATAACAAATATCCCAAAAATAATGCCAATGTGTACGCATAATAGATTGGTTGATTGGTTACATAACCCATGATTGGTATGTTGAGAATGACCATCAACGGTGCCCCGACAATAATGGCTACCGCACTACCAAGAACAAGATTTTCAGCAGCATCAGTATCAAAATGAGGATCTACCCCTTTTAATAAAGCCATTCCGGTTGACACAGTTCCCGTCTGCATGCCATAAAATGCTACGATGTTTTCGAGAACATTTTCCTTAAAAACGCGTTTTAACATGAAGACAGTGTAAGCAATGGTTGCCACCCCACCCACAGTAGACAAAAGCATCACAGGGACAAAATATTCACGGAAAGTATAAATGGAAATGGCTGCAATCGATGCTGTAATCATATAATCAAATGTAGTACCAGATATTCTTTGCAAAAGATAATTGTTGGCTACTTCTCCTTTGATAATTCCCTTCTCCTGACATTTTTCTATGATTATTCTTGTAATAATGCCATAAATACTCCCAATATTGAAGTGAAAACCCCACAACAAAGTAGAAAATGTTGCCCCAAAAGTACCCAACGGCAATAATAACTTTGTCAATCCGACCAACGTTAGATAGGTTAACAAGTATACCAGACCAATCAAGAACAGTTGATAGGTAACACGATCAAGAGTTTCACTTAAAGAAATCTCCATTGGAGCATCCACTTCAACGATCAAATCATGATCCTTTAAAACATTGGTGTCGTGAGACCTCACTCTTTTTCTGCGCACCAAAATATTCATAAACGGTATACCAATCACGGAGGCCCAAAGGAAACCGAATGTAGCCATGGTCAAACCGATATTTCCTCCTCCAATAAATCCAAGCGATTCCCATTGTGACCCAATGGAATAAGCCTGCCCTGGTCCTTGACCGTAGGACAACGGGAGTAAGAGTCCAAACCCGACAAACAGATCCGGAAAAGCTGTATTGATCAGTATCAAACCTAAAATAAAACCAATGATCCCCTGCACCAGATAAGTACTGACGATATAAATACCCGAGCTGACAATGTTTCTAGTTCGCTTTCTATTTCTGGATTTTAAAGACATAGCAATGAAACCAATGGCCATAAGATGATATACAATGACACCCAAAACATCGGTTTCCATAGGAATCACATTCAATACTTCTGTTCCTAGAATCAGTCCGACAAAGCCTGCAATGATGGAAGTAGGAATGATTAATTTTTTTAAAAAGCCAATTTTGCGGTTGATGATGTTGGCAATGAAAATAAATAAAGACAAATAACTAAAATACAAAACTAAACTCCAACCGTTTCCCATTTTTATATTCCTTTCTTTATCAGTGATATGGCTTGAATCCATTTATAAGATGATTCGATTCGACCTAAAAAACGAATCTGCTTCAATGTATCCTCATCAACATAAAATTCCAATATATCATTGCTTTGGACATTCTCACCCGAAATAGTGTGAATAGGAAAATAATCTGTTTCAAGCATAATCCCCCCCGAAGTTAACACTATTTTCGACTTTTCTTTTCGCAGTAGTTTTCTCTCCTTATTAAAAGTCTTGACCAAAACGGACTTTTCAAATATTCCTTGGCTTAGACACTCTTCAATGTGATTAGCCAAATATTCTTTCTGCCAATGATTCCATTGCGATACAGTGCCATATATAGCTTTTATGCCCCTTGTGTCCAATAGCAACGTTTGATCATTATAATAAACCTGATAGCCACAATGATCACAATAGAGTGAATGTTGCTTAGATGTCAATGTATCAAATTTCTGGCAGGATGGACACGCAAAAAATAATTTTTCCAAATGCTCTGCTCGTTTGGGACCTTTGTAGTGATAATTTTCTTGCGATTGAACTATCTCTTCTTGATGCAATAGTGCCGATCTCATGGTTCCAAATAATTCATCCATGCTGTACATTTCGATTTGCTCAACGGTAAGTATATATCGATAAGTCAGTTTTATTTTCCCCTTGCGACGCCTACGTGCCCAACGAGGATATGCCAAATTGCCTCCGTGTATTTCTACGGCAACCACTGGCATTTTCAGAAGTTTTATCAGTTTGGCTGTTGCATAATAAAGTGGTTCAGTTGTCCCATCCCAACTTCTGCGTCCTTCTGGAAAAACGCCAATATGCTTACCATCATTTTTGCGAGCAAGCAATTTTCTTATTGTGCCCATATCCGACTTATTTTTTGTCTTAGGAACGGCGTCAACCAATCGAAGCAAAGGGCCCAGTGGCCAAATCTTAAAAAAACGATCTGAACATACAAAACTAATTGGTTCCTTGATAGGAACATTGATAAAGAAAGGATCCCAATTGGTAACATGATTGCCAATAAAAAAGAAGGGACCTAACTCTTGATCTAAGTCATTCATCTGAAATTCAATATCCTCACGAAACAGTATGATTCGATTAACAACCCAGTGCAGTATATACTGGAGTATTCTTTTCATGCATGCCTCCTGTCCGCCAAAACATCACATTGGATACCTACATCATAAAGGATTGCATCTCATAAGAAAAGAGAATTCCCATTCCGAATTCTCCTCACCATTTCTCTAATTTTCCAAAATTTTTGATGTTCCGATAACCCATATCATATAGAATTCGGGCCGCCCTTTTACTTCTTGATCCACTGTGACAATAGACTACGATGTCCATCGTTTTATCTGGAATTTTCTTTGCGATATCTTTTCTTAGACGTTGAATAGGCATAAGAATACTATGAGGAATTTTCTTCTTGGTGTATTCTTCATTGGTACGCACGTCAAGAATGATTGTTCTCTTATCCTTCATACGTTGAAGCAATTCTGTCTTATCAATTTTTCTTATATTTCTATAATGATAAAGCTGACCAAGTTTACCAGCCAAATACAAGAATAAAATAATCCAAAGATAATCCATTGTCTTCTCCTAAGAATCAATTTGAAAGGCACCATATGGACACATCATCAAGCAGCGTCCACAGTTGATGCATTTTCCCTCATCAATGGTAGGTGCTGCATACCCAGATTGCTTGATGGCTCCAGTAGGACAGTAATGTACTGAGGGACACGGATGATTTTGGGGACAACGCTGATTTACTATAGCTATGCTCATGATTCATCACTCCTTTCCTAATACCCCCTATGGGTTCTTTAAAAGAGTAACAAAATCCAACCCACTTGTCAAACAAAAACAATAAGTCCACGCATTACGTACAATCCATAACTATTGAGCTCTTAACCCAAGTTCAATAACAGCTATTCTTTTCTGGAGCCAGGCTTTTCAATGGGCAATCCTTCCTGACACAAGGGACATGCGTCAGGCTCAAAACTCTGCACAGATAAGCTTAATGCACTCACGGATTTATCCACACCTAAATCAAGTTCTCCGTTGGTACGGTCTACCAAAACAGCCGTTCCAACGACAACCCCACCCGCTGCTCTTACCAACTCAATGACTTCCCGAATCGAACCACCCGTCGTTGTCACATCTTCAACTACCAATACTCTAGCCCCTTCTGGTATATAAAAATTCCGTCTTAACAACATTTTGTTGTCAACGCGTTCGGTAAACAGGCTAGCAACACCAAGTTGCCTGGCCATTTCATAAGACAACGTAACACCTCCCATTGCCGGGCCAATAACCAAATCCACATCATCATCGACAAACGATTCTGCCATATGCTCACAAAGTGCTTCTGTATACTCAGGATACTGAAGCACCTGAGCACATTGTATGTATTCCCCACTGTGTCTTCCTGATGTTAATCTAAAATGTCCATGCAACAGCGCTCCCGAATCCTCAAAAATCTCTAATATCTGTTCTTGTTTTAACACTGTGCTTCCTCCATTTCTTTCACTATACTCTTGACCACCTCTACAGGATTTTTTGCTTGGAGTATCGGCCTACCTACTACCAAATACTGAGAGCCCGCCGCCATAGCTCTGCTAGGAGTCATGACTCTTTTTTGATCACCAACATCTGACATTGCCGGTCTGACACCCGGCGTAACACTAATAAATGCAGGGCCACATACTTCACGAATCATGCTTGCCTCATGAGGCGAACATACTACACCATCCAGACCTGCCTTTTGTGCCAGTTTAGCCAGCCGAACCACCATGTTGTCAGTAGTCTCAGCATAACCAATTTCTCGTAAATCTTCATCTGATAAGCTTGTCAATACAGTAACAGCGATGACCAAAGGTCGAGGAATCTGCAACCGAGCAGCTTCTTGTCTCGCCGCTTCAGCAGCCATTCTCATCATATTAAAACCACCCGAGGCATGTACATTAAGCAAATCCACCTCTAATGAAGTCAAAACTCGTGTTGCCTGAGCAACGGTATTCGGTATATCATGCAACTTCAAATCTAAAAATACATGACCACCTAATCCCTTGATGCGATGAACGACATCCCTTCCCAAACTATTGTAGAGCTGCATTCCTACTTTGAACATTCCTACATGATCTTTGAGCAAATGGACCCAATATTCAACCTCTTCCAGCGTATCAACATCCAGTGCAACAATCAATTTCTCCTGACTCATACTTCCTCCTTGTGATGAGCTTTCCCAATCAATGTTCGTATATCGTCAATCTGATGTTCTACCAAATAATGCTCCAACCCCTGAATCATAACCGAACCAGCAAGAGGATTGATTAGATTCGCTGTTCCGAGCTGAATTGCAGTAGCGCCAGCCAAGATGTATTCTAAGGCATCCTGTACGCTCACAATGCCCCCCAAACCTACAATGGGTATGGATACAGCCTCATATACTTCATAAACCATCCGTAATCCGATGGGCTTCACTGCCGGTCCAGAAAGGCCACCAAAAATATTGCTTAAAACTGGTTCTTGCTTTTCCACATCAATAGCCATGCCCAGCAATGTATTGATGAGACTGATGCCATCTGCTCCACCTTCTTCTACTGCCTGTGCGATCTCAACAATACTCGTCACATTAGGAGATAGTTTAACCATGACCTTTTTACTGGTTTTTCTTTTTACTTCTTTTGTCACGGCTAAAGCATCCTCTGGGATAGTACCAAAAGCCAGTCCGCCAGCCTTCACATTGGGACAGCTAATATTAACCTCAAGCCCAGATACACCATCAACATCAAGTTTTTCGGCCAGGATACCATATTCTTCTATGGTACTGCCAGAGATATTTGCAAAGAAATGAGTGTCAATTTTCCGTACCTCTGGTAATATCTCTCTCAAAAAATAATCGACTCCACCATTTTGCAAACCAATGCAATTAAGCAGTCCACTCGATGTTTCAAATAATCTTCCAGGTGGATTACCTACTTTGGCTCGCAGCGTTGTGCCTTTACCAATGATTCCACCCATCAGGGATACATCATAATATGGTAAGAATTCAAAACCTGATCCGTATGTTCCTGAAGCACCCAAAACAGGATTTTTCAATGTCAAACCCATCAAGTCAATGGCCAAGTTCGTCATCGTAAACCACCTCCCTACTGGAAAACACCGGACCTTCCACACAAACCCTCTGATAGGAAATGGAACCTGCCTTATCACGGATAGGTTGAACGCATCCCAGACAGACGCCTATACCACAGGCCATATATTCTTCGACTGATAAGCTACAGTCTATATGATGTTCATTGCATATTTTGCCTAAAGCATGAAGCATAGGCTGTGGACCGCAGGCATAGATGTGACGATAATCATAAATGCTAAGATGACGATCAAGAGGTGTACATGCATGCCCATGTATCCCACATGATCCATCCATAGTCGTCACATATACATTGTTGCTCCAATGTTCAAACTCCTTGTCAGAAAAAATATCTTCTTGACGATTAAAGCCCAAAATGGTATCTATCTCACAACCTTGCGCATACAAAACCTCCGCCAACGCATGGAGTGGCGCCACTCCCATGCCTCCTCCCACCAGCAATACTTTTTCGCGAGAGAGATTGGTTTCGAATCCATGACCCAAAGGGCCAACCATGGATACGGTTGCTCCCGTTTTCATCTCACATAAATTCTTCGTCCCCTCTCCCACGACCGCATAGATGATTTCTATTCGATTATCCTTAATTCTCGCAATACTGATTGGTCTATTGAGCAAGGGCATGAGATGATCCGATGTTCTAATTTGTATAAACTGACCTGGCTTAGCCTCCTTGGCTATGTCAGCGCACTCAATTTCCATTCGATATATATGTTCATGAATCAATATGTTTGCCGTTATGGTTCCATTCGTCGCATATGGCATGACTGTCTCCTTACATTAAAATTTAATCTGATCATCTCTCATGGCCATTTCACCTTGTGCAATGGTCATCATTACTTTCCCATTGAAATATTGACCCAAAAAAGGTGAGTTTGAAGACTTTGAATAAAAATCTTCCTTTCTAACTGTCCATCCGATATTTAAATCCAATAAGACCAAATTTGTCTTTCCCATTCTAGGATTTCCAATCGTTTTGGGTAGCTTGAACCGTTCATGAGGAATCCTAGTAAGCATGTCGATGGCTTGATACAAAGAAATTTTTTGCTGTGCTATCAAAAATGTATTGATTGCGGCAAAGCATGTTTCAAGGCCAATCATTCCTTTGGGGGCATTTTGTAAGCTTTGCTGTTTCTCCTCTTCAGAATGAGGTGCATGGTCTGTCGCAATGATATCGATTGTTCCATCGATAATCCCATCTACCACAGCCCCTCGATCCATTTCACTACGAAGTGGGGGACTGACTTTATAATTGGCATCTTTGCGTCTCATGCTTTGATCAGTTAACGAAAAATGATGTGGTGTAGCCTCTGCTGAAACCTTGATACCCATTTTTTTTGCCTGTCTCACCATCTCCACTGCATCCCGAGTACTGACATGCGCAATATGAACAGGAAGACCATATTCTTTTGCCAACAGGATATCTCGTGCTGTCATAATCTCCTCAGCTGCACTAGGAATACCTTCTAAACCCATTTCTTGTGATATCTCGCCACGGTGTATGACCCCATTTCTTGTTAATGACAAATCTTCGCAATGATCAATCACAATTTTATCTTGTTCATTGGCTCTTATCATTGCCTGGCGCATCAATTCAGAATTCATAACAGACATCCCATCATCAGAAAAAGCCACTGCGCCAGATTGAACGAGTGCCTCCATATCAGTGAGTTGTTCCCCTAGCAATCCTTTCGTGATAGCGCCAATAGGCAATATGCTGATAGGACCTTGACTACTCGCCTTAAGCAAGACCAATTCAATCATTTTCGGATTGTCCAACACTGGATTCGTATTGGGCATTGCTGCTACCGCAGTGAAACCACCATGTGCCGCTGCTCTCATTCCAGTCAAAATGGTTTCCTTATACTCAAAACCAGGCTCACGCAAATGGACATGCATATCAATAAATCCTGGTGCCAGCACCAAGCCGGTGGCATCCAAAATTTCCATCTCGTCGCCTGATAGATGAAAACCAACATCTTGAATACGCCCATTTATAATCTTCACATCAGTAAGCTGATCCATAGAGTCATATGGATTGATAAAACGAACATTCCTTATCAACAAATTCATTCGGCTACTCTCCTTCAACTATAGTCACTGAGCTCAAAGGAAGCTCCTCTTGCATGTCCACCAAGACACTTTCTTTACGAGCAGTTGGTACATTTTTACCCACGAAGTCTGCTCGAATAGGCAATTCACGATGACCACGGTCAATCAATACAGCCAACTCAACTTTTCGAGCTCTTCCCAGATCATTGAGTGCATCAAGGGCAGCGCGAACAGACCGGCCAGTATACAATACATCATCAACAAGCACGACCACCTTGTCTGTCACACTCAACAACGAAAAATCTGGTTTTGATTCACTCATGGGTTTCAAATCATCTCGATAAGCTCGTATGTCAAGATAGATCAGAGGAATCACCTTACCCTCAATATCTAGTATATTCTGCTGAATAATTTTGCCCAAATCATTTCCACCATTTTTGATGCAAACAATAATCAAATCTTCAAGATCCTTGTTTCTTTCAATGATCTCATGTGTCATACGGACTAGTGTTCTTCTGATCTTTTCTCCATCCATTACGACAGCTTTTTCCAGAACCATACTCCCTCCTTCTTGTTGTCTCGGCATCTCTATAACATCAAAGAGGCTGTAAATGCCTGATTGAATTCCCGATCCGAAGAAAGCTCTGTATAATTTGCTTTTATAGAAATTTTTTCTGCCCGGATCTTCTGCTTATTCGAAAACAATGTCATAATAGCACCCAAACCCGCACTATTGCCTACAGAAATAATCTTATTCTGATCGATAACAGGAAACATATTGATATCCTGCGCACTTTTGGTATCGATGAAACTTCCAAAAGCACCGGCCAAATATATATTGTCTAACTCTTCTGCCTGTATTCCTGCCCTTGACAATAAAATATTCATACCAGCCAACATAGCCCCCTTGGCCAATTGCAACTCACGAACATCTTTTTGAGTCAACCAAATTTCTTGCGCACCTTCAACATGCTTAGAACATAATAGAATCGCTTTTTGGCCTTGGTATTTTCCTAACCATGCTGCATAGTCAGGAACAACATCCTCGTTGACAATTTTCCCGCTTGGATCTATGAGCCCAGCATTCTTCAATTTGGCCACCGCATCAATCAAGCCGGACCCACAAATGCCAATGGCTGGTGCATTCTGTATCGTTTCCACTTCTATCTTTCCATCATGCACACGTACTGATTCTATGGCGCCCAGATCAGCACGCATTCCAAACTCAATAGAAGCACCTTCAAAAGCAGGGCCTGCAGCTGTAGAACAAGTATAGATTTTTTTGTCTACCGACAAGGCAATTTCTCCATTGGTTCCCAAATCCAACGCCAAAATATTCTTCTTGGATTGATCCAATCGATTGGCAAGAATGACAGAGACTGTATCAGCTCCTACATAACCCGCAATATTGGGCATTATATATACCTGTCCCTCCTGGTTCCACAATAGTTTTGTATCTTTCACCGACACTGGATCAATGGATTGATAGGTAGCCAAATAAGGTGCTAAGGCAATATGATTAACGTCCAAGCCTAGAAACATATGCATCATCGTAGTATTACCACAAATGGCACTGTTCACAATAGAGGTGGCCGTATAGCCATTCGTTTGAAGCAATTGTTCACTCATTCGATTGATTTCCTGAACTACCATAGTTTGAAGTTCAAGTCGATGATCATCTGACTCTGAGGAATACGTTATTCTGGATATCACATCAGCACCATGCGTAATTTGTGGATTACTGGCACTCACGACATCCAAAACGATCCCTTTTTCCAAATCGACCAGATACATAACCATCGTAGTGGTTCCTATATCAATCGCCACACCCAACACAGGTTTCTTCTCAGACTCGATGGTCAATAATCGATGTCCATCCAACAGTAGAAACCCATCAAATGAATCCATCCCGATCGTACGAGCGATATTTTGTAGCATATCCAATGAAATTTCAAGTCTTAAGCCGATGGCTTTTTCAATGCGATTCACCAAGGAAATTTCCTTGTTCAACAAAGCTTTTTCGAGTTTCAGTGGTATCCAATTGAATTGATGATCCAAGGAATACCGCTGAGATGGAATCAGTCCTGATTTTTTATCTACAAACTGATCTTCATCACGTAGCTGAACTGCAATGCTCTCGTCGATTACATAATTACATGATAAAACTGTTTTGTATTCATAATTTTTGGAATCAACAGCCCGAATTTTTACTTTGCATTTTTTACATGTCCCCTTACCTCCACAGGGACTCTTCACTTTGTAGCCATTTTTATTGAGCACCTTCAACAGATTACTTCCCTTTTTTACATTCAAAACTTGTCCATCATTTTCAATAGTAATAGTAATCATCGTTCACCTGGATTTCTTTTGACTTAAAATATCAATCAATTCCTCTTCAGAAAATTGATAATGAGCATTGCAAAAGCTGCATACAGCTTCCGCTCCACGGTCTTCATTTATCATCGCTTCAATTTCATCTGCATTTAATGTTGCGATGATTTCTCCATATTTTTTTTTGCTGCAATTGCATCGAAATAATACCGGCTTATGCTCATGGATTGTGTATGTGAATCCCGCAAACAATAAAGAAAGAATATATTCAGGGCTCTTCTTTTCTTTGAATAGTTTGCTCAATGCCGGCATCTTTAATACATTTTTTTCCAAGTGCTCAGCAACTACTTCGTCTGCACCAGGCATCAATTGAACAATGAATCCTCCAGAGCCAAGAACCGTTCCATCTTTTTCTATATAAACACCCAAACCGCATGCTGATGGAATTTGCTCACTGCTCATATAATACTCACTGATATCAGATGCAATTTCACCAGAAGTGAGTGGAACACTCCCAGTATAAGGTTCTTTCAATCCTAGGTCTTTGGTGATAAACAGATTCCCCATGCCTACAGCATTGGAAAACGCAAACTTACCAAATTCATCTACCGGCATATGCACATGAGGATTTTGCACATAACCTCTTACCTCGAGATCGCGATTGCCTACTCCGATAATGGCTCCCAACGGTCCATCCCCCATCACACGGATGGTCAGACTGTCTTGTACGTTTTTTAAAGTATGCCCCATCAAAGCAGTCACACTCAAAACACGTCCCAGGGCATCTGCAGATGTAGGATACAAATCATGAACTTCACTCGCTTTTCTCACCAACTCAGTAGACTGCAATACATAAGCTCTGACCTGGCCATTTTCAGCTGTGGCACTAATCAGATAATCCTTCATCACCAAACTCCTTTGATTCATCGTAATGCCAACGAGACAATATATCTCTGAAATAATCCGGTAGCGGGGCTACAAACATCATATGCTCTTGCGTTCGAGGATGCACAAAACCCAGTGAGCCTGCATGTAACATTTGTTCATTGGTTAATAAAAAAGGATTCTTTCGATTGGTGTACCTAGAATCACCAACCAAAGGATGCTTAATATAGCTCAAATGAACACGGATTTGATGCGTACGCCCCGTCTCAAGGCGTAAGTCCAACAAAGAATATCCGGGGAACCTAGCCAAAACCCGGTAGTGCGTAATCGCAGCTTTTCCAGTTTTGTGGTTCACTGCCATGCGTTTTCTATCCCTGGTATCTCGACCAATGGGAGCTTCAATCCGTCCGGCTTTTTCTTCCAATTGTCCGAAAACCAATGCTGTGTAATGTCTGTCTACCGTATGATTTTTGAACTGTTCCGCCAAATTCCTGTGCGCCTCATCATTCTTAGCAACAACCAAGATACCCGTTGTGTCTTTGTCTATGCGGTGGACGATACCTGGCCTAAGCTTACCGTTGATGCCAGACAAATCATCACAATGATACAAAAGGGCATTGACCAATGTATGTTGCTCATTTCCAGGAGCTGGATGCACAGCCATATTCTTGCCTTTGTTGACCACAATCAGATCCTGATCTTCATATAAAATATCCAGAGAAATATCTTCTGGCTGAACGTTTAATGTTGTTGGTACAGGTATATGAATGGATATCGCATCCCCATCTCTAAGAATATAGTTCTTTTTAATGGGTTTCTGATTGATTAAAATATACGCATTAGAAATCAATTCCACCACGAATTGTCTTGATAAATCAGGATATTTTTCAGAAACATATTTGTCTATTCTCACTGGTTCCGCTATGCTGACAATCAGATCATAATCGAGCGATTCTTTTGTTTCATAATTCATATTCTCTTTCATTTCATTTCCTTTTTCCAAAGTATCTTCCTTCTGACTCAGCATCATATCATCAAGACCTTCTTACCATTTTTTCTTCAAAAAACAGTAACCCTATCGCCATCGTTATCATACCTAACACAATGAAAATATCTGCAATATTAAATACGGCAAAGAACTTGACATCGATAAAATCTCTAACATAGCCTAAACGAACACGATCATATAAATTACCCAACGCTCCACCCACTGTTGCCATAATTACCAAATATGAGAAACGATTTTTTCTTAAACTAAATGCAAAATAAATCAATCCCATAACAGCCAATATGGTAAAAACTTGAAACAGCATCAATCGTCCCTCTAGAAGGCTAAAAGCCGCTCCCGTATTGTGAACAAATGTGATGTTTAAGATACCTGGAATAAGCGTGATGCTATCATAAACATTCATTGCCGCACTAACCCAATATTTGGAACCCAAATCAAGTACGAGTACACCAAATACCAATAACAATCCCATCATAGTCGCTTCACCTCAGACATCATTGTACCACAATTGATGCCCCGACTCACTCATTACTCGCGAGACTAGAATAAAAGCACTGACCAAAAGTCAGTGCTTAAAACTATTTTCGTAACGTTAACATCATGCCAGAAGTTAATAAACCTGCATTCGCCTCATCGATGTCCAAATGAACCTCCTTGGAATACTGTTCACTAACTCGTACAAACACATGGCCATAGACCATTGGACGTTGCGCATTTTCCGACACCAATGTCACATAATCTTTGTCTAAAACACCAAAATCTTTCGCTTCAGAGGTATGCAGATGGACGTGTCTAGCCGCTACAATAACCCCTTGATGGATAGTCGCTGTTCCTACTGGTCCCCTTATCGTCACGCCAGGAGTCCCTTCCACATCTCCAGAATCTCTCACCATGGCTGGGACACCCAAGGTAAAAGAATCTGTAACCGATATCTCGACCTGGGTAGCAGGACGAATAGGACCCAAAACTCTCACTTTTGCGATTGACCCTTTAGGCCCTTCAATGGTTACCGTTTCCTCTGATGCATATTGACCAGGTTGCACCAAATCTTTTATGTTGTGTAACTCTTCTCCTTGACCAAATAGCACATCCATATCTTTTCTAGAAACATGGATATGACGATTACTGACTCCCAACATTACGCTCATTTCTTCCATATTTATTCCTCCATCATCTCATTTATGACATCCGCACAACGAGGACAAAGCGTTGGATAAGCAGAGTTTAAACCCAAGTCCTCTGAAAATATCCAGCAACGTTCGCACTTCTCACCTTTGGCCTTCTCTACTTTCAATTTTACATCCTGATGGCTCATACTTGTTATTGCTTCAGGAGGTGAATCGGCATAATCAAATACACTCAATTGCGATACAATCAACCAAGTTTTCAAACGATCCTGATGTTCCAAAATAAACTCTTTTCGTTTACCTTGCACATAAAACTGCAAATTCGCTTCTAGTGCATTGCCAATAATTTTCTCTGCTCTTGCCATTTCAAGAACTTTATTGGCTTCTTCTCTTAATTCTAGCACAATATCAAATTTTTCTCCTAATGCAGGATTGTTATAACGTTCTCGCAGGGCAGGAAACTCACACAATTGAACACTGGATGGATCATCTGCTTTCTTTGGTATATAATTCCAAATTTCTTCTGTTGTAAAAGCCAGAATGGGTGAAAGCATGACAGTAAGATTGTATACCACTTCATACAAAACAGACTGGATAGCTCTGCGCAACAGAGAACTTTGTGGCGAAGCATAAGCACGATCCTTAATGATATCCATGTATAATGCACTTAAATCAAACACACAATAGTTATGTATTAATTGCAATACCATATAAAAATCATACTGCTCATATGCCTTCATGACTTTTTCAATAAGCAAATTCATACGCATAAGCGCATATTGATCAATTTCTGTCAGTGAATCATAATCAACACTTTGCGTTTCAGGATCGAAATCATAAAGATTGCTCAAAGCAAAACGTACGGTATTACGAATCTTTCGATAAATCTCAGTCATTTGCTTGAAGATTTCATCAGAAGCAGAGATATCCTTTTTATAATCTGCAGAGGCAGCCCACAACCGTAATATATCCGCTCCCATTCTCTTGATCACATCTTTTGGATCTACGCCATTACCAAGAGATTTTGACATTTTCTTGCCTTTCCCATCCACTACATAGCCATGGGTCAAAACAGCTTTATAAGGAGCATGTCCATTGGTGGCAATGGATGTAGAAAGGGAGGAATTAAACCATCCTCTATGCTGGTCACTACCTTCAAGATACAAGTCAGCCGGTCTTCTCAAATCAGGGTGGTTCATCAAAACTGCCTCATGGCTAGATCCTGAATCAAACCAAACATCCATAATATCTGTTTCTTTTCTAAATATACCGTTTGGTGAATCTGGATGGGTATATCCAGGTGGCAATAATTCTTTAGCATCGCGAA
>DIET01000018.1 GCA_002418765.1 Peptococcaceae bacterium UBA5767 | reverse complement strand
GATCGTTTGGCGATCTCCAGTTCCCGCTGTACCCATTCATCCCGGGTCATGGTGGTAAACAATTCCAAGTTCACCATACCAATCGGTTTGTTTTTGTACCGATGCAAATACAATCTCCCATTGCAAGGATGGGCTGCCCAGTCTTGCTTGGGTCCGATGGTCTTGGGTATGACACCACCAATTCCCTTCTCCCCGGCTATTCGCATGCCTTCTCCATCTTGTCCTGGCGTCGCTGAGGCCAGAATCAGAGGATTCCGGTATTCTACCCCACAATAGTCTACCTTGAGATTGGCCATATAAAATGCTCCTTTCTCTTGCATGATCGATTAACTTACTTAATTTTCAGCTTCGCCAAAACAAATCGCATACCTTTGGCTATCCTGAACATATTACTCTTATAATCATTGTTGTTTTTAACCAATAAACTATCTATGGTGATATCCCTATTGAGCTACAGAACCATATAAGCAATTGAAATCAACCACTCATCTATGAATACGGAGATCATATTCAATATCCATGTACTTAGAAGAACATATGCAAACAAGCACCCTAAAAAACGGGTGCTTGTTTGCATAAAAAACAATTCCTGGGAAGGAAAAAGTTTTACTATTTAAAATTCTACAAAAACAATACCATCTGAGAATCAACCAACCTATTATTTTAGGCTCTCAATGGCAGAATAAGTAATATCACCTATAACCGGTTTCTTATAGATAGTAGATTTACGGATACCGCTTTCTCTGACCATCACCTCACCAATCTCTTCTTTGGCCTTTTGAAGCAATTCTGGTGTTGCTGTCTTGCCCAAAAACAAGGATTCAATTTCCTTGATTCGTCTAGGCCTAGGCATAACCGATCCGGCTGCAAAACGCATATCATCTACATGACCTTGGGCATCACAATGCATAGAAACGGCCAAATTCATTCGAGAAATGCTTAGTGCTCTTCTACGTCCTACCTTTACAAAGTTTGTTTTGCTTCCCTCAGGCAATCTTTTAAAGGTGATCTCTGTCAACAATTCTCCTTCGTCAATACTGGTCTTGTACGGCCCCACAAAGAATGCACTCAGTGGAACCTCGCGTTTACCTTTATTGCTCCGAAGATGCACCATGGCATCCAAGGCAATCAAAACTGGCACACTGTCAGCAGCAGGCGAAGCGTTAACAATGTTACCACCAACTGTTCCCCTGTTTCTAATTTGAGGACCCCCAACCTGACTGCAGGCCAACGACAGAAAAGGTACTGCCTGATTTAAGAAGGCAGATTCTGCTATCTCTGTGTGCGTCACCATGGAACCAATACGAATGAGATCGCCCTCCTCCTGAATGGCTCTCATGTCCATGATGTCAAATACATCCACCAGGCACAAAGGAGAAGAAATGGTTTTTTCTTCTTCTCTCAATTGCACCAACACATCTGTGCCCCCGGCAATCAGTTGTGCCTGTCCACGGTATTCATCCAAAAACGTAATCGCTTCTCCAATTGATGTTGCTTTTAAAAATTTTACATCTCTCATGGCATTACGCTCCTTTTTCTTCCAGAGCAGCCTTGACTCGCTCTAAATTAGCAGGCAAATCATAAATCCGGATTCCTACTGCATCATAAATGGCATTCAAGATGGCTGGTGCCGTTGGAATCAACGCCGGTTCGCCTACACCCTTGGCTCCGAAAGGTCCATTGATTTCCGGATCCTCTACCATAATAGAGATGATTTCCGGCATATCCAAAACAGTCGGCATAAGGAATGTATCAAAGTTGTCCGATTGCACAACACTGTCTTCTGATTCCACATCCTCAAATAAGGCCCATCCCAAGCCCTGGGCTACACCACCTTCAACTTGACCTTCACAGGTATCCAGATTGATGACTTTTCCCACATCGTGAGCTGCAGCGATACGTAGCACAGATACCTGCCCTGTTTCTGTATCCACTTCCACTTCTGCCACATGCGTTGCAAATGTATACGATGCATAGGCATCTCCTTGATTGGTTTCAGGGTCTACATCAGGTGTCGTGTTGTTGAACCAACCAAATCCGATAAACGGCTTCCCTTTATCATGCAAAGCTTTGGCAACATCAGCTATTTCGATACTTTCCTCTGTGTCCCTTGCATGGATCTTATGATCCGCACCAATAAAGAGATCCTTACCTTCTCCTAGCATATCCTCGGCTTGCGCCAGCAAAATATCCCGAATTTCCTCTGCGGCCATTTTTACTGCATTGCCAGAAACAAATGTTTGTCTACTGGCTGTGCTGGCTCCAGAATCCGGGGTAAAAGCAGTATCTGCAGAAATGATCTGCACATCGTCATAATCTATACCAATGACCTCAGCCGCAATTTGAGATAAAATGGTATCCGATCCTTGTCCGATTTCACAACACCCCGTCAACAGAGTAATGGTCCCATCATCGGCAATCTCAATGCTGGCAGCAGCATGGTCTGGTCGGTTGAATCCATAGCCTATGGCATAAAACATAGAGCCAACTCCTACACCTCTTTTTTTCATCGAGACAAACCTCCTTCTGCTTTCCACTCATCATAATAGGGTTTTACTTTTTCCAGCGTCTGATCAATACCCACGCTATGCGGAATGCAATGACTGGTAGCCGTTGTTGTAGTTCCTGCTCGCAAACAATTCAAAAGCCTCAAATCAATCGGCGACATACCAATTTTTCTAGCCAAAATATCCATTTGAATCTCAATCGCTACATGGGCCTGAGGCACTCCAAAACCTCTAAAAGCACCTGACATCACGTTATTGGTGTACAACGTATAGGTATCGACATGCACATTGGGGATCTCGTAGGGTCCACTGATGTGTAGACCGGCTTTTTTAACCACATAAATACCCAACGAACTGTAGGCACCCGTATCACCAAAAATATCTGCCTTCAAGGCAACCAATTTGCCTTCTTTGGTGGCACCCAATTTGCATTCCATGCGGAAAGGATGTCTTTTGGATGATGTTGCAATTGATTCTTCTCTTTCCATGGCATACTTCACAGGTCTTTTGGTATTAAGAGACAGCATTGCAGCATGAATCGACGTGGTAATGTCATCCTTTGAACCAAAAGCTCCTCCTGTCGTTGATTGAATCACCCGTACCTGGCTGAATTTCAATCCCAATGCTTTCGCAATCTGCCTTCGGCTACGAACTGGATATTGACATGGTTCCCAGACAGTCAGTGCTCCATCACAATCACAAACAGCTACCGAGCATTCCCTTTCCATGTAGGCGTGTTCAACACATTGTGTGGTGAAAGTGTTTTCCAGAATAATATCAGCCTCAAGAAACGCCTTATCTGCATCTCCTTTTCTCACTTTGGTTTTTTGCAGAACATTGCTCTCCAGTCGTTCATGAACCAATGGAGACTCTGGGCTGAAGGCCTGCTCGATCGAGCTCACTGCAGGGAGGACTTCATAATCCACGTCAATCAATCGCAACGCTTCCAAAGCAATTTCTTCCGTTTCAGCTGCCACAGAAGCTATGGCATCACCACAATACCTAGCCTTTTTTTCTACCAATACTTCCTGATCCGAAACAGCCAAACCATAACGATTGGTGCCTTGAACATCCTTGGCTGTCAACACGCAGACTACACCAGGCAGTGCCTGCGCTTTACTGATATCAATACCTTTGATGCGTGCATGAGGATGAGCACTTCTCAAAACTTTACCAATCAGCATGTCTTGAAAATACATATCCTCGGCATACAAGGCTTTGCCTGTCACTTTGGCCTTGGCATCTTTTCTCTGGATTCTCTTCCCAATATACTTATAATCCGTCATATGCTTTTCCCCCTACTCATCCTGAACCATTTTTTCAGCCGCAAGCTCTACCGCCTGAACAATCTTTGTATAACCGGTGCAACGGCATAGATTGCCCGACAGTGCCTTCTTAATTTCGTCACGACTTGGCTTGTTATTCTTCTCCAACATAGCCTTGGCAGACATCACCATACCAGGAGTGCAATATCCACATTGAACCCCACCCGTTTCCACAAACGCCTCTTGAATCGGGTCAAGCTGATTGATGCTTCCCAAACCTTCTATTGTAGTCACACTCTTGCCATCCACCTGTGCCGCAAGCAGCAGGCAGGAATCAACGGCCAATCCATCGACCAAAACAGTACAGGCACCGCATTCACCAACCCCACAACCTTTTTTTGTTCCTGTCAAACGCAGTGTATCTCTTAAAAAAGCGACCAATGTCATATTGTCCTTGATTGTCTCGCAAACCTGCTTTCCATTGACTCTCATCTTAATGGTTATCATCTGATATCCTCCTCTATTCTTTCTTATCATCAAAATATATCAGGAAATGAGTTTTTCCGGATTTTGGCGAATCAAGTAATCAATCTGACTCTCGCTCAGTCCACATTCATAGAGACACTGAGCAAAGATCCTCAGACTTTCATGTGGCATGGGATTGTGACGTTGCCCTGCATCACTGATGATGATAGCATGTTCGGCGCCTATTTCCTTGATGGTGGCTGCGACCTCCTGAACCGTTGCATAATGCCACATAGGAGAGACTGTACAATAACCAAATTCCGCCATGGCTCCCATGGCGACCAATTCCTTTATTTCCTGCAGATTTAGCTTAGGCACCTTGAAATAAGGATGTGTAATCAAAATCTTATTGACCCCTATTTTTTTGGCTTCCGCCACCAAATCAAAAATTTCTTTTTTTCCCAAATGGCAAGTACCCAAAATAGCATCGTATTCTGCCACCAGCTTAAGAATTGCTTTGGCATTCTCACTGATGTTGCCATCTTCATCATAAACCGTGATACCGGAAAGATCGACCTCACCATCATTTCGACCATCCTGAACATCGTACTTCCCTTTGGATCCATGAACTTTGGCGTGGTTGTCAGCATCAACCGTTGGCATCCAAACCTCTTTGGCACCCAAACGGAGTGCTGCTTCTGTCGCCATGGGATTTAGACCTCCCACATATTCGTTAAGAACAATTCCTCCAAATACCTTTATCCCTTCAACGCAAGACTGCGTCTGTGCTGCGCGACTTACCGTGCTTTCATGATGACACTTCAACATCATACCAGCCAAGCCTGCCTCTGCAGCCGCCTTCACAGCACCATAATCATCCACCAATCTCGGAAACAAACAAGGATGCGTATGCACATGAAGATCATAAGCACCTTCGATGCTAATCAATTTATTCATGGTCCCTCCACTTGCCATATAATGGCTTTGCTTCAATAAATATATGCATCTTCTTAATACAATGCCCATATCATGGGAATTCCTCAAATGATCTCATATTCCCTTTGGTTATTTTATCTATAAATATCCCTATTTTCTGTTTTATAAGCACAAAGCTTCATTGTCAACAGAGGCAATCATGCCTGCAACTGCAAAGCATGATTGCTTGGAGTTGACTAAATTTTTTCTACCATACGTTTCAGTATTCTTTCTGCTCTCACCGGATTGATGAACCCACAAATGCAGGGTTTGGCCAAAATCTTGGCGGCCTTCTGGTAATCTATCTTTCCTTTACAGATATCTGAGACCATTTTATTGACCAAGGACACCGAAACCATACCATGACCACACATGGTCGTTATTTCCCGAATGTCCTGTGGCGGCAATTTTTCCTTTTTGCCCCAGACCCCCAATGAATGATTCCAGGTATGGGGAACCAAATCAGCTTTCTGGCAACATTCTTCCACTTTCTCAATCAGTCCCTGCACAACAATAGACATACCCAAATCTTCTGCATGGAGATCTTGTAGAATGTGAACCAAATCGTCTTCACTAGCAAAGGTTGCTTGCACCGTTGTCGCATCGTGTACGGCTTCAATGATGTCTTCCGGATTACCCACCAAAGCACTACCTGCCTCCATATTGCCAAAATTGACAGCATTGTGCTTCATGGCCAAACGCAAAAATCTTCTTAGCTTATCCTGAGAGCCCTTATCATTGTATCCTTTGGCAGCCATACAAATGATTGTAAAATCATCATAGAAATCATCTGGACTTCCTTCTCTATGCAACGAGTGTGTCATTTTTCTCCTCCTGTCTAAACATTGGCTCTTCCCAGGCCCACAGTAGTTTTGGCATTGGGTCTAACCGTGACGCCAAGACTCTTTACTATATCAACATTGGGCAGACTGCCATCTACTTGTGCACGTGACACCATATCAACACTAAACACTGTATCTATTTTCTGTTCCACTTTTCTTAATACATCAATAATTCTGGGTAACATCGTTGTTTTGGCCTTGAATTCCACAATGGAACAAATGATACGTTCATCTAAGATGGCCTCAGGGAAAGTACCCAGACTAGGATCTTCCATCTCAAGCGTTGTCGGTGCTCCTGCATCAAACTTGATACCTATACCCGCCAAAGCCATGGTGATGAGCTGGACATCCCGGAAATTGGCCCCAACATCGGGTCGACCAAGTTCAATCCCAAATCCTACCTCGTCAGCAGCATATTTGTTTGTCAGTTCATTGGTTTTCATTTCAGCCGTACCACGCCCTGTCATGCCTGTAACGGGATTCTTGACCAGAACATTGTTGTAATAATACCTGGTCAATCTTGGTCCAGACATTTCCTGATAAACCAAAGCATCAAACTTGCAACTCCCTACCAACAAGCAAATCCCACATTCATAGCATCGTTCCAGATCAATGACCGCCTTCTTCTTCTCATCCATGTGTATAGCGATACAAGGACAATAGGGAACACACTGTCCGCAACCTACACACTTTTCTCGATCAACCAACATAATGTAACTCCTTTGCTAAATCAAAATACTTGGTAACCAGGTCACCACAATGGGGAAATGAATGATCACACCTAAAATCAATATCAGTACAGCCAAAAACGGTAGATTGGCCCTGGTGATCTCATACATGTCTACATCAGCCATCTGGCAGCAGATATACAAAGCCGATCCGACAGGTGGCGTCTGTTGCCCAATCCCCCAACACATGATGACCACCATGGCAAACTGCAATGGATTGATGGCAAAAGCTGTCATGGATGGGAAAAAGAGCGGTACCACCACGACCAGCATAGCTATTCCATGTAAAAACGTTCCGGCCACGATTAAAACGATAGACATAATCCAGAGAAAAGCCGCAGGACTCCCCTGAAAACCACTCAATAGCGGAGTCACAATTTGTGCAGGAATTTTTGCATAAGTAATGACCCAACCCAGCAAATCAGCCACAGCAATGATAATCATAACTGAACCAGTCATGGCGGCGGTATCAATTAAAATCTTCGGTAGATCCTTCCATCTGATGGTACGGGTAACCAACATGCCCACGACAAGAGCGTAAATTGCTGCCACGGCAGCAGCTTCTGTCGGGGTAAAAAAACCACTTAAAATCCCACCCAAAATAATGGCAATCATGCCTAGAGGTGGCCATGCTTTTATAATCGTCACAATGCGTTCTTTCGCTGAATACCGAAGGGGACTGCTTTCAAAATCATAACGATAGGCAATAATGGTACTGACCAGGATCATGGTAAGACCAATCAGAATTCCTGGAATGATGCCAGCAATAAACAACGTGGATATGGACATCCCCGATAAGACACCGTAATAAATCATGGGTGTACTCGGAGGAATAATGATGCCAATGGTTGACGAGGCAGCTGTAATGGCACCGGTAAAATCCTTGGGATACCCTTTTTTCAGCATGGCGGGAATCAGCAATCCACCCACACAAGCAGTATCGGCCGTAGCCGTTCCTGATATACCCGCAAAAAACATACTGGACACGACATTCACTGCCGCCAAACCACCTTTTAATCTGCCTACCAAGACGGCAGACAGCTTCATGATTTTTTCTGAAATCCCAGCACTATCCATCAAAAGCGCCGCCAGAATAAACAGTGGGGCAGACATCATGGTAAAACTATCCGTACCAGCAAAAATCCTCTGCACAATAATAACCAAAGGAACATCAGAAATAAAAACAATGAACACCAGTGACGTAAAGGCAAGCCCCAAGGCCAAAGGAATACCGATAATCAAGGTGGCGAACAAAACACCAAACAAAATCGCAACACTCATGAACGTCTCGCCTCACTTTCTTTGCCTGACCAGCTTTTCATCATTTCCCCCACTTTGGTGATAAAGCTCAACACATAATGAATCACCATCAAACAAGCTCCAAAAGGAAATACTGCATAAAGCATTCCCCTGGTCATCCCTGTCATAGGCAGCGTATATGATGCAAATTGTTTGACATAAGAAAAACTAAGCGGCGTAAACACAGCCAAAAATATCAAGATGCAAATGTAACTGATGATCTGCGAAATATCCCGCATTTTGGGTGGCATTTTTTTAACCACCAAATCCACTTTGATATCCTTCTTCTGCGTGATGGCCACATAGGCACCTAAAAATGTCGTCCAAACGACACCGGCACGAACCAATTCCTCCACCCAGGCAACACCTCTTCCAAAATATCTTTCAAATACTGTATAGGTTACCACCAGTGCCATAAACAGCAATAAAAATCCCACAAAATATGAAACAAACTGATCCACATAATATTTAATCTTATACAATGTTTTCATCGTGAACCCTTTCCAATCCTGAAGAAGGGGGACAGGCCTTATTGGCCTGTCCCAACATCATTACGGTGTATTGACAATCTCGTCAATCGCAGCAGAACCATCCGGTCCCAAGTCAGCCTTAACACTGTCCCAAATAGGTTCCGACGCCAGAATGAAAGCATCCAGGTCTACATCATTGAACTCGCAACCATAATCCTCAATGTCTTGAATCCAATCAGCCTCTTGCCCAGCAATCCAGTCCATTTGCCAAGGGCCTGTTTCCATCGCAGCTTCTTTGATGGCACTTTGAATATCAGCTGGTAAACCTTCGTAGAAATCTTTCCCTATCAAAACGTTGATGGGCGTAAACACATGATTGCTACGTGAAACGTATTTTTGCACTTCATATAACTTATCGCCCCAAATATTGCCATACGGATTTTCCTGCGCCTGTACTACCCCTTGTTCCAATGCTGTATACAGTTCCGAAAAAGCCATCGCTGTCGGATTGGCTCCATACTCTCTGAACATAGCAACACGCACTTCATTCTCAGGAACACGAATTTTCATACCGGCAAGGTCTTCTGGTACCACAATCGGTTTCACACTGTTGGTGATCTGTCTGAATCCATTCTCCCACATGCCCAGCAAGACCAAATCATGTGGTGCCAATTTGCTATTGGCTGTATCCACCAAGGATCCCCCAAGAACCTTCTTCGCATGTTCACGATCTCTGAACATATAAGGAAGATCA
The DNA here is from genome assembly GCA_002418765.1 of Peptococcaceae bacterium UBA5767. Lineage (GTDB taxonomy): Bacteria > Bacillota > TC1 > TC1 > UBA5767 > UBA5767. Next base: position 11,312 of record DIET01000018.1, on the reverse strand, counting down.
AAAACCTTGAAAAACTTATCCAACATAACCAAATCGCCGCCTACAATGGTCATTTCCAAAGCACCTGTCTGCAGTTGCTGAATATTGTCAATGCCATGTCCCAGCTGACCATTGTCGAAAATCTGCACATCGACACGCCCACCTGTTTTTTCTTCCACCAGCTCAGCAAAATGGGTTGCCCCCATACCCCACTGATTGTCTGGTGGGTCTTCATGAGCCAAACGAATAATAATGGGCTCTTCTACAGCTGGTTCTTCTTCTGCAGGTTCTTCCCCGGCATCGCCAGTTCCTGAAGCACAACCTGCCAACAACATTGTCAGCACCATCATGTACACGAACAACTTCATCCATCTTGATTTCATCCCTTGCACCTCCATAGTTTTTTGAAGCATGTTTCCCTTACCAATCACTCCCTTGATGAAATAGCAACTCAGGTGTTCCATTTGCTGATTACTATGTGATGATATATGCTACAGCAGAATTGATCTGCTGCGATGTCCTAACTGATTTCATCCTGAATAGATTTGCTTGCAAGAATTAACCGACCCGTTTCTTTAAACGAATTTTGATTTCACCGTCCCGAGTAAATGCATACGTAAAGAGTTGATAACGGAGCACCAATCCTGACTCAATGAGTTCCCTCAGCAACGGCAACGTGACAAACATCCGGCTGATATCAAGCGTATTTTGAATCTGTATGATTCGCTCATCACCCGCATCAATTTTTCGCTCACAGCTTCGTAACGCCAAATCCACAGCTTCTTCTTCCGTATCCACGACCAAAGGCAACAAAGCCAATTCTAATCTACCGTTGGTTTTCACATTGACGTAGGTCGAGTCAAAATCAATTTTGTCATAAAAACGCCGTGTAATCACATCGGCAATGCCCATACCTTGCGCATTGCCATGGGTTTCTTCGGTAAGATCCAGGCATACGATACGTCTCACCCTCTGATCTCCCCAATCGTAAGCTGCCCTAATAAAAGGCCGCATGGTAACATTGGGATCAATGCCTACGCCACTGATATTTTTTCCCATTTCCTCAATAATCAAGACATCCACATTGGATAGTGGAAGAGAAAGCAACAGTTCTTTTGCCCGAATAAGCCATTGTGGCTCTTTCATTTCAATCTCATTCGCTGGCCAATAATCAATGTCTGTGGTGTGATCCCGTATATTTTCCAAGATCGCCACGCCCCCCATGATGGGTGCGTTTTTTAGTATTAGTTTGCCAGACGCTGGAATGATGCTTGACAATCTGGAGATCCCATAACTATGAATATTTTGAGCACCTTGGTGACAACCCAGACCAATGGCCATCAACTTCATCAAACCACTTTCAAATTCTCCTCGAAAATCTGTATGGGGTTTGATTCGGTTAATGAGAATCACCCCATCCATCGCCATTGCCGTCGAAGACACATACACCGGGATATTCGTTTCCACATAGCCAATACACTGCGTCTCCATAGATGCCGCGACGGGAATTCCCAGCCGCTCTTCTGATAATCCATAAGCAGCCAAAACTTCTATTTGCCCTTTCGCCGTAGCCCCTCCATGGCTTCCCATTGCCGGTATAATGACCGGGTAAGCTCCTTCGTCCTGAACAAAACGTATCACTGTATGAACAATCTTTTCCAGTCCATAGATTCCTCTGCTACCAACAGCGATTCCTATCTTGTCATTCGTCTTGATTTTCTTGCAACGGTTCTCCAAACATTGTCTTAATGTGCCTGCAACATCATCCATTTCGGGAATATCCAAAGAAAGCTCCACATCTGCCATCATCCAAAACTTCATCTTCTCTTCTCCTAAAGCCTGTGGGCAACGCCCAAATCCTGCGCATACTGATTCAGCTCAGATAAGAGTTTTTCTGGAAGAGGTATCCCGTGCTGTTTTCTTAATTGATAGGTATTGCTCTCTATTTCCCCTGGATAGTAAACCTCCGTAATGCCGGGAGCCTTCCTTGCCGATTTCAGCATATCCATCATGTCTTTTATTCGTTGATAGAACAATTCCAAGGGCATAAACTCAGCAATGTTGATGGCCATGAACATATGGCCCACATTCTGAGGAGATGAAAAATCTGTAAAGGGCGAATGTACCTGCGAGCCATAGCCGGCCCCTGTCAAAATACCTGATATAACATCCACAACCAAAGCCAAACCGAACCCCTTTGGTCCGGAAAACGGCAATAAGGTCCCACCGTCCAATGCCTCTTCAGCTGAAGTTGTCTCCTGCCCATGCTTATCCGTGGCCCATCCCCAAGGTATGCTCCCATCTTTCTTTTGAGCCAGTACAATCTTACCGATGGCTGCTGCACTCATGGCCATGTCCAACACCAAATCAGGTCTGTCTTCTTGAGGTATGGCAATAGACAAAGGATTGTTTCCTACAACAGCATCCGCTCCACCAATAGCAGCCATCAATGGTTCCGTATTGCTACAGGCAATACCCACAAAGCCCCGACTTGCGGCCATCATGGAATAATAAGCAGCTGTGCCAAAATGATTGCTGTTAGACACTCCCACCATACCAACCGACGATTGACCCGCTTTTTCAATGGCCAGATTCATGGCTGCGATGCTTGCCAACTGCCCCATACCATTTTGTGCATCCAAGAGTGCCAGATTGGCCTTATTCATCAATACAGCATACTGTGCTTGCGGATTGATCAAGCCTGCCCGGACACGGTTCAAATACATGGGGATCCTGATCACACCATGCGTATTGAGTCCTCGCAGATCCGCCTCCACCAGTGAATCCGCTATGATACCAGACTCTTCCTTCTGAAAGCCACACGCCTGCAGACAATCTTTGATGAACCATGAAAGTTTTTCTTCAGTAACAATCTGCATTTTTTCTTGTTGATTCATCGATTACTCCTCCCGCCTACTCGTCGACGATGAGCCTGGCATCAGCCACCATAATATGATCCGGAAAACAGAAAATCGGATTCAAATCGAGTTCCACAATGGACTTTTCTTCAATCAAATGGGACAACTTGACCATCAGGTCACTCAGCATTGTCAGACTCGTACCAGCCTTCCCTCTTGCACCTTGAAGCATGGGATACGCTTTGAGTGATGCCAGCATTTCCATGGCTTCCCTCTGGTCAATAGGAGTAACCCCAAAAGCAACATCTTTAAATATTTCTACAAAGATGCCCCCTAATCCCACCATCATCACCGGACCAAATTGCGGATCGGTGACCGACCCGACAATCACTTCCAGTCCCCCAGGTATAAAAGGGCTCAACAGCACTCCACGGATATCCGCCGCTGGATCATATTGTTTGGAGGATTCCAGCATGGCATCGTAGGCAGTGCGCAATTCATTTTCATTCTTGATATTCAACTTAACGCCGCCTGCTTCTGATTTGTGCACGATTTGCGGGGATACAATCTTGATAACGACCGGGAAACCATATTGGATAGCTGCCGATTTCAATTGATCATAGCTTTCACAAAAGGTAAAATCCAACACCGGAATATTATAGTCTACAAGCATCTGCTTGGCTTCATGTTCCAACAACGCTTTACTCATGATGGTCCCCCTTTCCCGATGATTTTCTTTCTAAAAATTTATGGCGATCAATCATATGCACCAATGCCCGGACTGCTCGCTCCGGGGTATCGAATGTAGGAACACCTTCTTCTTCAAGAAGAACTCTAGCCTCATCAACCCATTTTCCGGCCATCAGACAAACAAGAACCGGTTTATTACTCTGTTGGATCACCGGTAATATTTCTCTGGCAATGCTGACTGGTGGCAAAAAGGTAGGAGGAACACTAATTAAGATGACAGCATCAACACTATCTTCCTCCAAAACTATTTCCAAAGCCTCACGGTGATGCTGTTCCATGGCAGCAGCTGTAATATCCATATAGCCATCTGGCTGACAGATCAAGGACATAGACGGCATTTTTTCTTTCAGCAACGCTTGTGTTTTTTTGGCGATAGGAGCCAGCGCGGCTTGGGAATATTTCCCCAACTCATCCATGGCCATGGTGCCTGGCCCGCCAGCTTCCGATACGATACAGACCTGATGTCCAGCGATTGGTGGTGCCATGGACATCGCCTTTGCTGTATCGATCATTTCAAATAGATCATCCACTCTGGTAATACCCACCTTATGAAAGGCAGCACTGTAAACTGCATCCGACCCTGCCAAAGCCCCCGTATGAGAAAAAGCTGCCTTGGAGCCAAGCTCCGTCCTTCCGACCTTCAAAATGATGATAGGCTTCTTGGGTGTTATGTCTGAAGCGACTGCCATCAATTCTCTCCCTTTGTCAAATCCCTCCATATAGACCGCAATCACTTTGGTTTTCTCATCCGTACCATAATACTTCAAGACATCCAGCGTATTGACATCACACATATTGCCCACATGTGCCCACTTGGCAAACCCTAGAGGGACAGGTTGGATTTCCGCAAAAAGCAATATTGATCCAGCCATACCACCACTTTGGGAAAATACACTAACACCGCCTTTTACCTGTTTTACCGTAGGCTCTATGGTGGTGTCCAATCCAATTTCCGTGTTGATCACGCCTGTGCAGTTGGGTCCAAACACACGAATTCCAGCCTGAGAAGCCATGCGAACAATATCATCTTCCATATCTTTTCCCTGCTGTGTCTTGGTTTCACTGAAACCCGCTGATACCACAACAATCGCTTTGACATCGCCCCTATTTACCACATCTTGTACAATGGCGTTCACATGTTGCGCTGGAACAGTGATTACCACCAGATCAATGGGGTCCTTGATTTGTTGAATGGTCTCATAACAAACCAAACCACTGATTTCTTTTTCTTTGGGATTAACAGGATATACGTGTCCCCCATAGCCAATAGTGGTCAAATTCTTTAGTACCTGGTAACCTGCTTTACCAGGATTTTGTGAAGCGCCGACAATCGCAATCGCTTCTGGATAGAAAAAATAATCCAATTCTTTTTTATGCATCGATTCGCCTCCTATGTTTCTTTCCGGTAACATCAGATACCATCTGAAAATATCCCTAGATCATATTCTTCATTATCCAAGCGAGGCCAGTTTTTGGAGGTAATCCCACCCTGCATCAACATCATGTTGCATCTCTGCCATATACTCTGCCCCCGCCTCATTGGAAAACAGATGCTTGAACCGACCCTGCAATTTCAAATACTCCGCAATGGGTTTTTTGTCTTTGATATTCTTGGTAATCTGATAATGAATACCATTTTCCACTTCATACAAAGGAAACATGCAAGTTTCAACCGCTGCCCTGGCTACCGTCACACCCATGTTCTCAGCAATACCCCAGCCTACCAGACAGGGACTATGCAGATGGATGTATGTCGGTCCATCGATACTGATAGCTTTTTCAACTTTTTTCATAAAATCAACCGGATAGGCAACTGAAGCTGTCGCTGTATATGGTATACCATGATTGGCCATGATCTTAACCATATCCTTCCGATGAGAAAGAGCCCTTGGCTCTCCAGACTGCTTGTCTCCCACCGGCGTAGTCGTGGTTTTCGCTTTATAAGGCGTCGCCCCTGAACGCTGACCTCCCGTATTCATATACCCCTCATTGTCGTAGCAAATATAAAGAAATTTGTGACCCCGGTCAACGGCTCCAGAAAGGGCCTGTATGCCGATGTCTACCGTACCACCGTCACCGCAATAAGCAAATAAATTGACATCTTCTCGTTTTCCCTGTGCTTTAAGCCCAGCATCAATCCCTGATATTACAGCTCCGGCATTGGGAAATAGACTATGGATATACGGAAACATTGTAGATCCCTGGTAGCCATAATTCACACACATACAACCTGTTGAGGTCACCATCATGGCATTGTTTCCAAGTACCTTGGTAACCATCTTGGCACCCATCACAGCAGGGCAACCCGCACAACCTGCACGTCCGGGAGCCACAAAACGCTCATCTGTTAAACTCTTCAGAGTAATGGTCATTCTATTCACCTACCCCCCACGTGTCCCATACCTTGGTATTTTCATCCGGCCAAAAGACATCATTGCCATCACTGGCCTGAGCGTCTTTCCATGTCTTGACTTGCTCAAAACACTTATAAACAGTCTTTTTGGTTACATCTCTGCCCCCAAGACCTAAAATATAATTGCTAAGATGCGGTTTTTTATCCAAATGGTAAAGACTCCTGCTCACATCCTGGTAGACGATACCACCCGTTCCATATCCTACGTCTCGGTCCATCACGCCCACGCCTTTGCAATTTTTCAGTGCATCGACTACGTCCTGAACTGGAAAAGGTCTATACGCTTTTATGGCAATCATGCCTACCTTTTCACCCTTAGCACGAAGTTCCTCCACACAGGTCCTGACCGTACCCATCATGGAACCCAAACCAATTAAAATCCAATCAGCATCCTCACAGAAAAATGTTTCAATTCTGCTGTGAAGGCGGCCAAAACGTTGTTGAAACTCCTTAGCGGCTTCATCAAAAACGCTGGCTGCTTTGGCCATACTAACGAATTTATCTCTTTGAAATTCTTCAAAATGTTCTGGAAAAGCCATGGCATTAAAAGAACGAGGATGCTCCAAATCCATAGTAGGATATTGGGGCTTGGTGCGAGGAACAAAGGCCGCTACTTCCTCAGCTTCTGGAATCTCTACAGGCTCAGAAATATGAGACAAAAAGAATCCATCGAAGCAGACCATCGCCGGCAACAAGACATCCTTATTCTCAGTTACCTTATAGGCCAGTAAAATGAGATCAAAAATATCTTGACAACTTTCTGCATAAAACTGCATAAAACCAGTCTCTCTTTGTGGCAGACTATCTTGATGATCAGTAAAAATGGTAACCGGAGAGGCCACGGAACGATTTGCGATAGCCATAACAATAGGAAGTCGTAATCCAGCTGCATAAGGCAACACCTCATGCATCAAGGCCAATCCTTGAGAGCTGGAAGCAGTGAAAGCTCTGGCACCAGTAATGGAGGCGCCTACCGTTGCCGACATAGCTGAATGTTCGCTTTCAACAGGGACAAACACAGCGTCCAATACTCCATTGTATACGTCTTGCGATAATGTCTGCACAATATGGGTTTGTGGCGTTATGGGATAGGCTGCGATGACTTCCACAGCTGCAAGCTTGGCTGCTTCTGCTGCTGCAGTGCAGCCTGTGATATACTGACGACTCATAGCAAATCCTCCCTTACCATATGAATTGCGTCCTTAGGGCACTCCTGAGCACATACCCCGCAACCACGACAATCATCGTAATGAATCACGAAGACATCTTCTCGCTCGATACATTGCTCTGGGCAAAAAATCCAGCAATTATTGCATTTGATGCACAAATCTGTGTCCAAAATGGGTCTTAAATTACGACTAATCTTTGCATCTTTCTCAGCCGACAATCCTCCTGGCAAACAGGCTGATAGAGGTCTCTTCTTATCCCACGGATGAATCATTGGGTCACCTTCTTTCCTTCCTCATAGCCCTTCTTCATGGCTTCAATATTCACAGAGGATAGTTTCTCATTAAACTCATGTTTCAAAACTTCTATGGCTGATTCAAGAGATATAATGTTGGTGGCACCAATCAATACCCCTAACAGAATCGTGTTCACAATCGGTTTGCCTATAATTTCATAGCCTATGGCTGTGGCATTGACAGCAATCACATGACACCCAAAATCTTTGGCGAATTCTTCTTGTTCCATGGCGGTGTTCACAATCAACCAACTGTCGTCCTTCAGACCACTCAGAATACTCTGATCCTGCAACTGAAGCTCATTGGTTATGATAAGCACATCTGGCTCATAGATATAGGACTTGATGGTAATCGGTTTATCATCAACTCTGGTAAATGCTTTGACAGAAGCACCCCGAACTTCCGTTCCGAAAAACGGAAAGGAATGAGCCCATCGTCCTGAGGCTGTAGCCGCTTTACCGATCATTTCCGATAGCTTAACGACACCCTCGCCACCCAAGCCATGTAAGCGAATTTCATACATCTGTTCATCCTCCTTATTTATAGGCAATTAGAGCATCACATCAACATATTTGGCAACCACAAAGCCAGAATGGGGAACAAAATAACCAGCAATACACTGATGGTGTCCGAAATGAGAAAAGGAAATGCAGCTCTAACCATGTCACCCATGGTTACTTCTTCCTCACCCATACTGCTACCAACGCAACCCTTCATCACAAACAGCAGCAAACCAAAGGGCGGCGTGGTCATTCCAATCTGCATACAAATCAGCATGATAACTCCGAACCAAATCTGGTTAAACCCCAAAGCAGTTGCAACAGGCACAAAAATCGGTACTGTAATCATGATAATCGGTACAGATTCCATAAACGTACCCAAGACAATAATGATACCCATCATGATCAATAACATAATATAAGGTGAATACTCCATCTGGGTCAACATCTGCACAACCTGCTGTGTAACACCTGTATAGGCCAATAGCTGTGAAAAAATCTGAGACCCCCCTATGATGAACAAAGTCATGGTAGTCACCACCACGGTTCCTTTGACAGACTTGACAAGGATCCCAAAATTCATTTTCCGATAGAACATGGAAACAACAATGGTGCCAATAGCCCCCAAAGCTGCAGCTTCCGTTGGTGTCGCAATCCCCAGAATAAAAATACCAGTCACCAAAAACACAATAAATGTCATGGGCAGCAAATCGACAACCAGCAAACGTATTTTCTCCCGAAATGGCACTACCTCAGGATCATATGGCGGAGCCAAAGATGGATTCAATTTCACACGAACCAAAATATTGATGGTATAGTTGAGGGCCATGATGATCCCGGGGATCAGTCCGGCCAGCAGTAGTCTTCCGATGGGAATTTTGGCAGTTGTTCCATATATAACAGCTAGTGAGCTGGGTGGTATAATCATTGCCAATCCACCTGAAGCAAGCACCGGGCCGATAGACATGGCCTTGCTGTACCCTCTGCGCCGCATTTCTGGCACTAAGGAAGACCCGAGCATAGCCGTACTGGCCATTGTCGAACCACTGAGCATACCGAATAATGCACCGCCCATGGTGGCTAGAATGGCCAATCGAGCTGGAATTTTGCCCAACAGTTTAGAAAGCGCATCCAGACTCTGTGTAGCTAGACCAGTTTGCAGCAAAACCTCTCCCATCAAAATAAACAATGGCACCGGAGCCAAGCTGAATACACCGATAGAATCAAGAAAACTTGAAATCGTGGCATACGGGCCAACCATGGGGCCCATCAAAACATAGGATGAAGAAAGCATGATGAACAAAAACGTAAAACCAACTGGCATACCAACAGCCAATAAAATAATAAATGGCACACCTATCAACAACAATGCTAATGAAATATCCATGTTACATCCTCCCTATATGGAATCGATTGGTATGTCTGTGGGATCTAGTGGACAAGACAGTTCTTCTTGATTGATTATCTTATCTCTGTTCTGAATATGACCAATCAGGATGACAATAAACCAAAAAACAAACAACAAGGCCATAATTGGCATAAACATCAAAGGAACCCATTTGGGTATGGGCATGATTCTAATACTCATGGTTCCTTTGACGTAATTTTCGTAAGTTGAAATGATAGAATAATAAAGCAATACAGCACTCATCATAATGCCCAGAATACTATTAAAAATGGCCAAAACCCAGTTGGCTCTCGGCCCGAGCATGTTGACAATAACATCGACACGCACATGGCGATCAATTTTAAGAACCCAAGGAGCAGCGAGTACCACAGAAATATAGATAAAATACTCAGCAATTTCTGTCGACCAACCGACAGACATGCCAAAGCCATACCGAAGTATCACCGCCAGGGAAATCATCAACGCAATGGTAAATAGCAAAACCCCGCTTATGACGGCATTAAAGGTCGTTATCTTATCAAATATGACGTATATCACATTCTTTTTTTTACTATTTTTTTCAATCATGTAGCTTCCCCCCCGAAAATAATCCAGACATCTGGAAATAGGAGCGGAAAAAGCCCATCAAATAGGCTCCTTCCGCATCATGTTAAAACTTAGGGAGCTGTTTTTGCCTTCAGCTCAGGACCATAGACCGGATCGGCCTCAATAGTCGACTTCCAACCTTCATCCGCTGCCAATTTTAAATAGGTTGCAGCATCTTCTTCGGACAGCTGAGCGGGCATCAAACCATTTTCCTCTTGTGCTACCAATTCAGCTTCTACAACATCACCAATCATATCAAAAGCATCTCGCTCAGCTTTGGCCGCAATGGCTTCCAGTTGCACTTGAATATCTTCTGGCAATGCATAAAATGCATCCTTATTGAAGAAGATACCAATACCTGTGGGATAGAATCCCGGAGAAACTCGATACTTGGTTACTTCATACCAACCATAATCTACAGGACCAAGGGTCGGCCAACCAAATCCATCCACAACGCCACGCTCCATGGCAGTATAAATTTCACCAACAGGCATAGACACTGATCCAGCTCCTAAGGCATCCAGTAGCGGAACATAAACCGGAGAAACCCGGAATGTTTTGCCTTGGAAATCTGCCAGCGTATTGACTTCAAAGTTGGTGTAGAGTGAATATTGGTATCCGTCTCCAGCTGATTTGCCCAGATACACCAGATTCATTTTCTCTTCAAATTGATCACGGAGAATATCATACACGCCATTTTCTCGTTCTTCCCAAGGTTTGATAAAACTCAGATGGAGTGTATTGGCGATAGGCAGAAAATTCTCAGCCATATTGCCTGGCAAGTGGCCAATTTCAAACGAACCTTTCCCTAGCATCTCAAATTGATCGAAGTAAGGCACTACTTCTGGTCCACCCAAATATTGAATATCGAGACGATCTCCAAGTTGTTTTTCAACTTCATCGATAAAGATCCACAATCCCAGGTGTTCAGCAGCACCTCGATCCCAGGCAGATACAATACGCAACTTGATTTTTTCAACTGGCTCTTCAGCAGGCTCCTCCTCAGCAGGCTCCTCAGACTCAACCGGTTCTTCTACGCCACCGGCACATCCCACGGAAGCAGATACAACCATGGCAAAGACCAATAACAAGATTAGAAATTTCTTCATCATTTTCCCTCCAAAAATTATTTTTAGAATCTCTTAAGCTATTCTCGGTGATTGTCATTATCCTGAAGTCAAATTACAAATTCCCCCAAACCCCTCCTTTCTGATTTGCTTCTGTTGTTCATACCCTATTTTTATTCATCAATGATGCCCTCAACCTAAGGTAATGGCATTCACCGGACACATCTGAGGACAAAGACCACAACCATCGCATTGCTTCTGGTTCACAACATAACTCTCTGTTCCTGGA
>DIET01000036.1 GCA_002418765.1 Peptococcaceae bacterium UBA5767 | reverse complement strand
GTAACATTTTTTCTGGAAGTTGACACTTAAAAAAAATCGATAAACTTCTAAAAGAAGCCACTAAAAGCCATTGAAAGCCACTCGGACAATATGATATCTTATACAGTGAGAAGGTATAGAAAACAACCCATATGCTGTTTGGATAAGCCGAGGCTATATCGAATCGATTCCGAGGAAACGCAGCATTGATAGCCTGAAAGATCATAGGTCTGGAGGGCTTTTTCTATGCCCTTTCTGAATATGAAACATCCGAACTGCAATTTCTACATTGACAATGACAATGTTATTAATGGTATAATAAAATTACAATTTATAAAAAGGATGGTTAGGGATGAAAAAAAGACTAAATTTAGTAATTTTGATTTTTTTAGTAATGTTATTATTCTCCGCCTGCACGCAAAACGCTGTTGATATTGAAGAATCAGAAAAGGAAATTGAAATCTTGCAAAAGGAAAATAGTAACTTAAAAGCTAAGAATGATGAATTGGCCAGTCAATTAAGCAAATTAGAGAAAAAAGTTTTAGAGGAGGAAAAACAAAAGGTAGTTCAAGAGGGTGATGTGACGGTAGAGTTATCCGGTAAAAGCACTCTAACTGGTGATTATAGTCAGGATTACGTTACTACTGTATTTTCAATAACAAATAATACCGATAAATCTATTAAAGGCGTTCAAGGTGTAGCTATGTTTAAAGACTTATTTGGTGTTGATATTATAAGTATAATTGCTGATTTCACAGGAATTACTATTGAACCGGGTGAAACCAAGATAGTGGACGATTTATACTTTGACTGTAATCAGTTTATAGATAAACAGATGCAATTTTATAATACAGCGTATGATGATCTTAACTTTGAGTATGCGGTTAAATCTATTGTGTTCACGGATGGAACATCGAAACAAGGCAACTAAAATATATTTTTATATGGGATACTATATGATTTATAAATATGATATTTGTATAGATATCATTTGAAGTATATTACGAATGGACATTAAGCTCTAGTTAATAAACTGGAGCTTTTTATATTTCTTTTTTAAGGAGAAAACAGGAGGTGGCCTGATGCCTTGGAAACCTAAACATATCTGCAGCTATCCCGGGTGCCAAGAACTAACCCACGAACGGTACTGAGGGAAGCATAAGAAGGAAATGACAAAGAACCAAAACGACAAGAGCTCAAAGATATACACCTACAAGTGGCGAAAGGCCAGCAAGGCTTTTCTCAAGAAGCATCCACTCTGTGTGTTTTGCAATTAGAAAATACAACTTGGGGGTGCGGACGTTTAATTGGATCTTCTAAGCGACCAAGCCCAAACTCTTTCTATAGTTCATTGCCCTTATTATCCGGAACAAATTCTATCCCTGCCTGAAGTAAGAAAAGAAGAACCTGGAACGAAAGCCAAACTATATGACGGTACCGGGCGCAATCTGTGAACTGGAAAAAATCGAAATGGTCAGACAGCTCGACAACGTCTACCGACTGGATCATGCCGTAACAGCAACCAAAAGACAATCTTGAAAGCGTCTGGCCTGGATGCAGCTTACATAAAATACAAGGCAACAGAAATCAGTAAAGTGTTGAAAATTTGATCAGAAACAGGAGACTGGAAAATGGCGAGAGCAGGGGTTTCATTGGAGCGGAAAATTGAAATGGCGCAGGAAAAAGTTATCAAAACAAAGGAGAAGTATGAAGCTGCGGTCACTGAGCTCAAATAGCTTATGGACAAAAGAGACGCCCTGAAGAAAGAGGAGTTCATTGCGGCAATCAAAAGAAGTGATAAAACTCATGAAGAAATGAGGGAATTCATCATCAGCGATTCATAGAACCAGGATTCCTAACAATGCCTTGTTGGTGGGGGTGCATTGGTTTTAGATGGAGAATATCAGAAAGTTAAGAATATGTCATATTAGTGTTACATGTGGTATGATTATGTGGATGAGAGTAGAGAAATATATCTATCGAATTTATCCTAATGATGGCAAAGGAGTCCGAAAATTGTGGAATTATTATCTATTGTGGTGCCGTGCTTTAATGAAGAAGAGGTTATCGAAACAACCTATGATCAACTGCGTTTGACTCTTTCCGAATTAAATATGGATACGGAAATCATATTTGTCAATGATGGAAGCCAAGACAATACGATGTCTATCTTAAAGAATCTTGCTAAGCAGTTTGAAAATGTGAAAATAATAAGTTTCTCCAGAAACTTTGGGCATCAAATTGCGATTACAGCTGGTATGGACTATGCACAAGGGAGCGCTATTGTCGTCATCGATGCTGATTTGCAGGATCCAGCAGAAGTAATTTTGGCCATGGTTGAGAAATGGAAGCAAGGATTTGAAGTTGTTTATGGGAAAAGAATCGAGAGAAAAGGCGAAAATATTTTCAAAAAAGCATCAGCCAAAATCTTTTATAGGGTATTACAAAAGTTGACCGATGAATCCATGCCCACGGATGTGGGAGATTTCAGGCTTATCGATAGAAAAGTATCTGATGCATTGAAAGAAATGCCTGAGCGATCCAGATATGTCAGAGGCCTTGTTGCTTGGCTTGGATTTAAAACCGCTTCAGTGGAATTCGTTCGTAAGCCACGATTTGCTGGGAAGACCAAATATTCTTTTGCCAAAATGATAAAATTGGCGTTGGATGGTATTTTTTCTTTTTCTTATAAACCATTGAAAATTGCTACGTTTCTGGGTGGCATGATTTCTCTTATGAGCTTATTTTATCTGTTGTTTGTCGTGCAGCAAAGAATATTTACCAATAACACCATATCGGGTTGGGCTTCAATCATGGCCGTGCTTCTTTTCTTATCTGGCACCATTCTTATTGTTCTTGGCATTATTGGAGAATACATTGCTCGCATATACGAAGAAGTGAAGGCTCGCCCTATTTATGTTGTTGAAGATCTCGTGGGGATAGATCCTCAGGTCGTTGTGTCCAGATGAAAGTGCTTAAGGATATGAAGATGCGGCATGCAAGCAACGTGATCTTGGATGGGAAGCTTACTGATGATGCAAAGAAAGAGCGTGCGCTCAATTTCTTGTATCCATTGGGACTGGTATTTCTTGTATTGATGGTGTTATTGTTTATAGAATCTAAGCATCCCTATTTTTTTCTTCAAGATGACAATCGGGATTCCTATCTTCCTTATTTTATTCACAATTATCGAAGTCTTTTGAGTGGGGAACTTGCTCTTTACAATTTCCATCAGTTTATGGGGATTCCTGTATTGGCATCTGGACAAACAGGAACATTGTATCCTATTACGTATATTGCTGTTTTTTTTAGTAATATTATCTTGGGACATTCCTTTGCGGCTGTAGATATACAGGTTATTGTACATCTTTTGATTGGTGCCCTTGGGTTTTATTTTTTTATAAAATTCTTGGTCAAAGACCAGTTAACGGCATTCTTTGGTGGCCTAACATGGGCATTGAGTAGTTCAGTCATTTATATCTCCAATTCTTGGATTGTTGTTTCTGCCGTAGTTGCCTATTTCCCCTGGATGATGTTTTTTGGTTTTCAACTTTACAAGAATCCGACGCAAAAAACAAAAATTGGCGCTGTCATGATGCGGTTATTTCTTTTTTATGCTGGACACATCCAATACTTTATCTATGCGGTGATTTTTGAATTTATTACAATAACGGCATATGCTATCACAAAATCGGAGCCAGGGAAAAAATGGGCTAGTGTTGCTTCGTTCTTGGTGACATATATCAAAGGCTATGTCTATGTGTTCTTTTTTTCCTTGCCATTGCTGCTTCCTATGTGGAATCATGCAGCAACGTCTGCTGTTAGAAGTGGACGACTGCCTTTCCCTGTATTTGTAAGTCAGTTTTTCCCCATAGACCAGTTGATCAAGGGCTGGTTTTATCCTTTTTTGCAAGTAGATGGAAATACCTATGCTTCTTTTAGAAATCTGTTAAATCTTTCTCATATTGGATATATACCGATGATTTTATTGATTATGGGAATCATCGACAGATATGTGGTACGAAAGAATAATATCAAGATAGAGTCAGTCAAGCTTTTTGTTTTTGTAGTGCCAGCTCTACTTGCTTTTTTATGGGCAACCAATCCGCTATTCAATTATATTGTTTATCTCATTCCTATTTTGAACCGTTTTAGATGGCCTTTTAAGTTGGCTCTTTATCTGGATTTTTACCTTATTGTCATTGCTACATTGATATTGTTCTACATGATACATCAGCAATCAGAGAAAGCAATAAGGAAAAACATCATATTGACCATGATCATCATGATGCAAGTACTTAACTTCGGGTTTCTCTATACCGCTACGCCTTATAAGGATTTCGGAGAGCACCACGGGGATCCAGTTCCGATAGAAGAAAAACTTAAAGACAAATTGGTAGGAGGCAGGATCATTTCTATGGGTTTTGAGATATGGATGCCTACTCCACGAAATGATCAGTCCTATCTGACTGCGCCCACGCTTGGATTCAATTATGCTACTCTGTGGGGTTTGGATCATCTTGCGGGATATGATGTGATGCTTTCAAGCACCAATGCAGATGCTTCTCTGGGTCTTAATTTCACAGCGATTATGGATGACACCAATGCTATTCCGGTCGATCATTTGCGCCAAGTTGCTGTTAGATGGTATATCGTTCCTAAAGACAAGGCGGATTTATATTCATCGAAGCTTGGTTCTTATGGCATCATTCAAAAATATCAGGATGCAAACCGGGTTGTTTTTTATGATGAGCAAGCGTATCCCATGGTTTTCGATTCGCAGTATGAACCGATAGAGAGCGATGATTACAAGGTGACAACCAATGTGATCGCCTTGACCGTGGATGTGCCCCAATCTGAAACCATAATTTTTAACCACATATACCATCCTTTTTTTGTAGGCTATGTGGATGGAGAAAAAACTGAAGTGATCTCCATCGATTATTTACATATGGGTATTTCGGTACCATCTGGCAAGCACGATATATTGCTTCGTTATCGGGACCCTTATTTGCTGGTTGGCATCTGGATAGCATTTGCGTTTTTAGTACTGATGCTCCTGCATTTGGTAGTGCCTATGGTTCATAAAAAAGAGCAGACCAGATGATTTTTTCAGAAAAATAAATGAGGTCCTAACAATGAGTCAACCAACAGTTAGCGTTTGCATTCCTACCTACAATGGAGAAAAACACATAAAAGAAACCATAGAATCTGTACTGGAACAATCTTTTACAGATTATGAACTATTGATCATTGATGATGCCTCCGCAGACCAGACCCCTCAGATAATTCGTTCTTTTTCGGATACTAGGATCAAGTTCCTTGAAAATGATACAAATCTAGGTATGGCTAACAACTGGAATCGCTGTTTAGAAAATGCAAAAGGGAAATATTTACAAATTCTTTGTCAGGATGATTGTTTGGCGAAGTCTTGCCTGCAAAAAAAGACTGAAGCGTTTGCTTGTGACAAGGAGATAAGCCTTGTTTTTAGTTCTTCCTATGTTATGAATGCCAATGGGAAAAACCTGCTGGAAAGGCAGGCTTTTCGATCCCACAAATTGCTTGACGGAAAAGTGATGGCTCATAAATCCTTTACTCGGAGAAATATTTTCGGGGAACCTTCTAACGTCATGTTCAAAAGAGAAGTCAGTCAAAAGGTTGGACTTTTTGACCCAAGATTATGCTATTCTTTGGACTGGGATTATTGGATTAGACTCAGTTTGGCAGGGAGGGTATATTATCTCCATGATTTTCTCATGTTTTTTAGAATCTCGAATGTGTCGGCGACCAGTAATTTGATGAAAACCAAAAGCAAACTGATTCAAGATGATCGTCAGTTTATCAAAAATTGCCAGGAAAACAAAAAAATGAAAATCAGCAGTGGGGACGTTTTACGGCATAAAATGAACATATATCTCCGAGCGGTTGCAAGAGAATTGCTATTTAAAATGTTTGCGCATTGATTATCTTTGTACTGGCTCATTGAGGACTATTGTTTTGTTTGTTCATCCATGGGATGAGACCATGGAGATCATTTTTAAGGTAGAAGGGATATGAATTCATTGAAAAAAAAAGGGAGAATCATCCCACCCAAAAGCCTCAGCCAGTGCTTGAAATTTGGCATCATTGGTATTTCCAATACGTTGGTAAGTCTCATGGTATATTATGTTTTTATTTATTTGAGTTTTCATTATATTGCGGCCAATACCATGGGATTCATCGTAAGCGTTTTGAATGCGTATTATTGGAACAATCGTTTTGTTTTTCAAAATAAAAAAAGTAATGGTATGTTTTTTATCCTTGCCAAAGTATTTATTGTCTATGGGATGACATTTCTATTGAATACGAGTTTTCTTTTTATCATGGTGCATATTCTGCACATCTCAGTATACGTGGCCCCTGTGGTGAATGTATTCCTATGGACACCTGTCAATTTTTTGTTAAATAAATATTGGGCGTTTCATTGAAATAAGCCTCACTTCACTGTCAACTTCCAGTAAAAAATGTTACTAAATAAAAATGCTGAATTGTAAGATGAAAGCAATAATATGATTTGACCGTATCAATATTAAGGATTTTAGGGACAAACGCGATGTGCTAAACCTGACGAACCCATCAATACCATTATGCTTATGGGTGACAACAAAAAGATAGCGCCTGGATGGGTTGACATTGCCATTGTTGCTGGAACGGATGTGGCCATCAACGCCAGGCTACTGAAGGTAAAGAGACTGGAAACAACGTAAGGTTTGGCAAGATCGCGCACGTGGATAACAGAAGATAGGACTGGGCATGGCATTATCCTAGAGGGTACAGTAGAATAAAGATAAGCTGCGGTCCAGATTTTTTGGTTTTGCTTGGGGTAGCCATCTGTCGTGGAGCTCCTGTGAGGAGGCATTTTTTTGGATGATGAAAGAAATGTAACGCCCAGCATTGAAATCAAAAGTGAGTTTGCTGTCTATGAACAAACCGAGGATAGTGTATTTGAGCGATTCCAGTTTGGAAAAACAAGGAGGAGCTCAACAGTCCATGAAAGTATTGATGGATGGCATCAACCAAGCAGGAAACTTTGAAGTCTTCATCATTTCTCCTCAGGGAGAACCTCAAAATGACAGAAATCTTGTCTTACGTGAATATGGTAGTTTCGTTCTGAGAAAAAATAAGTGCTTAGACAATCTAAAGATTCTGTGGGATATCCATAGGCTGATAAAGAAGATCGATCCCCATATTGTCCATGTCCAAATGACCTCAACGTTGATCATCATCAATGCCCTAAGAAGGCTTGGATTCCTGAACAGGAGGATGCGAATCGTTTGGACAGACAGAGGCATCTATGGTGAAGACGGATGGCTGACCACCATATCCACCAACAGTATCGTCAAAGAGGCCACCAAGGTGATCACCACGACGCAGCACAACCAGGGCAATTATGCCCGTCTGTTCAGGCGCTATGATGCGTATAAGGACAAGTTTCAGGTGATTCACAATACGGCTGGAACAAAATATACGGTCTACGAGGACAAACAAAGAGAAAAGGTGAGAGCAGGGCTGGGCTTTGAGGAAAATACATTCGTTGTCGGTTTCTGTGGAAGGTACAGTGAACAAAAAGATTGGCCTCTGGCCAAAAGAATCATAGAACGATGTGATAAGCTTAACGACAGGGCATTTCTGGTCATCCTGGGTTCAGACCAAACGGATGCAGATCGGCAAAGAATCCATGCGTTTATCAGAGAACTAGAAGAGGCAGCGGGAAAAGACAAGATTACTGCATTGGTCGATGTAGACAATGATGTTGTCAGCGACTTGTATTATGCCATGGACTGCTTTGTTCTTACTTCTCGGTGGGAATCGTTTGGCCGTACGGCTGTTGAAGCCATGGCCAGAAAAAACATGGTTGTCGGGACGGATGTCGATGGGCTCTCAGAAGTCATTGGTGCTAAACAGTTCCTATATAGAGAGGAAGAAAGAGCGTTTCAGATCATCGAGGAGCACTATAAAGATAGGGATAAATTGAACGAAAGCAAGACATTTTTTTACAACCGATACCATGAGCTGTTCAGTACAAAGAGCCATATTGGCTTATATGAACAGATGTATAAGGACATCTTCAATGCATTTTTTTAGAGAGTTTATGAAAAAGGATAGACATGGACTGGCACGTAAAGCTAAAATCACCCCACTGGTGACTACAGGCGCCAAAGGAGACGTGAACGCATGAACATTGTTTATCACCATCGAACGAGAGGGATAGGCGCCGAAGGCGTACATATCAGGGAGATATACCAGGCTTTTATAAGACAGGGGCACCACATCAAGATGGTGTCCTTGACCAATAAAAATGTGGTGGAAAAAGAAGTCATGGGTGAGAAAAAGAACCGATATAGCAAAGGGATTCTTTTTTTGATACGGGCAGCCAGAAAAAAACTGGCCATTTTGTACAACCTGCCCGGGACCATGTACCTGTTCATGCGGACGGATAGGAAGACAGATTTCATCTACGAACGGTATTCCCTGTATAACCTGGCGGGTATCATCGTCTCTAGGATACGAAAGATACCCTTGATTTTGGAAGTGAATGCTCCCTATGCTTTCGAGGTAGAGGAACATGAAATGCCACTGTTTCCCCGCTTGGCCCAGTATACGGAAAAATGGATCTTCCATCAATCGACCATGATCATCGTGGTATCCCACAGTTTAAAGCAATACTTGGTTGATCTTGGCATAGCTGAAAAAAAGATAGTGGTGCAGACCAATGGTGTGGATCTTACGGTATTTGATTACACGATTCAAGGTGATGCTGTAAGACAGCAATATGGTCTGCAGCATAAAAAGGTGGTTGGTTTTATCGGTGGGCTGGCAGCGCATCATGGGCTACTTCTGTTGCTGGAAGCACTAAAAACAAGCAACCTGGAAGTAAGCCTTATGCTGGTGGGGAGTGGCAGCTTAGAACAAGAACTGAAAAAAAAAGCCAAAGAGTACAACATCGATGCAATATTCCCTGGAAGAATACCACATGAACGGATACCAGCGTATATTGCGGCTATGGATATCTGCATCAAACCTGATGCCAATCCGTATTGTTCTCCCTTAAAAATATTTGAGTATATGGCCATGAAAAAACCAATTATTGCCGTTGATACCCCTTCCATCAGAGAAATTCTCCATAAGGACACAGCCCTTTTGATTCATCCCGTGGAGGATGAAATCAGACAGGCGATTACCTATTTATTTAGTCATCCCAAGCGAGCCAAGGAACTTTCTGATCAGGCCTACCAGGATGTTCTTCTGCATTTCAGTTGGGATAAAAATGCACAAGAGGTTATACGTCGCATCGCAGTGCAGGCAAAAATAGCTGGAGTACGATCCTTCGGGCAGCATAAGAAGGATGATAAAGGAGCAGGATGATGCCACTGATGCCAGGGAGAATAATCAAGAAGAAACGAAGTTTGATTGGGGAACTATTTATTACCCTTTTCTTTATTCTGCTTGTGTTGATTATCTTCTTGGGGGTCAGCACCTATAAGTATGCTGAAGACGTTATTGTCAAGGAAGTCATTGAACTGAACTCCAATATGCTGCAACAGGTGGCCATACGCATCAACCAGGAACTCGATGATGTAGAAAACCTGGCCAGCCGCATCGCTTACGATACCCAAATCATCGATTATATGAAGGACAGCGAAAAAGGACGCAGGGTGACCACAGAAGAAGAGCTGCGCATCGAAGGCATCATGGCCGATTACATCTGGTCCTACAAAAGTACAGCCATGCTCATGGATGCGCATCTTATCGACAGAAATGACCATATTTTCTCTTCCTCTTATTCCATGTCCTCTGGCCAAAAGGAAGATTTCGATCTCTATCCGGCTCTCTTGTGGGATAATGGTGTGCAGGGGAGCACAGGCAGCAACCTGGCATATCCCGTCAAGCTGTACCGAAGCGCCAGAAAAAATGAATACTACTACCAAGTGGTGCGCGTTGTCCAAGACTACATCTCCAGAAACAGTTATGGCATGATGCTTCTTAACGTCAATGAAAAGCTTCTTTGGAACAATTACATTCGGCTTATCAGCGAAGACAAAGATTTTTTTGTGGTCGACCAAGAAGGCGTCATTCTTTCTCATGACGACAAGAATAGAATCAACGAAACGCTAGAGGGCTTTGCTGCCAAAGACAGAAGTGACGGATTTGAGAATTATTACATCGAAGATGGCCGGCTCTTTCTTTTCCACAGCATCAATGATTATGGCTGGGTCATCGTGGAAGCCATCACCCTGGAAAGCGCCATGGCTCCACTGCACCGCATCCAGATTTTTTTGATGCTCTTGGGAAGCCTGCTTATTGTCCTGATGGGTGCAGCGCTGCGGGCCACAGCAAAAAAAATATCTGCGCCGCTTCGTCTTTTGAACAACAAGATGAAAGAATTCAACGAAGGAGATATGTCCGTGCAAATCCCCGATAGTCCTTACGAGGAGTTTTCGGAAGTCTCTGTCTCCTTTAGCGAGCTGATTGAGCAGGTCCATTATCTACTTGAAGAAAACATCAGCAACGAACGACAAAAGCGTTTGTTGGAATTAAATTTCCTGCAAGCGCAGATCAACCCTCATTTTATCTACAACACCCTAAGCTCCATCCGCTTCTATGTGGAAATGGGAAAGACACACGAAGCGGAAGACATGCTGTACCATTTTTCAAGAATTTTAAGACGTGTGCTGACCAGAACCGAGGACTTTGTCTTTCTGAAGGATGAGATCAAGCTCATCGAGGATTATATTGCCCTGCAGAAAAGACGTTATCAAAATACGCTGCAGTTTATCAATCTCATAGACAGCGAGGTCTTGGACATCCAGATCCCCTCGTTCATCTTACAGCCCATTGTGGAAAATGCCATTTTCTATGGCTTTGAAGCGGACAGGCCATTAAAGATATGGTTGGAAGCAAGAGTCCTAAAGAACGATTTGTACTTAAGCGTATCCGACAACGGGCCAGGTATCAGCCGCGAAAAAGTAGAAGAGATCTTCAACCAAGACCTCCAGATCAGCGGTGTGGGCATCATCAATGTACATGAACGCATCAAGCTTCTGTATGGCCCGACGTATGGCTTAACGATCGAGGACAACAATCCTCAGGGAAGTCGTATTATACTGAAATTAAAGCGATACGCCTAAACAACGAATAGGTAGGGGGAACCATGATAAGGATTGTGATTGCAGACGACGAATTGCCTATCCGAGAATGGCTAAAATATTGTCTCAAGGATAAGGAGGACCGGTTTCAAATCGTAGGTGAGGCCTCGGATGGCCTGATGGCTTATGACCTGATACGTACCCTCAAACCTGATGTGGTGATTACCGACATCAGGATGCCCAAGATGAGTGGTACCGTCTTGATGGAACAGATCAGTGAAATTTTGCCCCAGACGGATGTGGTCGTCCTGACCAACCATGCGGATTTTTCCTATGCCAGGCAAGCCGTTTCCTGCGGAGCCAAAGAATACATCTTAAAGTCGGAGCTGAGAAGCTCTGAGCTGATTGCGATATTGGAAGAGATTTATGAGGAACATCACCGCATAAAGGACAAGGAGAACGTAAGGCCAAGAGAGTTCGAGGACAAACGAAAATTTTTGGAAGACATAGACCTGCATACAGGTGGCCATGAATCCGTGGAAAAAGCGTTGAGTTTTATCCATGAGCACTACGAAGACAATATTTCTCTGGTAGACGTGGCTGGATACGTCTACCGCAGTCCAGCTTATTTCAGTAGACTCTTTAAAGAAGTGACCGGTGAAAACTTCAGCATCTATCTGATCCAGTACCGGTTGAAAATGGCTGCCAGGTTATTGAAAGAGACCGATCTGAAGATTACGGACATCTCCTATCGGGTCGGTTACCAGAACCCCAGCTACTTTTCGAGACTTTATAAAAAACACATGGGTTGCACCCCAGAGGAAGAGCGAAAAAAAATAGGCGCTAAAAAGGTGCTTTGAGGCCAGGTACCAGGGCAAACAGGACAAAATAATGACAAATGTCAAAATAGGGACAACAAAAACGCAGGGAAGTCAAAATAGTGAATGGTTGTGGGCAATGCTGTTACTATCTCCTTATATTTTTTTCTTCTACACTAAAATCAACATAGAAGGTATGCTTACGGGTCTATTCGGGAATCCGAAAAAAAATGAGGAGGTAAGCAAATGTTTAGAAAAACGTTCAAGTGGACGGCAGTGGTGTTGGTTTTGGTGATGGTGTTCGCTATCACAGGATGCGGATCTGCGGAAGAAGAAGAAGTAGTAGGTGCTGATGATTACCAAATGGTTCTTATCTTGCCCGGTCCCATCAATGACCAAAGCTGGAATGCCACCAACTATGCTGGATTGGTAGCAGCCAACGAAACACTGGGTACCAACATTGAATATGTAGAGAACGTGCAGGACGCTGATTTCGAGTCCACCTTCAGAAACTATGCGGAACGGGGCTATGATCTTATTTTGGCCGCCGGTACTCAGTTTGATGAAGCCGCCAATGAAGTGGCTCCCAATTTCCCTGATACCGTGTTCTGCGTAGTCAACGGATTGCTAGCCGAGGGAGACAACGTCGCCCCTATTTTCCCCAAAGAATATGAAGCCAGCTATATTGCCGCCCTGATTGCCGGAAAGATTACGGAAAATGGCCAGTTCGGCACCATCGGCGCATTCCCCAGTGAACTTATGGAGAATTTGCTGGACGTTTATGAGTATAAATCCGTGGAAATCGCCAAAGAAAATGGTATCGCCGATGCTGCAGCCGTAAGAGCGTATGCCAACAGCTGGGATGATGTATCCTTGGGAAAACAAATGGCTGAAACCATGATCGACAATGGGGCAGATACGTTGTTTGTGTATGCCAACCAAGTGGGTCTGGGTGCTATTCAGGCAGCCAAGGAGAAGGGCGCCAAGTTTGTGGGTTTCTCTGGAGACCAAACCGTTATTGCTCCAGAAACTGTAGTGGCTTCGATTGTATTTGACTTTGAAGGTCTCTACATCTGGGCTGTAGAAAAATATATCGACGGCAGTCTTGAAGGAAACGTAGTCAATTCCGCCGGCATTGCTGAAGGCATCTTCTTCCCCGTGTTCACTGACAATGTGAGCCAGGAGATCCAGACCTTTGTGGAAGATGGGATTCAGGACTACCTGGATGGAAACGTGGATTTGGTATCCATCTACGAATAACAAATAGGGATGTATAACATCAAGGTATGCAGATAACTTACGGGTTATCTGCATATCTATATCTGGTCAGCAATTGTTTTGGAATGAAGGTGAATAAAGTGGTGGATGGAAAACGAATTTTAGCAATGAGTAAAGCCTATGAGCAAGAAACGGTGGAGACACTTACGAAGATGGTGCAGGTCCCGTCGTTCAGCGGGCGAGAAGAGCAGGTATGTCTTCTGATCAAGAAGATGTGTGAGGATGCCGGATTCGATGAGGTCTATATTGACGGGCTCGGCAGTGTGGTGGCCCGGTTGGGGAATGGTCCCAGGATTTTGGCTTTTG
>DIET01000009.1 GCA_002418765.1 Peptococcaceae bacterium UBA5767 | reverse complement strand
TATGGTGCTAACTTCTAAAGACGGGATTATCCAACATTTGCATTTTCACATCCTTGGTGGGAAGAAACTTGCTCCAATTGGATAGTTGACTTGCGCCTTTCTGTTATGTATAATGTTAAAAGATGTTGGGGGATAAATTGTGCCCCTGCGCTATCAAAAGCTGTTAGCGGAGGGAGGGAGATGATAAAGTGAGTGAAATTAAGGTTGGCAAGAATGAGTCTCTTGATTCTGCGCTGAGAAGATTTAAAAGATCTTGTCAAAAAGCGGGTGTGCTTTCTGAAGTGCGCAAAAGAGAACACTACGAAAAGCCTAGCGTGAAACGCAAGAAGAAATCTGAAGCTGCACGTAAACGCAAATGGAAGTAGTTTAGCAAAAGTCTGGTATATATTATATACCAGACTTTTAATCATTGGAGGAATAATGAAGACCTTTGGAATCGCAATCATGGCAATCCTATTGGTATTATGCCCTGTGTCTGCGGCGTTGGCTATGGATGTTTGGGAAATAGAATTTCGTGGTGAGGTTACGCCAAGTCAGGTCAGCTGGATGGAAGATGCCTATGCGGAAGCGTTGGAGCAAGACGTACAAGCCATATTGGTGACTTTGGATACGCCTGGTGGAAGAATTGATTCTGCACTTGAAATAGGTCAATTGTTCTCCACGATTCCTACCATTGTTTTGGTGGATGGAGGCGCGATTTCTGCAGGAAGTTTCATGGCATTGAGTGCAGATCAATTTTTTATGCTGGAAGGAACTACGATTGGAGCAGCTGAGCCGCGACTAGGGACGGAAAAGGCTGATGAGAAAACGGTCTCTTTTTGGTCTGCCCAATTGGCTGCGATGGCTGAACGAAACGACAGAGATCCATTGTTAGCCCGGGCTATGGCTGATGAAGACATGGAGATTGAAGGCGTGGTGGAAAAAGGGAAATTGTTAACTTTGACGGCACAGGAAGCTTTGTCATTGGATATGACAGACGGGGTTTATTCTTCCATGGAGCTATTTTTGGTGGATCAAGATATTCAAATCGTGAATACGGTAACCAAAGGAACAGCTGATTTTTTCGCTGACTTTTTAACATCGTCCATTGTTAGTTCGGCACTATTGATGATAGGACTCGCCGGTATACTTATTGAGATTTTCACACCTGGTTTCGGTTTACCGGGCGCTGTAGGGCTTGGTTCGTTGGCCTTGTATTTTGGTGGCAGCATGATGGCAGGACTAAGTGGATGGGAAGCAGTATTGCTGTTTTTGTTAGGCCTCATTCTGATTATTGTGGAAGTGTTTTTTATTCCAGGATTTGGGGTGGCCGGGATAGGTGGATTTGTTGCCATATTTGCGAGCATTTTTGTAGCTGCTCCAGATGCTTCAACTGCCGTGCAATCCATTGTATTGGCCTTAACCGGATCCATTATCATTGTAGTCTTGTTGGTCAGGGTATTGCCTACGAGAAAAGCATTTTCTAAACTGATGCTCAAGAAAGAAACGAGCACCGAAAGTGGCTATATTGCCATTCCGGATCATTTAGGCGATCTGAAAGGGAAAACTGGAGTCGCTGTGAGTCATATGCGTCCAGCTGGGACCGTACGTATTGACGGGACGTTGGTGGATGCTTTGACAAGAGGCAATTATATCAAAGAATATACACCAATTGTGGTAAGAGAAGTTATTGGTGGTAGAATATTTGTTGAGGAAATAAAAAAGGAGGACGAATGACATGACAGGTACATTATTTGGATCATTGTTTTTGCTTGTGCTTATTATCGTATTGTTTGCTTTATTGATTTCTTTTATTCCAGTAGCATTGTGGATAAGCGCATTGGCTGCAGGTGTGAAAGTTGGTATTTTCGACTTGATTGGTATGAGGCTTAGAAGAGTGCCCCCCATCAATATAGTCAATCCTTGGATTAAAGCTGACAAAGCAGGCATTAAGGTGACTGGTGACAGCCTGGAAGCGCATTATTTGGCTGGTGGGAATGTAGACAATGTCATCAATGCTTTGATTGCTGCAGAACGTGCGCAGATACCTCTTAAATTTGAGAGGGCAGCGGCCATTGATTTGGCAGGCAGGGATGTATTACAGGCAGTTCAAATGAGTGTTAATCCTATCGTTATCGAAACCCCAGTCGTTGCTGCAGTGGCCAAAGATGGCATCGAAGTGAGAGCCAAAGCCAAAGTGACGGTCCGCGCCAATATTGATCGTCTTGTGGGTGGAGCTGGTCAAGAGACCATCATTGCCCGTGTGGGTGAAGGCATAGTCACTACAGTCGGATCAGCATTGTTACACAAATCAGTATTGGAAAATCCTGACAGTATTTCAGAGACAGTCTTGAAAAAAGGACTGGATGCCGGGACTGCTTTTGAAATCTTATCGATTGATATTGCGGATGTAGATGTTGGTAGAAATATCGGTGCTCAGTTACAGACTGATCAGGCAGAAGCGGATAAGCAAATTGCTCAAGCCAAAGCTGAAGAACGAAGAGCTATGGCTGTGGCGCAGGAACAGGAAATGAAGGCCAGAGTGCAAGAAATGAGAGCTTTGGTAGTGGAAGCGGAAGCAGAAGTACCAAGAGCACTTGCCGAAGCGTTGAGATCTGGCAATATGGGTGTTATGGATTACTACAATTTGAAAAACATTATGGCCGATACAGATATGAGAGAAGCGATTTCGACCGAAGCGAATATGACAAAGAAAGAAGGCAATATCTAGAGAGGAGGTCTCATGGATTTTATTTGGATTCTATTCGTGATATTTGCCATTATTTCAAAAATGATGAAGAAAGCACAAATATCCAATGCCAAAAGTGATGCTGAGGAAAAACCACGGGAATTTTCTGAGTGGGATCATAATTGGAGAAACATTCTTCAGCAAATGGCTGGACAGAATCAGCTGGAAAGTAAAATATCATCAGAAGTAGATGCTAGTTTTTATGATCCGTCTTGGGCAGATGTCTCGGAGGAAACCGACATTCAAGAACCAAAAAGTTCACGCGAAGGGATATGTCGGCCACAGTTTCATCTTGCCCCATCGCAAGAGGGATTATGCATAGAAAATCAATATGATTCGTTGGAAGGCGTATCTTTGGAAGGATCGTTTGTCCCAGGTTCGATAGGTCATTCTGCCCACAAAGAGACCGAGGGAATCAAAGACAAGATTGATCGAAGAAAAAATGAGATTCAATCCATGGCGCTAAGTGATGCTTCGTCATTAGAAGAAGAACCAACGCATTCGAAGCGAGAACTGTGGGTTGAAAGAATGATTTGGAAAGAGGTTTTGTCTCCACCTGTTGCATTGAGAGGCCGACATGGGGCAAGATAGTTGTCTTATCTTGGTGGGAGGTGAGAAGCCTGATTCGAAGCAGAAAGTCATTTTTGATTTTGAAGGACAAGATATTATCTGTGCAGACTCTGGAGCTCACCATGCCTATGATTGGCATATAGTGCCCGGTATCATTTGTGGAGATTTTGACTCGATTAAAGACAATGTAAAGAATCATTTTGAAAAGCTTCAAGTTGAATTTGTTGCGTATCCCATCGAAAAAGATTGGACAGATACTGAATTGGCAATACAAATTGCCATAGAACGAGGTTATCATTCTTGTGTCTTGGCAGGTCTCGACGGTGGCAGAATTGATCATCAGTTTACCAACTATTTTGTGGCGTCACGCTATGCCAGACAGATTGATATACAAATCATAGGCAATCATCATAGGACATATTTTTTATCTGAAAGATTTCCAAAGATATGCCTTGATGATAAAAAAGGGAAGGTCATTTCAGTGATTCCATTAGAAGAAAGTACAGGGATCGACTATGTTGGATTGCATTATTCGCTTCCGGGAAGAACATTATTCTTTGGAACAGGTTTGGGCATGAGTAATTTTGCAAAAACAGATCATGTAGAAATTTCGCTGGAACAAGGTTTATTGATGATTGTGGTTAATGAATAAGCGGATAGGCAGTCGCTAGTTGGACTGCCTATTTTGATATAGAAAAAACATTGTTTGCGGCCTGTATTGATTCATCTTCGTATGGAAGCTGTGTCCTGAAGTATTGCACTCATCATGATTTTTTACATGTTGTTACGTGTTCAGTGTATTCTATGGTAAAATGAACGTGCTTAAGAAAATAAGACAACCATGGCGGAGGAATTATGAACCAAGATCACCTCATTGAGATCGAGAACCTGACCAATGATGAAGCATGCGCGCTAGCAGGGCAAGGTGATGAATTTATCAAATCTATCGAGGATTACTATCATGTTTCCATATTGGCCAGAGGAAACAAAGTCATTATTTCTGGGAGTGAGCAATCCACCCAGGACGCTCGAGATGTTTTTTATAGATTGCTTAATCTTTACCGAAGTAAAGGGGATTTGTGGTTGAATGATGTGCAGTATCTGCTTGGAGGGGAACAGCTAGCTACTCCTGAAGAACTGGATTGTTTGCATGATATTATCTATACAACATCCACAAAGAAAAAGATCAGAGCGCGGACTCTTGGGCAAAGTAAGTATATAGAAGCAATCAGAAACAATGATATTGTTTTTGGGATTGGTCCAGCAGGGACAGGGAAAACGTTTTTGGCTGTGGTCATGGCCATCAAAGATTTGAAGAGTAAAAACAAAGAAAGAATTGTACTTGTTCGACCCGCAGTGGAAGCAGGAGAAAGCTTGGGCTTTCTGCCAGGTGATCTAAAAGAGAAGATTGATCCTTACCTAAGACCGCTTTACGACGCTTTACATTATATTTTGGGTATTGATATTTCATCTAAGCTCATTGAACGCAATGTAATTGAGATTGCTCCGTTGGCCTATATGCGTGGGAGAACGCTGGATAATGCCTTTATTATTCTTGACGAGGCACAGAATACTACGCAGGAACAAATGAAAATGTTTCTCACCAGAATAGGTCTGAATTCTAAAGCGGTGGTGACAGGTGATTTGACTCAAATTGATTTGCCTCTAGGGAAAAAATCAGGGCTAATCCAGTGTCAAAGAATTCTGCAGGGCATACCCAATATTGATTTTTCACTTTTGGATGAAACGGATGTAGTTCGTCACCCTTTGGTTAAAAGGATTATTCGGGCTTACGAGATGGAAAGCAAAAAAGAGTTATAATCTGTTGGAGGAAATCAGGAATGGGTATTTTCGAGCGAATCATCAAAGATAATTATCGAAAGAATGATAAAAAAAACAAGATTACCAGACAGATTCTGAAAACCACCAACTCTAGACGGGCGGCCATTTTTGTGGCTCTTTATGTAATCAGTTTGTTGATCATGGGTAGTGGTTATATTAGTCGGAGTCAAAGCATAGTGGAAGGGGAACCTAGCCCTTCTACCATTTTGTCATCGAGTGAAATAACATATGAGTCCCAGATATTAACCATGGAAGCTGTTGAACAGGCCATTAGTACAATATCACCAGTTATGGTTGTTGACAGGGAGGCATTGGTTGCCATTGAGGATGAGATCAAGGCTATTTTTTCCAATATTGTAGATATTCGTGAAGATTATCAGTCTCAAATGAATAGTATAGAAGAGAGTGAAGATCAAGAACCAGGATTAGAAGATCCCTATGCGAAAATCGATATGAATCAGTATGCTTTTTTCGATTTAGGCAAGGGTGAATTGGAATTCATCATTACTTCTGATGATATAGAGATAGAGATGATTGAAGAGTATTCTGTTGGTCTTGTTCGTAAATATATGGAAGCTGGGGTGCAGGCTTCTGGTATAGAGATTGCCAGGCAAAATATGCTGGAAGAAGTGATGTCTTCTACGTTGCCAAGTCAGACGAAATCATTGATTTCTACTGTTGTAAGGGAAATCACCTTGATAGAAACTCTTTATTATGATGATACCGCCACATCCGTAAGAAAAGAAGAGGTTATCGCCGCCGTATCTCCTGTGAAAGTAACCATTAGCAAGGATGAAGTTCTTGTGGGTGAAGGAGAGATAGTTGATGCCTTGACATATGAGAAGATTTTGGCAACCAATACCTCCATTCGAGATGAAATTTATCTTGGTGTATGGGGTATTGCCATCATATTGCTTATACTTTATGGTATCATTATTTGGTTTCTATTCCATTATCGTCCTGAAGTTCCTGAGCATGAGAGCTATTTGCTGCTCTTGGCTGTTTTGATTGTTTTTGGAATCATGACGGGTGAAATATTTGCCCAAATTGCATTGAGCGCTGCGAGGGGTGGATTGTTTTTTTATATGGCTCCCATAGCAGCCGTTGGTATATTGACAACCATACTGCTGGACAATGAAACTGGGTTGATGGTTTCTACTATCATTGCTGTTTTACTCGGTATTACTTCTGGCTTGCGTTTTGAATATGCTTTGGTGGGCATCCTGTCTGCTTATATTGGCGTTTTTTCTGTTGCCAAGGTTGGTCATCGCAGAGATTTAATGAAATCTGCCGTCTATATTGGTGCAGTCAATATGGTAACCATTTTGTCTCTGGGATGGCTCTTAAACTATTCTGGGCCAGTGCTCCTGTTCGCTTTGGGGATGGGTTTTGCTGGTGGTTTTGTTTCTTCTGTTCTTTCTATTGGGGTTTTACCCTATTTTGAAATGTTGTTTAAGATTACTACTCCTGTGAAACTTTTGGAATTGTCAGATCCCAATCAGCCTTTGCTAAGAAGACTCTTAATGGAGGCCCCCGGAACGTACCATCATAGTATCGTGGTGAGTAATCTCTCCGAAGCTGCGGCTGAAGCTGTAGGTGCCGATCGATTGTTGGCTCGTGTGGGCGCTTATTATCATGATATTGGGAAATTAAAGCGTCCCTATTTCTTTATTGAGAATCAGGTTGGATTGGATGAGAATCCGCATGAAAAATTAAGTCCAAGATTGTCTACATTGATCATCACATCTCATGTAAAAGATGGTTTAGAATTGGCTGATGAGCATAGGTTGCCACCATCAGTGAAACAATTTATTTCTACGCACCATGGTGATTCTGTCGTACGTTTTTTCTTTAACAAAGCTACAGAAGTAGAGGGGCCGGATATCAAGGAAAATGAATTCCGGTATGATGGTAAGAAACCTGTTAGTAAAGAAGCGGCTATTGTTATGCTGGCAGATACTGTCGAAGCCAGTGTGCGTTCCTTGAAAAATGCCAATCTAGGCAGAATAGAGGGCTTTGTACGAAAAATTATCAAAGAGAAATTCGAAGATGGACAGTTGTCGGAATCCAGGTTGACATTCAAAGAGCTTGAAGAAATTGCCAAAGCTTTTATTCGTATTTTGTCTGGAGTGCATCATCAGAGAATTGAGTATCCTGAGAAATTGGCAAAGGAAATTGAGAGGAGAAAGGATCAAAATGGAGCTAATTCTAACCAACAATCAGCCAGAAACCC
This sequence comes from Peptococcaceae bacterium UBA5767, assembly GCA_002418765.1. GTDB lineage: Bacteria > Bacillota > TC1 > TC1 > UBA5767 > UBA5767. Next base: position 3,384 of record DIET01000009.1, on the reverse strand, counting down.
TTCCTGATGGTCTATTCTTTGTTATTGAGAAGTTATTCATACGTGCACTCGAATATGAAGAGATGAGTTTGGATGTTGAAGTTGGTTTAACGTTTGTCGATAACGATGAGATCAAAGATCTTAATATGAGATACAGACATTTGAATGATGTGACGGATGTTTTGTCCTTTGCCTTGTTGGAAACGTTGGATGAAGAACCCGATATGCAGGATATCGATCAGCTGATTTTGGGAGATATTGTGGTTGCATTTGATCGTGCGCAAACACAAGCACAAGAATATGGACACAGTCTTCTCAGAGAGCTTAGTTATCTTGCGGTACATGGAATGTTGCATTTGCTGGGTTATGATCATCAGACTGAACTTGAAAAAATTGAAATGCGAATGCGAGAAGAAGAATTATTAGAAGGGTTGAATATCACGAGGTGAAATATGAAACGCTTGTTCCGGCAAAGTCTTAAGGACAGTATCAAAGGATTGAGATTTGCATTCGAGACAGAAAAAAATATCAGGATTCATACAATTATGTTTATCATGGTCTTGATTTTGGGGCTGGTCATGGGAGCGAACACCTTGGAACTTGCTTTGATTATTCTAACCAGCGGGCAGGTTATTGTAGCGGAATTGATCAATACAGCCATTGAAAATCTAGTAGATGTGAAGGTTTATGGTGCATATCATCCTTTGGCTAGGGTTGCCAAGGATGTAGCAGCAGCTGGTGTGCTTTTTGCAGCGATTATTTCCATCGTTCTTGGTGTAATTATTTTTGCTTCTATAGTTCTACGAAATGGATGGATATTGGAGATTTTATGAAAACGCAATGGCAAGAAATGTTATTAATGCAGGCACAGAAAGTCTTGAAATATGCTTATGCAAAATACTCAGGAATCCATGTGGCGGCAGCGCTTTTATGTGAAGATGGGACTGTCTTTACAGGTGTCAATGTTGAAAATGCCAGTTATGGATTAACAGTATGTGCTGAGCGCAATGCCATTTTTTCTGCAGTAGGTCAAGGACACCAGCATTTTATCGGGATGGCTATTGTTTCTGATTCGGTGCACATCAACAGCCCTTGTGGAGCATGTCGGCAGGTGATGATGGAGTTTTCTTCTGATATGATCGTTGTATTGGATTCTCCGGCAGGGTTTTATACATCTACGGTTGCTGATTTGTTGCCAAATGCTTTTACTATGCAAAATAGAAAAGGAGAATAGAATTGGAACAGTATAAATCGGGTTTTGTAGCCATTATTGGTCGACCAAATGTAGGAAAATCTACACTCATGAATCATATATTGAAACAAAAAGTAGCCATTATGAGCGAAAAACCACATACTACTAGAAATCGGATTACGGGCGTATACACCACGGATACCCTTCAAGCTATTTTTTTAGATACCCCTGGAATTCATAAACCATCCAATAAGCTTGCTGAATACATGGTGGCGACGGCCCTTAATACATTAGAAGGGGTTGATCTCATTGTTTATGTTGTTGATTGCACGATGACATTTGGAGCAGGAGAAGCATTTATTGTGCAACAACTGAAAAAAGCCAAAACACCAACATTGCTTGTTATCAATAAGACGGATTTGCTGGATAAACAAGCATTGCTGCCTTTGATGGAAAAATTACGGCATAAGATGGACTTTGTAAGCATTATTCCATTGTCGGCAAAAAATGGTGAAAACGTACCTTCTTTGTTGCATGAAATTGAAATACGCTTGCCTGAAGGACCTCAGTATTATCCCAATGATATGGTGACAGACCAACCGGAACGATTGATTGTTGCTGAAATGATACGTGAGAAAGTGTTGTCACTCACCAAAGAAGAAGTTCCTCATTCTGTGGCTGTGCAGACGGAGCTCATTCAAGAAAGGAGTGAAACGCTACTCTATGTGGCAGCTACAATCTATGTAGAACGACACTCTCAAAAAGGTATTATTATAGGCAAACATGGGGATATGTTAAAAGAAATTGGCAAATTGGCCAGGACGGATATTGAGATTCTTTTGGGTTCCAAAGTGTATCTTGATTTATGGGTTAAAGTGAAAGAACAGTGGCGACGTCATGAAATGGAAATTAAGAATTTTGGGTTTACCAGGGATTAAGCATGGCTAGAAAACTAATCACCAAATCAATTATTCTACAAGGAAGGAATTATGGTGAGGCAGATAAAATTATGATTGCTTTCACCAAAGATTATGGTCGTATTGATTTCTTAGCCCGTGGGGTTAGGAAGATGAAAAGTAAGAATAGGGCTCTTGTTCAACCTTTTACATACAGTGAGCTTGAATTTATAGAAGGAAAAAATCTTGATATATTGACCCAAGGTGTTCTGATTGAGAGTTTTTCCCATATCCGCACTGATTTTGATAAAATCATTGAATGTAGTTATATGGCTGAATATCTAATCCAAGTCCTTCAGCCTCATGACCCGTATGAACAACTATGCTATCAGTTTTTGTGGACACTGAATTATATCGATAAGAAAAGGCCTAAAAATAAGATTGCTATGTTGGCTTTCTTAATCAAAAGTTTTGATGTACTGGGCTATGCTCCATTGATGGATATCTGTTTAGAATGTGGACGGAGTATCGAGAAACATGAAAGTTTTCAGTATCTGGTATCTGAAGGCTCAGTAGCATGTAACCAATGCAGTTCGGGTAAAGGATTTTTTATGAATCAGGAGATGGTTCAACTTTATCGCTTTTTGCAAACCATGGATTTTAAAACCGCTACATTGCCTACAGAAAATAACAACTTGATAAAAAGAATGGAACAACTGGTAGAAAAAATGATGATGCAGATCTTAGAGCGAGAGCATAAATCGACTGCTTTTTTGAAGAAAATGAAGGACTTGAGTATTTAAATCAACATGATTATGGTGTAAACTAATAAGCGATTTTACGATTGTCACGGTAGAAATCATAAAGCTAGGAGAACGGTGATGAATTTTCAAGACATGATATTAGTATTGAACAAATATTGGGGTGATAAGGGATGTGTGATTCAGCAACCTTATGATGTGGAAAAAGGTGCCGGTACCATGAATCCAGCTACTTTTTTAAAAGTATTGGGCCCGGAGCCTTGGCAAACAGCTTATGTTGAACCTTCAAGAAGGCCAACCGATGGTCGGTATGGAGAAAATCCTAATCGGTTGCAACATTACTATCAGTATCAAGTGATCATGAAACCCTCGCCAGATGATATTCAAGAACTATATTTGGGGAGTTTGCAAGCTTTGGGTATTGATTTACATGTGCATGATGTACGATTTGTTGAGGACAATTGGGAGTCTCCAACCATGGGAGCCTGGGGATTGGGATGGGAAGTTTGGCTCGATGGTATGGAAATTACACAATTTACTTATTTTCAACAATGTG
>DIET01000032.1 GCA_002418765.1 Peptococcaceae bacterium UBA5767 | reverse complement strand
TCAAACTGTCAAAGATGAGATTATAAACCTTTTTTTTACAAAATAGAAGAGCCCAATTGAGCTCTTCTATAAAAACCTATTTATCAAGAATTTGCTTCAGCCCCAGCAAAATGAGTATGACCGGCCAAAATTTCCACATATCCCTCCAGAAATACCAAGGAATAATATTGAAATTACTCGATAGGAAGACCAACCCTGCTCCGATCAGCAAAATGCCTCCAAACAAATTATTTCGTTTACTAGCCATAAAGCACCTCCTCTCACCATGAACCTATTTTAGCATAATAAGCAATCTATCGCTCATCTTTTTTTGTTTTATCCAGCACATCTTCCCGTGAGGATTGCGTTCTTTGATCATTTCTTTTCTTTCGTGCCATGCGTAAAATCCAAATCGCCAAAATGGCAATGAGTCCCAAAAACAGGGCGAAGGGAAGAATATAGGCCAATCCCACAAAGAGATTACCCAGGAACAAAAAGAAATTGTAGACGCCTCGCGTAAAAGACACGCCCATGTTCTGGAAGGTCTCACTGAAAGTAAAGCTTTCCAGCTCAGCCGTTTTGATGCGCTCTTCCGTAAGATTCACCGATAAAGTAGCCAAAGAAACCCTATTTTGCAGGTAGCGAAATTGCCCTTCCAAAGATTCAATGTCGCCTCTGAGTCTGGCCAGTTCCGATTCCACGGCCAGCAAGTCTTCCACTGTTTCTGCCTGGTCGAAAATAGCCACAAAACGTTCTTCTTCTGCCTTTAAATTGTTCAGCCTGGCTTCAAGATCAATATATTGTTCTGTCACATCAATAACATTGACGTATCTGTAATCTACTTTCCCCAGTTCAGAAATGAAATCAAGGGCTTCGTCAAAACGATGTTCAGGCATTCGGACACTCATATCCAAGGAATAGTACTCCCTGCCGTCAATCATGTTGATATATTGCGTTTCATCTGAGACAAAGCCTCCAATAGAACGGACATAGTTTCGTATATCGTCCCCTGTGGCGATGGCATCTTGAACCTCTACCCTCAAGTTTCCCTGACGAATGAGTCTTTGTTCCGGCATGGTGCCATCGTTGGTTTCGTCCTTATAACCTGCTTCTTCGTCAGAAGAAGCATAATCATAGTCCGGAGCCTCCATGGCCGGTTGTTCTGAAGGGGCCACCTCTGCCATCCGTCCTTGATCGGAAGAAGATCCACTGCAGCCTGAGAAAAGCAATACCGTCAAAAGCATCATGATCAATAGTTTTTTCATATTTCATTCCTCCATCCTCACCTTGTGACGCTGACAGACGAAAAAAGTTCCTACCTAAGAATGTCTTCCGTCCCGACATCCTTGTCGTGTTTTGCCTGCTTGACCACTACGACATGGAGCACCATTTGAGGCCGATCTTTTCTTTTTTTCATTTTTTCATCATCCGCCCTTAAGAGAATAATCGTAACCTTGCCTTCCTGCAAGCCCTGCAGTCTTAGTCTCCCTCTTTGCATTTGAGCAAGAAGCACCGTAGGCGCCGGGTTGTGAATCTCCACCTCTTTCCACCCGGCCAACCCAGGTAGACGGTACACTTTGCCAATGCCCTCAGAAAGAAACAAGGTTTGCTCACTTTCCTTGGCTCCGTAAACCAGCAAGGCCAACAGCAATACCACAAAGGCCAAAATCACCCATTTCACTGTGTCGGGGGTTTCGGTCTCATGGGTGACGGGCGCTTCGTCTGTTACTTCCAACACAATGGGCGTAGTCTGGACGAAATTTTCTATGTGTGAACGAGCATCGCGAATCACCTTGGTCGTTCCATATGGATTAAAGGTTTTCACTTCCCGCACAAGGGAATCCTTAAGCTCCAGCGTAAAATCCCCAGCACCCAAAACAATCACATCTCCTTGGAGATTGACCTTGCTAAGCGTAAGATGTCCGCCACCGGCTTTTTGGTAAACAATTATATCATCATTGGATTCCATACGCTGCAGCATCACTTCGGTTCCGTAAATGCTCAGATTCTCCTCCAGTGTCTTGGTTTCAAGAGCACTACCATAGGTTTGTGATGTGAGAAGTCGTAAGCCGGTAACATTGTCCAAAAACGATACTGCTTCTGCTCGCGTCATGTCCCGGATTGGAAAAATTCTATCCTCTTCATTCAAACGAATCCAATGTTTTGCCAACGCCAAGCGTATGGCGCTTTCTTTGCCTGGCGTAATATCCGCAGCATCTTCGATGGACAGCAATCCAGTTTGCTCTTGCTCTATGTCAAGATGCAACAAGGTCACGACCCCCCAGACGGCATCTTCCAGGGAAACACCCGCTTCTGGATGGGCTAGTCCCTCTTCATCAGGCAAAATTAATCCTGCTTCTTTGGCAATTAGAAAATCTTCATAATACTTGCTGTCTGCAGCCACATCTGCAAAACCCTCTGAAGCAATTTTACTCAGACCAAAATAACGAGTGACCCACCGTACCCATTCACTTTTGGTGATGATTTGGTCAGGGTAGAAGTCCCCATCATCCAAATCAATCAACCCCTCATTAACACCCTCTTGAATCGCATCCTGATAAAGATGCCCTTGATAATCTTCCGCCATGACTGATGTAGGAAGCATCAAGACAACGAGTAACACGATACCAAAAAGAATGCTTCCTGTGAATAACCTCTGATGGGTTGGTCTTGATTTTGACATGATCTCGTTTCAGTCTCCTTTGCTGCGCTTTTCTTTCCTAAGTATAGTACATAAACTACCTCAGTTCAGCATTGCTGGAAATATAGTCAAATAATTTTACATCGAATAAGCCCCGGTCCGTGATCCGAATCTCCGGAATAACAGGAAGCGCCAAAAAAGCCAGAGTCATGAAGGGATCATCTTCTTCTTGTTGCCCTACACTCATCACGGCCGTCCTTAAACTGGCCAAAGCAGCCTTAACTTCCAGGTAAGGACGATCACTGAGTAATCCAGCTACCGGCAACGCCAATTTGGCCAGAACAGCTCCTTGGCTGACCACAGCCAAGCCCCCGTTCATATCCTTGACACATGATATCGCTTTAAGCATATCTTCATCATTGTCACCCACCACGATCAAATTATGAGAGTCATGTGCTATGGTCGAAGCAATCGCTGCCTGAGTAAAGGCAAACCCCTGCACCCATCCCAGCCCCACCTGCCCTGTTTTATGGTGCCTTTCGATCACAGCAATCTTTTTTAGCCGGGAAACATCCTCTTTTTTGAAGATGATTTTTTTGGTCAAAATCTCGCCAGGCACCAACTGAATCGCCACATTGCGCTCATAAACAGGCAGCAGCAAATCCTGCTTCTCAAGCGTGGAACACTGCAGACCTATAGGTAGATTTTGCGGCAAAGCGCGCATCATCTCAGGTTGTCTGCAGAACATCCCTTGTTCAGCCACCTTCACACCACGCTTGTAAACACTATGAATCTGAAATGTTTCAACCTGCTCCAGAACAATAAAGTCAGCCCGTTTACCAGGGGCGATGGCCCCATACTCATGAAGACCAAAGAATGCGGCAGCATTCATACTCCCCATTTGAATGGCATGAATGGGATCCATGCCCAGCTCAATAGCCCGGCGAACAGCATAATCAATGTGTCCTTGTTCTTCAATATGGTCGGGATGCCGATCATCCGTACAAAACATGCATCGGCTGCGATTGTATGCATTGACTACAGGCAGCAATGCTTCCAAATTCCTGGCTGCTGTCCCCTCCCGAAGCATCAAGGCCAATCCGGCAGAAAGATTCATTCTGGCCTGAAGCAGATTCGTGCACTCGTGATTGGCAGCGATGCCGTTTACGGCATAGGCATTGAGCTCCTTCATGTCTTGTGGTTCAATATGTCCATCGATCATTTTCCCGTATTCTCTGGCCAGCTCCAATTTTTTATGCACTTCTTCATCCCCGTAAACAACACCTGGATAATTCATCATTTCACCCAACCCCAGAACAGATGGATGCTGCATCAGCGGGCGCAAATCTTCCGCCAGAATGCTGGCGCCAGAGGACTCCACGGATGTAGCTGGAACACAGGAAGGAAGCATAACAAAAATATCCAAATCCGTATGCTCATTGGCCTCCAAGATGTACTCAATACCTGGTATGCCGTAAACATTGGCAATCTCATGTGGATCAGCAACCACGGCCACCGTACCTCGGGGAAGCACCAACCGGGAAAATTCCTCTGGTGTCAGCAAAGAACTCTCTATATGAACATGAGCATCGATCAGACCTGGAACCACATACATCCCCTGCAGATCAATGGTTTCTTTTCCCTGGTAATCCCCCAGTCCCACAATAATCCCCTGATGTACAGCCAGAGACTGAGAAACCCAGACCCCGTTGTAGATGTCCAGTATTTGACCGTTGATATAAACCACATCAGCCAACTGGTCGCCTCTGGCTACTGCCAATCGCTCCTGATTCATACTTACCCTCTCTTTCTATTGTCTTGTATTGTCTATTGTACATCTCCAAACCCATTTTTCCAAAAAAAAGAAACAGACTCAAAAGCCTGTTTCCTCTATAGCCATCATCATGACTTATTCGACGGCGAAACTCAGCTCCGCCTGGCACGCCACTTGCTCACCTACATAAGCCGTAGCCTGACCGATACCCACAGGCCCCTTTTGGCGAACAATGGTAACTTCCAGGCGCAACACATCACCAGGAATGACCTTGCGGCGAAACCTGGCTGACTTGATGCCCCCAAAATATGCTGTCTTACCCCGATTGGCTTCCATGGATAGAATCGCCATGGCACCTGTCTGTGCCAACGCCTCAATAATAAGTACACCTGGCATGACCGGATTGCCTGGAAAGTGACCTTCAAAGAATGGTTCATTCATGGATACGTTCTTGATGGCAACAACACGAACCCCTTCCTCCATCTCCACAACACGATCAATGAGCAAAAAAGGAGGTCTGTGCGGCAGAATATTCATGATATCTGTGATATTCATACGTCCCACCTTTTCATCAAGATAACCGAGTTATGTCCTCCAAAACCAAGTGAATTGCTCATTGCGTATTCCACATGTTTTTCTCTGACAACATTGGCCACGATATCCAAATCACATTCTGGATCTTGCTTTTGAACCCCGATGGTAGGAGGAACCATCCCCGTTTGCAGTACCTTGATGCAAGCAATGGCCTCCACAGCTCCGGCAGCACCCAAAAGATGCCCTGTCATGGATTTGGTCGAACTCACCAAGAGTTGATGCGCATAATCGCCAAAAACCGCTTTGATCGCTCTGGTTTCAATTACATCATTAAAAGGTGTGCTGGTACCATGTGCATTGATATACCCAATCGATTCTTTGTCTATTTGCGCTTCTTCAATCGCCAAATTCATGGCATTTTTGGCCCCTTCTCCTGTTGTTTCTGGTGCCGTTATATGAAACGCATCACAAGTAGTACTGTATCCAACAACTTCACCGAGGATATTCGCATTTCTTTTTTGTGCATGCTCCAAGGACTCCAAAACAATAATACCGGCTCCTTCTCCCATCACAAATCCACTGCGATCAGCATCAAAAGGAATGGAGGCTCTTGCTGGATCATCAGAATCACTCAATGCACCCATAGAAGCAAATCCCCCAATACCCAAAGGGCAGATGCTGGCTTCCGTACCCCCCGCCAGCATCACATCCGCCAAACGGTATTTGATCTTATTGTAAGCTTCACCAATGGCATTGGTGGCGCTGGCGCAAGCCGTGACAACAGTCATATTCGGTCCTTTCAGACCCAAGGCAATGGCCACATTGCCACCTGCCATATTACCAATAGCCGCCGGGACAAAAAAAGGAGAAATGCGGGCTGGACCCTTATCAATCAATTTGATTTGCTCCTCTGTGATGGAGAGAAGACCCCCGATACCATTGCCGATAATAATACCTGCCCGCTCAGCCACAAACTGACCCTCAAGCCCTGCCATGTCATAGGCTTCTTTGGCCGCCGTCATGGCAAACTGAGAAATCCGGTCCATGCGCCTGGCAATTTTTTTATCAATCGTCAACAATGGATCATAATCCTGGATTTCTCCAGCAATCTTAATGGGGAAATCCTGCGTATCGAATGCTTTGATTGGCTTGATCCCCAGTTTGCCCTGCGTCAAGCTTTCCCAAAATGTATGACTATCCAAGCCAATCGGGGTCACAGCACCCAAACCCGTTACGACAACTCTCTGTTCCCTGTTCATAAATACTCCCTCCTACAAAGACATGCCACCATCGATGACGATGGTCTGACCTGTCAAGTAGCCACTGTGGTCTCCAGCCAAATAAGCAATCAGCGAACCAACCTCTTCAGGCGTTCCAAAACGCCTTAATGGTATCTGCTGTAAAATTTGGTTACGAATATCCTCAGAAAGCACGCTTGTCATCTCTGTTTCGATGAAACCAGGAGCGATGGCATTGACTGTTATATTTCTGGCGCTTAACTCTTTGGCCAAAGTCTTGGTCATACCAAACAAGGCTGATTTGGATGCACTGTAAGCCATCTGCCCAATATTACCAGTCAGCCCCACCACAGAAGAAACAGAAATAATACGACCCCAACGCTGCTTGATCATGTTTTTACTAACCGCCTGGGCACAATGAAAAGCGCCCATCAAATTCACATCCAACAGATCCCGTACATCACGCTCTTTGGTACGGACAAAAAGATTATCCCGATTGATGCCTGCGTTGTTGACCAAAATTTGTATCGGCCCCCAGGCTTCTTCTACTTCTCGAACCATACGGTCAACATCTTCCCGCACAGCCACACTGCCCTGCACCACCATAGCTTTGCCACCGCATGACTCAATCTCTTCTTTCACTGCCAAGGCCTGATCCCGTCCATGCTGGTAATTGATGGCCACCCAGACAGCATCTTGGGCCAACGCCAAAGCTATACTTTTCCCCAGGCCTCTAGAGCCTCCTGTTACCAAAGCTATTTTGTCCATTCGATTATCGCTTTCTCCAACGCTTCCACAGAATCAATGGAAACGATTGTTGTTTTTTTGGTACTGCGCTTGATAAAGCTCTTGAGACTGGTGCCTGGCCCTATTTCAATAAAGGTACTGGCACCCATTTCCTGCATTCTTTCCAAAGTATTTTGAAACAAGACAGGGCTCATCACTTGGCGCTTTAAGAGATCCTTAATGGTCCTTGGATCATCTTGTCTTTCAGCCGTAACATTGAACAAGATGGGTACTTGAGGTGGGGTAAGCTCCATGGCATATAGTTCATTTGCCAAATTGTCAGCAGCTTTACTAAGTAATTCCGTATGGAAGGGAGCGCTCAGTGGTAGATCCACGCACATCTTGGCTCCTTTTTCGGTGGCCAGACTTTTGGCTTTCGCCAAAGGGCCGAGCCTCCCGGACAGAACAATTTGCCCTGGACAATTAAAGTTGGCCATCCAGACATCTGGTCCGGCTTGCCGCACAACCTCTTGCAGGATCTTTTCTTCCAAACCAATAATAGCACTCATACCCCCTACGCCGGCAGGTACTGCCTGTTGCATAAACAGACCCCTCTTTCTCACCAGAGGCAATACTTGTGCAAAGGAAAAACATCCTGCCATGACCAAGGAAGCATACTCCCCCAGACTGAGCCCTGCCGTCATATCGATCTTTGGCAAATAAGGTTTTGCTACCTGATAGATGGCCATGCTGGCCGTCAACATAGCCGGTTGGGTAAACTCCGTGATATTTAAGGATTCACCATCAAACACGACCTTTTTCATATCATAACCAAGAACCTCAGAAGCTTGATCAAATAGTTCTCTGGTCTCTTGGTAAGCATCATAGAAGTCTTTCACCATGCCAGGAAACTGCGCTCCCTGGCCAGGGAACAGAAGTGCGGTTTTAGCCATGGTTTTCTCCCCGGCATTTTTCTGCCAGGAGCATCTCTGCCCCTAGATATAAATCCTGAATAATTTGTGAACAAGACTGCTCCTGGGAAAGCAGACCAGCAATCTGTCCCGCCATAAATGACCCATTTTTGGTATCTCCTTCCTGTGCAGCCAAGCACAGGGTACCGGCACCCAATTCTTCCAGCTCCTCTGGAGTGCATCCTTCTTTTTCCCGTCTGGCAAATTCTCGGGCCAATGGATTTTTAAGCACCCGTACTGGGTGACCTGTAGGTCTTCCTGTCACTACCGTATCAATGTCTTTGGCTTTAATGATTTTCTCCTTGTAATGCGCATGAACTTGGCATTCGTGAGCCAATAAAAACCGTGTGCCTACTTGGACACCCTCAGCCCCCAGCATCCAAGCCGCCAACACGCCACGGGCATCTCCGATGCCACCTGCCGCAAAAACAGGAATGGTAACCACATCCACCACCTGGGGAATCAATGCCATCGTGGTAATCTCACCAATATGGCCACCGGCTTCTGTCCCTTCAGCAATCAGGGCATCCGCACCGGACTGCTCCATTCGCCTGGCCAAAGCCGTCGACGGAACGACTGGCATCACTTTCTTACCTGCTTCTTTCCAGGCCTGCATGTACTTACCCGGATTGCCCGCTCCCGTAATGATAAATTCAATGTCCTCATCAATCAAGCCATGTGCTACCTCTTCCGCATAAGGACTGAGCAACATGACATTAACACAAAGTGGCTTTGCCGTCAGTTTTCTGGCTTTTCGAATCTCTTCTCGCACAAAGGAAAAGGGTGCATTTCCGGCGGCAATGACCCCCAGACCTCCCGCTTCACTGACGGCAGCTGCCAACGTGGCTTCAGAAATCCAGGCCATTCCCCCTTGAATCACAGGATAGGCAGTGCCTAATATTTTTTTACCACGCGCAAACAACATACTAGCCTCTTTTCTTTTCGATAAACTCAACAATGCCTCTGACCGTCGTAACCGATTGAATCTCTTCATTTTCAATTTCCAGACCAAACTCATCTTCCAAACTCATGACCAGTTGCACCATATCCAGGGAATCTGCACCCAAATCCTCACGAATATCGCTATCATCTCCAATTTCTTCCAGATCCAAGCTCAACTCTTCAGCCAAAATTTCTTTGATTTTTTCCAACATGTTCTTCACATTCCTAAGATTCCTTAGGCCTTTCTCTTTGTTTTTTTGCCTATATTCAAACCCCAACGGAGTCTAAATAAACTTATTCCTTTTGTGGTCAATCACTACATCCGTATCAAAGCACTACCCCAGGTAAGTCCGCCCCCAAATCCCGTACAGCAAATCAGCATGCCGGGACGCAAAAGGCCCTCTTCCTTCATATCCGCTAACGCAATGGGGATACTGGCGGCTGAAGTGTTCCCTCGCTTTTGCAGATTAAGATAGAAACGGTTCTTGTCTACTTTAAGCCTGGAGGCCGCATAGTCGATAATGCGCACGTTGGCCTGATGCGGAACAAAGATATCAATATCTCGAATGGCATAATGGGTTTTGGCCAGTACATTTTTAACACTCTGACCAAAAATCTTCGTAGAAAACCGAAACACCGTTTGACCGTCCATGCTCATAAAGTGATTTGTCGCCTTTTCATTTACAAAATAACTTCGGCTGGGCAAACCCTCGGTGTGTAAAATATCGCCCGATTCACCCTGCGCACCGATTTCTGTCGCCACAATACCTTCTTCATCAGAAGCCTCAAGCACCACTGCTCCGGCACCATCTGCAAAAATTACACAAGTCGTTCGATCAGTCCAATCCAAAGTCTTAGAGAGAACTTCTGCACCCACCACCAGGATCTTTTGCATTCCATTTGATTTGATAAAAGCATCCGCCACCGACAGGGCATAAACAAAACCGCTACAGGCTGCTGAAAGATCCAAGGCTGCCGCTTTTTTGGCTCCCAGTGCTTCCTGCACCTGACAGGCTGTCGAAGGCATAAAATCATCCGGTGTCATCGTAGCAACCAAAATAAGATCCAAATCTTCTGCAGACAATCCTGCATCTTCCAAAGCCTTCCTACCCGCCTCGGTGGCCAGAGACGTTGTCGTTTCAACCGTAGCAATATGCCTTTGCTCGATACCGGTTCGCTCTCTGATCCAATCATCACTGGTGTCCACAATGCTTTCCAGCTCAAGATTGGTTACCACGCGTACTGGCAAGGCTTTGCCAAATCCAGTCACTCTAGCGTTCTTCATCTTGATTGCCCTCCTGATAAGTTCCAAACGATCGAAAACGCTCATAACGCTCTGTCAGGAGAGTATCCATCTTCTTTTGCTGCAATATTCGGATATGCTCATTCAGAGCATGCCGGACACTTCGAAACATTTCTTCTTTGTCCTTGTGTGCTCCTCCCATGGGCTCCTTGATGATGCTATCAATGATACCCAATTGCAGCAAATCAGCGGCGGTAATTTTCATCATACCAGCGGCCTTCTGCGCCAGGGTCGCATCTTTCCATAGAATACTGGCAAAGCCCTCTGGGGACAAAATGGAATAGGTTGCATTCTCAAGCATCAACACCCGATCAGCCACGGCCAGCGCCAAAGCGCCACCACTTCCTCCTTCTCCCAATAAAATACTCAGGATAGGCGTTTTGAGCCGGCTCATCTCCATCAAATTTCTAGCAATGGCCTCACCTTGTCCTCGCTCCTCGGCTTGCAGCCCGCAAAAGGCCCCTGGCGTATCCACAAACAAAAGAACCGGGCGGTGAAATTTTTCTGCCTGCTTCATCAACCGAAGCGCTTTGCGATAACCTTCCGGCATGGTCATGCCGAAATTTCGATCAATGCTTTCCTGGGTATCACGTCCTTTTTGCTGACCAATCACCGTGATCGGGATTCCTTGAAATAAGCCCACACCACCCACAATTGAGGCATCATCTCCATAATAACGATCTCCGCGCAATTCTACAAAATCAGTCAAAAGATGCTCAATGTATTCAAGCGTTGTCGGTCTACCACGCAGTCTTGCCAATGTCACCCGGTCCCAGGCATCAATACTGTGAAAATTTTTAGCCCGGATTGCTGCCATTTTTTTACGTAGTCTCAATATTTCACGGCTCAAGTCAAGCCCCTGTTCTTCTGAGAAAGTAGCCAGGGAAGCAATCTGTTTTTCTAAAGCTTCAATATTTTTTTCCCGTTCCAGACTACTCATGTTTTTCACCTCCATGCAACCTCAGCAATACACCTAAGGTTTCTTTTAAATGGCGGCGATCCACAATAGCATCCACAAAACCTTTTTCCATTAAGAATTCGGCCGACTGAAATCCTTCCGGCAATTTTTGTCTGATGGTTTGCTCAATAACCCGGGGACCTGCAAAACCAATAAGAGCACCAGGCTCCGCCAGAATAATATCTCCCAACATAGCAAAGCTAGCCGTCACCCCACCTGTTGTCGGATCAGTAAGAACGACGATATAGGGAAGACCAGCATCATCTAGCTTGGCCAAAGATGCACTCGTTTTAGCCATCTGCATCAAAGAAACAATGCCTTCTTGCATTCTAGCGCCCCCTGAAGCAGTAAAGACCACCAAGGGATGGTGCCTTTTGATAGCCAATTCCACAGCTCTGGTAATTTTTTCCCCTACCACACTACCCATAGACCCCATCATAAAACGGCTATCCATGACACCGACCACCAAATCCATCCCCAAACACTGACCCGTGGCAATGACCACCGCTTCTGTCAGGTCACTTTTCTGCTGATACTCAGCAATTTTTTCTGCATAGCCTGGAAAATCCAACGGATTTAAGGTCTTGATGTCTTCGAAATGTCGTTCATAAGATCCTTCATCAAAAATAAGGGCCAGCCTGTCTTCTGAAGTAAGCCTCATGTGTTGCCCACACTTCTTGCAGACCATCCAATCTTTTCGTAATTCTTCTTCCAAAATGGTTTCTTTGCATCTCGTACACAAGACACAACAATCTGGAATTTCTTCTGGTTTCTTTCGTTGCGGTAATTTGTTCTCACCATCTACCAAAAAATATTGTTTTTGGAAACTTTTCCTCAACATAATCATTCACTCCAGTTCTTCTCTTGAATCCAACCCGTATGAATGTTCCCTTCCATAAAATCCTTATTGGTTACCAACTTAAGCTGAAACTCGATATTGGTTTCTATGCCTTCAATGATAAACTCAGCCAATGCACGTTGCATCCTTTTGATGGCCTCTTCCCTGGTATTTCCTCTGACAATCACCTTGGCCAGTAGAGAATCAAATCGGGAAGGTATGGTAATACCCTGATACAAAGCGCCATCAATACGGACTCCATAACCACCCGGTAAATGCAAGGTTTCTATGGTACCTGGCGAGGGCATAAAATTCATCTTGGGATTTTCTGCATTGATACGACACTCTATCGCATGACCTGAAAAACAAATATCTTCCTGACGAATCGTCAGTACTTCTCCGGCCGCAATGCGAATCTGCCAAGCAATGATATCCACCGACGAAATCATTTCAGACACAGGATGTTCCACCTGGACTCGTGTATTCATCTCAATGAAGTAAAAAGCAGTTCCATCAAAAATAAACTCGAGTGTCCCGGCATTTTGGTACTGAACAAAGCGAGCAGCCTGAAGTGCTGCCTCATGCAGGGCGACTCTTTGTTCTTCCGTCAAGCAGGCAGCAGGTGCTTCTTCCAGAACCTTCTGGTTGCGCCGTTGCAATGAACAGTCTCTCTCTCCCAAATGAATGATATGACCATATGCATCGCCCAAAATTTGAACCTCAATGTGCCTGGGATTGCGGATAAATTTTTCTACATATACCCCACCATGGCCAAATGCGATCTCTGCCTCACTTTTGGCAGCATGATAGGCGTCTTTAAAATCTTCTTCCTGCCAAGAGACGCGCATACCTCGACCACCACCACCACTAGAGGCTTTGATCAAGACCGGAAAACCGATACTTTTGGCCACATCAATGCCTTCCGCAAAGGAATCAATCTCTTGCTTGCTTCCAGGCACAACAGGAACCCCGGCGTTCATCATGGCTTGGCGGGCATTGGACTTATCTCCCATCTGATCGATGAGATCAGCTTTGGGTCCAATGAACACGATACCACATTCTTCCAGGGTTCTGGCAAAACTTGCATTTTCAGATAAAAAACCGTAACCCGGGTGTACGGCCTCCGCTCCGGTGATACGAGCGGCACTGATAATATTGGGAATGTTCAAGTAACTGTTGCGCACATCTCCCTTTCCCACACAGACCAGTTCGTCTGCCAATTGAGTATGGAGTGCATCACGATCTTCTTCGGCATAAATGGCCACCGTCTTGATGCCCAGTTCCCGACAACACCTGATGATGCGTACAGCAATTTCCCCCCGGTTGGCAATCAATATTTTTTGAAACATGATTATGCCGTCGGATCAATGGCAACGATTTTCTGACCGTATGCCACGCCTTCTTCATTGTCCACCAAAACCTCAACCACCAAACCCTCTTCCTGGGATTTGATCTCATTCATCAGTTTCATGGCCTCAATGATGCATACCACATCACCCACCTTCACCCGATCACCCACTCGAACAAAAGCAGGTTCTCCCGGTGCGGGGGCAGCATAATAGGTCCCTACGATAGGAGAAGTCACATACACCAGATGCGACACCTCTTCTTGGGCAGGAACGACTGATTTTGTATTCATTTCCGGCACAGTGGGTGCCGATATCTCGTGAGCAGATCTCATGGGTGCATATGCTTGATGATACGCATGCACTGATTCCTCTCTACGGGTCAAAACAAGCTTGCTTTCTCCCTCTTGCCACTCCAAGCGGTCCAATTTGCTGTTCTCCAAGGCAGACATCAACTGCCGAATTTCTTTGATATTCATTTTGTTCCCTTTCCTTGGGGTTGTCTGCTCTGTATTTGCCTGGCAACTTGCACCCGCTCAAACAGATAGACGCCCAAAAGTCCTGTCAAAAAATCCTGCATCAAAAAGGGAAATACGCCCAGACGAAGAGCCTGGTAGAAATGGATATCCATATCTTGAACGACGGTTAAAACAAAGTATAAATGGGTCACGCCGAATAAATAAATAATGAATAAAGCCGTTGTTACGCTCAAGAATTGTCTCCATACCGATTTGATTTGCTTTCCCAACAGGCCTGCGATCATGGCGGCAGGGATAAACCCGACCACATAACCAAACGTAGGGCCAAGTACATAAGCCGGACCGGAACCTCCAGCAAAAACGGGCAATCCCATAAGGCCTATAACACCATATGCCATCATGGACAATGCACCCCATTTGACACCCAACATTCTCCCGGTCATGATACAAATCATGGTTTGCAATGTGATGGGTACCGGACCAATGGGAATTTGCAAATGTGCACTCAGTGCCATCAAGGCCACCATGAATGACGCTCTGGTTAGATCATGCCATTGTTTCATGAATCCTCCTTAAATGTTCTACTGCTTCCTCCTTTCCCTGCGACAATACACTCAAATACATCCATTCCAAATACTGAGGATGATTCTGCCACAACATTTTGAATTTCTGCATGCTCGCCACCAAAGGGCCGGCTGTCTCCATCGGAGACAGCGATATGTTCGTTTCCAACCAGACAGAGCTGGCTCGATAGGTCTGATTCTGAAATGCCTCTTGGTGCTGCATGAGATTGATTCCCACGCCGACCATAAGATGATGGGAGCCTCTTTCCTCAAAATACTCAGCCAAGATACCCCCAATTTTTTTCCCATGAAGCATAATATCATTGGGCCATTTCAAGGTTACATCGACACCTTGATCCTGCAAAGCGTGATAAATGCCCACTGCACAGACCATAGTCAGGGACTGCACTTCCATTCTATCAGGCGACGTGCCCAAATACCAGGTCAAGTACAATCCTCCCTGATACGAATCCCAAGACCGTCCTCTTGACCCTTTCCCCTGATGCTGTTCTGTTGCCAACAAGAGACAAGGTTCTGTGTATCCCTGGCGCACCCTTCTTCGGCACGCTTCATTGGTCGAATCGACTGCATGGAGAAAAAGTGTTTCCACAGGCATCACTCCTATCATTACGATTTTACCAAAATTACTTTGAAAGTCAAATGGTTTATAGTGAATCCGGATTCCCTTTGTGCGAAAAAACACCCCATTTCTTCTATATTTTTAAGGAAACAGAAGGAAAATGAGGCTATTCAAAGCCAAAACACTTATTTTACGATGATTTCTCATTGGATGAAAAACCAGCCTCACGAAGAGGCTGGTCGAAAGACTAACGTTTGCTTTCTTTTTCAATGGCCTTGATGATGGGCATATAGCCCGTACAACGGCAAAGATTTCCGGAAATCGCTGTTCGGATCTCTTTTTCACTGGGGTGAGGATTCTGTCTTAGCAAACCGGTAGCACTCATCAGCATACCGGATGTACAAAAACCACACTGCACAGCATGTTCTTCTATGAATGACTGTTGCAATGAACTCAGTTCTTCCCCTTTAGCCAGACCTTCGACCGTCTCTACCTTTTGCCCCTGTGCCTGCAGTGCCAGAACGGTACAAGAATTCACTGCCTGACCATTTAGAAGAACTGTGCAAGCGCCGCATTCACCTATGCCACACCCACGTTTGGTTCCCGTCATATGCAGCTCATCGCGCAAAACATCAAGCAAGGTAGCTGTCAAAGGAATCTCTACGGATTCCGGTTGGTTATTAAGCCAAAAATGAAGCGTGAATGTTGTCATTGTTTACCTCCCTCAGCCCAGGCATCCAGCAATAACCTGCGCACCAGATTTTCGATGGCTGGAAATTTCCAGGTAGCAGAAGCGCGGCGGCCGGAAATTTCCTCCACACGCCTCATTGCCTGACTGGCCACTTCATCCAAGCGCTCTATCGTCCAAGGCTTATCTATCCATCCTGAACAATCCTTTTGCAAATCCAGTGGCGTTGGCGTAGCCGCCCCAATGACCAAACGAATTTCTTTTACCGTATCTTCTTGTCTATCGAGTAAACAACATCCATTTAATCTGGCAATTGCGGCAGCGTTGCGTCGCCCGATTTTTTGATAAATAACTGATTTTTTCGGGATAAGACAACGAATTTCTGTCATCACTTCTCCTGGAGCCAACATGGTTTTTTGGTGGCCCAAAAGAAAGTCCTCTACCAAAAGAATTCTCTCCTTACCAAACGATTCCAATTTTACCTGCGCCTTCAAAAGTATCCAAAGTGGAGCCATATCAGCGGCAGGACTCGCATTCACCAGCGATCCTCCCAGCGTTCCTCTGTTTCTGATTTGTGGAGAACCAACCTGACTGGCCGCCTCTGCCAACACGGGTAAATGTTTTCGAATCAATGGATCCGTCATCAGCTGTGTATACGTCACCATGGATCCTATGGTAAGCATATTTCCTTCTAGATGAATATTTTTCAGTTCTTCTACCAAAGACAGATCCACCATCTGCGCAGGTTTATCTGCAGGGGCAAGACGTCTCACATTGATCAGCAGATCCGTCCCGCCAGCGATCATCACACGGCCAGGTTCTGCTATGGCAGTCAAAAGACTATTTTTATCTTCGCATTGAATCCATACTTGATTCATCTCGCATCTCCTTTCTTCACGTGTGCCAGAACCCGTTCCAGGTCCGCCGGTAAATCTACGATTCTGGACTGAAGGGCATCTGAGATGGCATTGGTGATGGCTGGTGCCACAATGGATGTCACTGGTTCACCCAATCCTTTGGCACCCAATGGTCCTATGGCTGAATGTTCCTGCAAAATGACCGGCTCTATCTCACCAATGTCCATCGCTGTGGGCATAAGATAAGTATCAAAATTATCATTGATGATTTTACCCTCTCTCAACTGCACTTCTTCCGTCAAACCATATCCGATGCCCATAGCCACGCCACCGCAGATTTGGCCATATACTTCTTCAATATTCAATGCTGTTCCCACATCATGCACTGCCACAAAGCGTACGATGTCCGTTTTACCCGTTTCGATGTTGACTTTGACTTCACAACCACAAGCGCCATACACATAGTTGAAGTAGGCGTCGCCTTGCCCTTTTTTCCAGTCCCAAACCAACTTGGGGGCACTCCACCATCCATGTCCGTACAGATTTTCCCCCTGGGAAAATACCATTTTGATCGCATCTTGATACGAGACACTCACTTCTGGGTTGTGCCGCAATGTTATGGTTTCATTCTGGAAAACCAGCTCCGCATTCTTTTTGAACCATTTTTTCTGAGACAGCACTTCTGTTATTTTCGTTTTTAATTCTTCCGCTGCCAAAACAGTAGCGTTGCCTGCAATCACGGTACCCCTCGAGGCCACTGTTGGACCTGAATCCGGCACGTAATCCGTGTCCAAGGTCGTAACCCGTATACGTGAGGAATGAATTCCCAGTATTTCTGAAACAATGCGCACCATCATGGTCTGACAGCCTTGCCCTACCTCGCTTAAGCCTGAATAGATGATTACACTGCCATCCTTTTCTATGTGCACGTATACACCCGCCGTATCAATACCTTCACCACCAGCGCCCAGGGCTTCTCCTCGATGCAAAGCTGCGATCCCAAACCCAAGCCGATAAGGACCAGAGGCGTGGTCCCGATTGAATGATGCAATGCGCTTGCGGGTCTGCTCATAATCCGACTTGTCCTTAAGTGCCAATAGACATTTTTCAATGCTCACACCACTGAGCACTTGCCCTGTGGCATGCACATCACCGTCTTGCAACGCATTTTTTAAACGAAGCGCCAGTGGATCCATCTGAAGACGTTCAGCCAGCCCATCCATCACGACTTCCAAGCCAAAATCTACTTGTGGTGAACCAAATCCCCGCAAAGAGTCGGAATAAATCTGATTGGTATAGACCACAGAAATATCTGTTTTCACATGTGGGATACGATACGGACCTCCCGATTCCACGCAAGATCTCCAGGCTACCATGGCTGATTTACTTAGATAGGCACCGGCATCACTGACCATTTGCACGGAAAGGCCTGTCAGTGTCCCATCTTTTTTGGCCCCAATTTTATAATCAATCTGATAAGGATGACGCTTGGTTCCTTCCATGATGGATTCTTCCCGTGTATACGTCATCTTGCAAGGCTTCTGATATCGTTTGGCGACCAGCGCCACCCGCGATGCCAACAAACTCATGTCATAATCTTTACCGCCAAAAGATCCACCAACGACCGCAGAAATAAGCCTCACCTTGTTCACTGAGACGTCTAGCGTTTCTGCTACCACCCTCCTGACGTTAAAAGGACTCTTGGGAGGACAATAAACTTCCATATGGTCCTCTTGGTAAACAGCAACCGCTGATTCAGGCTCAATGGCTGCATGCTGTACCCTTTGGGTACTTACGCTTTCTTCATAAATAACGTCCGCTTCTTCGAATCCATCCTCTACATGTCCATGTTGCATCGAGATGATTGTTTCCACATTACTACGTCCATGAATCCAACCAGCTGTTTTTTTCATCGATTCTTTGACATCAAAAACCGCTGCCAACGGCTGGTACCGGATCTCAACCAATTTCGCTGCCTCCCGGGCTGCTTTTTGTGATTTGGCAACCACCATGGCGATGCCATCACCAATAAAACGGACCCTGCTCTCGACCAACACAGGTCGTTCTTTTCCCTTGTTGGACAGACCAGGAATATCCTTCCAGGTCAAGATCCCCAGGACGTCATCTTGACTCAAGGCCTTGGTAGCATCGATAGACAACACATCACCGTGAGCTATGGTGCTCCTGACCATGGCCGCATAAATCATATTGGGGAACTGCAAATCATCGGCATACTTAGCCCGGCCGGTAAGCTTGGCTTTAACATCTACTCTGGGTATTTCCTGAAACATAGGCGTCCTCCTAACCTAAACTTTTTTTGATGGCCCTAGCCCGTACATGGCATTCTTCAATCAATGCCTGCTCATCTATGCCCAATACCTTGCGATTTCTCATAATGACCTTGCCATCAATGATACTGGTATCTACATCATTTCCATTGGCGCAAAAAACCACTGCCGAAGCCGGTTTGTGCACAGGAGCAATATGCGCCTTTCTCCAATCCACAAAAATGATATCCGCCACATATCCCGGCATGAGACGTCCAATGTCATGCCGTCCCAGCATCTTTGCGCCCTCTACCGTAGCCATCTGCAAGACATCTTCTGGTGAAAGCACCCTGGGATCCAATGTATTGACTTTGTGCAAAATGGCTGCCGTTTTCAAGACCTCCATCATATCCTGCGCATTGTTGCTTCCCGGACCATCGGTTCCCAACGCCACACTGATGTTTCTCTTTCGCATCTCGGGGATACGTGCAATACCATCCGCCAGGTACATATTGGCAACCGGACAATGAATTACACTGGTGTTCGACTGTGCCACCATATGAAGCTCCTCATCATCCAGCCAAATAGCGTGAGCCAATTGGGTATCTTCACCTAGAATGCCCAAATCTTGAAAGAAATGAACATTGCGAAGACCATACATTTCTAAACATTTGTCGACCACATTGGTTGTTTCCGCTGTATGGATCTGGTATTTCAGACCATGATTTCTGGCATAATCATAGGTTTTCTGATATAGCTCCACCGTGCATCCCCATGGATTGATGGGCCCTACAGAAATCTGCAAGCGACCATTCTCGGATTGATGATATGTCATAGTAAGTCTGTCCAATGAATGAAGAATCGTCTCATCTTCTTCCTGCAAAAGAGGTGTGTAATTATAATTTGAAAAGGTGCGGCACAATACGCCACGAATGCCAGTCTCTTTCATGGCCAAAAGAACCTGGTCGGACGAATTTTCAAAAGTATGTACATAATGTTGGTCAATAACCGATGTAGCTCCATTCTTGATGTTTTCCAAACAGCCAAGCCAGCTAGTCAACCGAAAATCATCCCACTCCATGGCAGAAGCAAAAGGCCATATTTCTTCTTTCAGCCAAGGATAAAGCAGCTTGTCATCAGCAAAACTTCGCGTGAAGGTCTGAAACAAATGGCTGTGGGCATTGATTAGTCCAGGCATGACAATCATACCCTCGGCATCGATGATCTCATCAACAGTGGACTTCAGCTCTTGGGTGTGCTCTTTTTGCACCCCTACTTCTAAAATCCGATTGTCCTCAATCAGGATGTATCCTTCATCAATGACCTTGTTTTCCGGGTCAATGGTCAGCAACCAGGCGTGTTCAATCAACATACGATGTTTTTCTTTCATAACTTTGCTCCTTTACATGAAATAAAAAAGACCGAAAGCCTATACTCTTCGGTCTTTATGCGGTCTTCATTACCCACTTTAACTTTTTTTTATCATATAGCAATAAGAAGAGAATTGCAAGCCACTGTTTTCCCCTTGCAGCGTCATTCTGTATTATAAGAAGATTTTCAAAGAGTTTTGTTGGGTATCTCCCAGATAAGAACCCACTCCATCATACTCAATGCCCTCTATCAATTCTTCTTTTTGAATGCAAAGAAGATCCATACTCATGGTGCAGGCCACCATTTTCATCCCAGCTTGCAAAGAAGACGCCACTAGGTCTTCAAAAGACTCTCCATACCGCATGAAATGGTTCCCGAGCCTTGTTTTGCTTACAGGATCGTTTAATCCAAATATTGAGAGTAATCCTGAAGCCCTGTTGCTTATGGTTTTCCGGTTCTTTTTGAGAAGATTGACCGCACCAAAGGTGAACACCATGATCGTAGTCTTACCCAATTTTCTGGCTTCTTTCGCCAGAATAAAGCTGATCCTAGCTTTATCGATATCGTCACTGGTCAATACAAAAGTACTTTGATCTTTTCCGTCCATACCGGATTTTTGCAAAGGTTGATCTGCTTTTATGTTCGCTTGATTCTCAGCATCGGTTCCCTTTCGCATGCGAATCATGAATCCCGTTTCTTGTTTCTCTTCACAAACAAAAGCATTATCCGTCTTGATGCACCAAGCTCTTGCATCCGCTGAAAAGCCAGGATCAGAAGCCATAACTTCCAGAACTTCACCATCTTTTAGTTCTTTCATCTTGCGGTTGACTTCTTGGATAGCCCCAGAACAAGACATTCGTATCGCATCTACGGTAAACGAAGCTTTCTTAGTCTTACTATCTTGTTTGGACACGCTCCCGTAATTCTGGGCATTTTGAGCCCCCAGAACATCCCGTTTGCTATAGTCCTTCACCGCTCTTCGGTAATGTGTATATCCCCCCAACAGATTCCTTACGGAAAATCCATGATGCATAAGAATACGAGCGCCAATATAACCCCTGATGCCTACGGCACAATAAATAACGACCTCTTTGTTTGAATCCAATTCCTGTATACGAGAACGCAGATCATTGATGGGAATGTGCAAAGAGTTCTGGATGCTTCCCCATTCTCGTTCTTCTTCTTCACGGACATCCAAAATTTGTGTTCGGTCACCATCAAGATCATGCATTTCATCCCAGGCTATGCTCCCCATGGTGCCTGAGAGTACATTGTCAGCCACAAATCCTGCCATGTTAACTGGATCCTTGGCACTGGAATAAGGTGGAGCATAGGCCAACTCCAAATCCTTTAAATCATGGACTGATCCTCGAAAACGAATGGCCGTTGCCACCACATCGATCCGTTTGTCCACACCCTCATACCCGATAGCCTGGGCGCCCAAAATCAGTCCCTCTCGATCAAAAATGACCTTCAGCGTCAAGGGAAGCGCATCCGGGTAGTAACCTGCATGGCTTCTCAAAATGGTCACAACGCTGTCAAAATCCACCTTCTTTTGTAGCCCCTTGGCCAGAAGTGATTTTTCATTGTATCCCGTACTGGCTGCTGTCAGATCAAATACTTTGGCGACAGAAGTACCTTGGCTTCCTCGATAGGTTTCAGGATGACCACTGATGGTATTGGCCAAGATTCTAGCCTGCCTGTTTGCAGGCCCCGCCAACGGAATCATCGTTTTTTGCTCATCAATATAATGCTTCACCTCGATGACATCACCAAGGGCATAGATATTGGGATCTGACGTCTGCATAAAATCATCCACCACAATGCCACCACGTGCATTGGTGTGAAGACCAGACTCTACAGCCAACTCACCATTGGGACGGATCCCGATACTCAAAATCACCATATCCGCCTGAATCTGCTTGCCGTCTTGCAGCGTGACGGTGGTCACGCCACCCTCATAGTCAAAGCTTTTGACTCCGTTTTTCAGCTCCAGATCAATTCCCTTGGCCGTGATATTCTCATGTAGAATCTGGGCCATATCATAATCAAAAGGGGTCATCACCTGATCCAACATCTCTACCAAGCTGACTCCAATACCCAGATCATAAAGATTTTCTGCCATCTCAATGCCAATAAATCCACCACCGACCACCACGGCTCGCTTGGGCTTGTAGGTGTCTATATAATGCTTGATTTGATCTACATCAGGAACATTCCATAGTGAAAAAATATTGGGAGCATCGATGCCAGGAATTGGTGGAATCAATGGTGTAGAGCCTGGTGAAAGCACCAATACATCATATGATTCTTTATAAAATCCATTTTCTGAACGCACCTCCACCTCTTGGCGCTCCCGGTCAATACGGGTCACTTCATTCTTGATTCTAATTTCTATATTGAATCTGGCCATCATGGCTTCCGGAGTCTGTAACAATAAATCGCGCCGATCCTTGATGGTTCCACCCACATAATAAGGCAAACCGCAATTGGCAAAGGAAATGTAACTCCCCCGTTCAAATACAATGATTTGTGCATCTTCATCCATACGACGCAGACGGGCAGCCGTGCCGGCTCCTCCCGCCACGCCACCTACGATTAGTACTTTTTTTCCCATAATTCATCTCCTATGCTTTGTAAACATGCGTTATTACCCGTACCCAGTAGGGGTATAAGTGAATTGTATTACAATCCTCTTGCTGTTTCAAGCATAAGACGACATATTTATTTAGTAATCCCCCTCTTTTCGTTTGATACGCAAAGCTTGTCTCTTTTCTCCGGACATAAACTCTTCTTCCTGCTCTTGGGTTTGGGGTACAAGTGGTTCTATCGGAACGATATTCCCCACACCATCTACGGCCACCAGCACCAGATAAGCTCGATTGACGTGGGTACGTTTTCCTTTCAGTGTTTCTGTGTAGGTATCCACCCGAACTTCCATTGCTCGTTTTCCTGTCCAAGTAATGTTGCCCACAAGAACCACCGTATCACTTAAGTAAATTGGCTTTTTAAAAACCAAACTGTCCACAGAAGCAGTGGACACTTCCATATGAGAATGTCGCCGAGCCACAACGGCCGCCACCACATCGATCCAAGCCATAAGCACTCCGCCAAATAATCTTCCTTGTGAATTGATATGTTGTTGAAAAACAATTTCTACATGCTCTACGCATGAGTCTTGTACTGTTCTCATTTTGATCCTTCCTTATTGCTTTTCTTCCATTTTAACCACAAATTGACATAAAAAAACAGTGCTCAAGCACTGTTTTTTCTGGCACGCCCGACAGGATTCGAACCCGTGGCCTTTTGGTCCGTAGCCAAACGCTCTATCCAGCTGAGCTACGGGCGCACGATGCATACCCATTGTGTAAACAATGGCGGAGAAGGAGGGATTTGAAC
>DIET01000047.1 GCA_002418765.1 Peptococcaceae bacterium UBA5767 | reverse complement strand
TGTCAGTTTGGGAACGAAACAGAAAACACATACAAAAAGGCGTTGATTGGCAATTCACAACCGACGATGCCAGGATCAAACTTAAGAAGCTTTATCCACAGTTTAAGAGTTAACAAGCTACTAGGCGTTTTCTGACGCCAAGTCTGTCTTCCGCTTCAATCAGGCACTTGTACCATGCTCTTTACCTGCCAAAGCCTGAGAAATCTGCGACGTAGGTGGATTGATGCCATCAAAGACCCCCATAATTTTCCCTTCATACATCACCACAATTCTATCTGACATCAGTAGCACTTCCGACAAATCTGTAGAAATAAGCAGAACGGCACAATCCAGATCTCTGGCCATCATGATCTGGTCATGAATAAACTGCGCTGCACCAACATCCAAACCACGAATCGGGTGCGCTGCGACCAAGAGCTCCGGATTCAGACTTAGCTCTCTTGCCAAAATCACTTTCTGCTGGTTTCCACCGGATAACTCACCTGTCTCCTGATCCACAGATGCACAACGGATATCAAACTTCTTTTGTTGTTCTTTTGCATAAGCCCTAGCACTCTTCGCATCTGTCAACCAACCAGCATACTTGCTAAACCGAGGCACCTCCTCGCTCTTCAAAATAAGGTTGTTAGTAATACTCATGTCACCAACCAACCCCATTTTGTTTCTATCCTCCGGCACATGAGACACCCCAGCCTCTATAAAATACTTGGCACTAAAATTTGTAACCCTCTCACCCTTCAAATACACTTCACCTTCATCAGGGACCAGCAAACCTGTCGCCAATTGGGCCAACTCCGACTGTCCATTCCCGTCCACACCAGCGATACCCAATATTTCACCTTTGTGCACATCGATAGAAATATTATTGAGCCCGCTGTGTTTTGATTGCTTATTGTAAGACACGTTTTTTACACGAAATACGACACTGCCTTCAATTTCTCTCTTAGCATAATCACTTTCTTCCATGCGCCTGCCCACCATCAGATCAGCCAGCTCGGATCCGTCAGCTTCTCCGCGTTGGAACTCCCTAATCAATTGCCCCGCACGCAATACGACAATCCTATCACTGATACTCAGCACTTCTTTCATTTTATGGGATATGAAAATGACCGATTTTCCATCATTCGTTAATTTCTCAATAATCTCAAATAAACTCGTTGCCTCCTCATCTGTCAGAACAGCTGTCGGCTCATCAAGAATCAAAATTTCAGCATTTCTCCACAATGCTTTCAAGATTTCCACCCGTTGTTGTGCACCAACAGACAATTGGCTAATTTTTCTGTCCGGATCAATATTCAGTCCATATTTTGTGCTCAGCTGATCCATTTTCTTTTTTATGGCTTTGGTATCGATAAACAAGTCGGTGTTGCCTGACTTACCCAAGATAATATTCTCTAACACAGTCAATGTATCTACCAACATAAAATGCTGATGGACCATGCCAATACCATATTTGGCCGAATCTTTGGGAGAAGATATCTTGACCTTTTCCCCTTCAATAAAAATACTTCCCTCCGTAGCTTTGTATAAGCCACACAAAATATTCATCAACGTACTCTTACCGGCACCATTCTCTCCCAAAAGAGTAAGAACTTCTCCTTTTTTTAAAGAAATGCTGATATTGTCATTTGCTGTAAAGCCACCAAACTTCTTGGTAATATTTTTCATTTGAAGAACATATTGAGCCATACTATCGCCTCCAAAGACCAAGCACCCTGGCGCAGCAAACCTGCACCAGGGCAATATGACCTTCCTTTTATCAGAACTGCAATCTAAACATTGTAATCAAATGTGATTGAGCCGTCCCTGATGCCCTCGACAATTTCCATGTACTCATCTTTGACATCATTGGCCGATTCTCCAAATTCTCCGATTGCCAAAACATTTTCTGTCAATCCGCCTAAGAAAACCTTGTTGCCGAACTCGCCGTTCATAACCGCCTTCATCGAATTCCCAATCAACTGAGCGTTATCGTTCATGATGCTGGTCAGGGTGATATCTGGGAATTGATCCAACAAATCCGAAGGCTGTGCAATGGTCCACCTGTCATCATAATCCGCAAGCGCCTCACGCATGCCGGCATCTCCTGCACTGGAAATACCAAAGAACACATCACAATCTTTGGTATCGATCAAAGAAAGAGCAGCTTCTTTACCCTTGGCTGCATCGCTCCAAGAATTGGTGAAGGCAACACTGACATTGGCATCTGGATTGACGTAGGCTACACCTTGTTCAAATCCGTCAATACTCTGCATCGCCGGCGTAATTTCCATGCCACCAATCAGGGCCACTTCATTGGTCTGTGTTTTCAAACCCGCAAGAGTACCTGCTAAAAATCCGATCATCGTATTGTCCGCCATGATCGATTCAACATTTTCCTCCACGACTTCCCCATTCAGCACAATAAAATTAGTATCCGGGTAACTGGCAGCCGCTTCTTTCACCGCATCGCTAAACTCGTTGCCAGGAGCAAAAACCAAGTCATAGCCAAGATTTCCATATTCAGTGAACGTCGCAACATAATCTGTTTGTTCCACATTTTCGGAATAAGACGTTTCCCAACCATTCAATTCCGCAGCACCAATCATGCCATCATAACAAGCACTGTTCCAGCCTCCATCTGCGATAGAGGCATTGGCGACCATCGCAATTTTATACGTTTTCTCGCCAGAATCAGCACCCTCCTCGGCCCCTGCACAACCAATGATAGTCAAGCTTAGTGCAACAATCACCAATACTGCTAAAACTCTTTTGGATACTACCTTCATACAAACACTTCCTTTCATATTATAAAATCATTAGAATGCAATTATTCTAATGGTCCTCCCGTGAATAAGGTAATCCATTTGCTTTTGGTGCCAACCCACTGTTATGCATTAAAAATAGCGCCCCGATGGTAGCCAAATAAGGAAGCATGGCCAAAATTTGATATGGTATCACAGGCAATATGGTCTGAAACCGCAGTTGCACGGCATCCGTAAATCCAAAAAGAAGCGTAGCGAGCACCAAGCCCCGCACTCTCCATCCTCCAAAAATGACCGCCGACAAAGCAATAAAGCCACGTCCTGCGACGACCCCCTCCGAATAGGTACCCATGTAACAAGTACTCAGATAAGCTCCACCCAGTCCAGCCAGCAACCCACACATCCCCGTGGCGATGTATTTCATTTTGGTCACATGGATGCCCAAGGTTTCGGCCGCACGAGGGAACTCTCCGACAGCTCTGTAGTCAAGGCCTGGTTTCGTCTTGTTAAAAAATATCGCCGTCAGGATTGCCAATACAAAAGCCAAGTAGGTTATGGGATTCTGTCTAAAAAGAAGTGGTCCCAGAATCGGTATATCAGACAAAACAGGAATATATACTGACGCCAGAACCGTACCCTGAATCAATTTTGTCGTGACCCCAAAATATTGTCTGAACATAAACACAGACAAAGCCGGTGCCAGAATATTCAGAGCCATGCCATTGATAATCTGACCAGAACGGAGGGAAATAGTGCTATAAGCATAAATCATATTAATCAGAACGCCAGCCAAGCTTCCGGCTACCAACCCCATCAACGGATTCACGGTGATGTATCCTACAATAAATCCCACCGTGGCGCCAAAAGTCATGATTCCATCCAGTCCGATGTTGATCATGCCAGCACGCTCCCCATACAACTCCCCCAAGGCAACCAAAAGCAATGGAGTGGTCACACGAAGGGTCGATTGCAACAGACTTCCCAAGAACTGAACACTAAAAACGGTATCCATCATTGCTCTATCCCTCTCCATTTCCTGTTCACAATGGCCTTCACACCAGGTAGTGCTGTTATGGCGGTTGCTGCCACAGCAAAAATAATAATTACCGCCTGCACAATGTCCACCACAGCAGTCGTAATTCCCGTGGCGATTTGCATGGTATTGGCGCCTGTCCGTAACACCGCGAACAGGTAAGCAATCAGACCAGCTCCAATAGGATGTAGCTGACCAATCAGCGCGATGGCCACGCCATCAAATCCAAATCCCTGGCCAAATCCCGCCATCAATCTATACGACGATCCCAACAACTCAGTAGCACCGCCCAACCCGGCAATCATGCCAGATACGACAAAGGCGCTGGCTATCATCTTTTTTACTGGCAATCCATTCACCTTGGCAGCAATCGGATTGAGACCAACTACACGTAATTGATATCCTTTGGCTGTCTTAAATAAAAAATAGGTAACCAGAATCGCTACACCCACAGCAATAAATATACCACTGTGCACTCTTGATCCTTCCAACAATCTGGTCAGTTTCACATCATCAAATACAGCCGCTGTCTGGGGTATATTTTTTTCCATCAATGGTCCGGAGTAAAGAAAGGCCATAAATAAAGTAGCTACATAATTTAATAAAATACTGACAATCATTTCGTTCAAACCCCGGTATGCCTTCAATAAACCTGGGATAGCCCCCCAAACTCCTCCTGCCAAGGCACCTACTAAAAGACTTAGTAGTGTATTTATAATACCCCCAAACGGAAGAATGGTCACCGAGATCCATGATGCTGCTACCGCTCCCATGATAAACTGGCCTTCGGCTCCCAGATTGAACATCCCACAGCGATAAGAAAAAACAGCCGCCAAGGCAGTAAAAATAAGCGGCGTGGCTTTGACCAGTGTCTCCCCGACAGCACGACTATTCCCAAAGGCGCCCCTTAATAAAAATCCATATGCAATAAAAACATTTTCTCCAACGGAAGCAATGATCACAGCCCCGATCAGAATCGCTCCCAAAATGGATATGATCGATATGCTGACCTTCATAATGGTGTTCTTAAATCGACTTCCCAACATAAGCGTCCCTCTTCATTAGCACCAAGCACATCTTCGACAACGTAATTGCAACATTCATTATGTCAGCCAAAACATAATACCATGACAATATTTTCGGCCACCCTGTCATCTGAGCCATGAACATACTCCGACACTGTTTTATGTTCCTCCCACTGGTTTCTTTGGTCTCATGTCAATGGCCAAAAACCAGTCGATGTTTCCTAAGCACCACCAGCACCACAGGCATCCGCCCAATATCTCCTGGCATACATACTTCTCATGCCACACAATGCCCACGTTCTGCTTCCTACCCCTCTTGGTCTAGAAAATGAAATGTTTTAAGTTTTTCTTCATTATAGCTATACTCCAATTTCATTGTCAAGCAAGGCTCTAGAGCGCCTCCCCTGCAATTGGCCACATGCTTCTTCACCCCATACAGTTTAACCAAAGGCCTTGTGAAATAGCACATCTTACATCTATCTTGCCCATCTCACCTTCGCGTAAGCCCTCAGGAGTACAGCCAAGCATTGCTATCTATTAGATTGACTGGTCAATCTAATTATATGACGTAAACCAGACTGTGTCAACTGCCTAGCTGCCAAAATAAAAATAGTCTGCCTAGCTGCCAAAATAAAAATAGAAACCAATGAAAACATCGGCTTCTATTGCGTTCATCACAAACTGGCCCAAAACTTGGTTTGAAGCCGAAACCCTTTATCGCCTGCCGATAGCATCCGTACATGCTCAATCCCAATAGCCTATGTGCGGTGCCACAACCATATTTTCCAAAGCTTCATCTTCGATGGGGCCCACCACCAACACATCCTTTTGACCATGTTCAAACACTGTCCTACAAGGCACATCAAGCGTTGGATTTTGTTCATTATCACCTGTGAGCATCAAAAGCTTCTTCTCGGAAATCGCATATACCAAACGTCCAATACCGCTCCAGTACAGAGCACCTGCACACATGACACAAGGCTCTGCTGTAGAATAAAGGGAGCACCTAGCTAGAAACGATTTATCATACGCCTTGGATGCTCTGCGAATCAAGGTCGTCTCCGCATGACCGGTACAATCTTTTTCCGTTATCTCAATATTCTCCTGCTCCATAAGAATATTCCCTTGTTCATCTACCAAAAGAGCACCAAAGGGTGTATTGCCATGCTCTTTGGAACTCCAGGAAATAGCAACCGCTCTTTCCAATAACGCTTTGTCTTTTTCCAATGTAAAATACGAAAACTGATCATTCTTCTCCAACATCAATTCCCCCTCTTCTTGTAGTGATTTACCTACAATCAAAACACTTTTCCTTCCCAGCCATCTACCATTTACCTTCTCTTTTGCAGCTCCTCTGCCAGACGCGAAAGAGGCACATCCTGCTCTGCCAGCATCACCAAGAGATGATACAACAGATCCGACACCTCATAAGCCACCTCATCAGGATCACGGTTTTTGGCCGCAATCACGGACTCCGTACACTCCTCGCCCACCTTCTTTAGAATCTTATCAATGCCCTTTTCAAAGAGATAGGTCGTATACGATCCCTCAGGCATTTTTTCCTTACGATCATACACCACATCATTGACCTCTCCCAGGACTTTCCCGAGCGCCGGACCACCGGTAGGCATGGCATCCGCCAGTTCCTCCCCAGAACCATCTTTCAGCAACCGGTTATGAAAACAAGTACGCATATTCTCATGACAAGCCTTGCCGGTCCCCAACTGCTTCACCTTGACCAGCAAGGTATCGGCATCACAATCATACAAGATCTCTTCCACCTTCTGATTGTTGCCGGAGCTCTGGCCTTTGTTCCACAAACTCTGCCTGGAACGAGAATAAAACCACGTTTCCCCGGTATTCAACGTCTTATTGAGCGACTCCACATTCATATAAGCCAACATCAGGACATCCAGATGCTCCGCATCCTGAACGATGGCCGGTATCAACCCCTGTTCATTGTATCGAATCTCACTTAGGTTCTTGATTTTCATGGTCTCACATGCACTCCCTTCCTCTTCAGATAATCCTTGGCCTCACGAATCGAATACTCCCCATAATGAAAGATGCTCGCCGCCAATACCGCACTGGCCTCACCCTTGGTCAGACCATCATAAAGATGTTCCAGCGTCCCCACACCTCCCGAGGCAATCACCGGAATCTTCACGGCCCTGGATACCGCCTGGGTCAAAGCAAGATCATAACCCTCCTTGGTCCCATCCGCATCCATAGACGTCAAGAGAATCTCCCCAGCCCCCAGGGATTCCGCCCGTTTCACCCACTCCAGCACATCCAAGCCGCTTGGCGTCCGTCCCCCATGGATATAGGCTTCCCAGCGACCAGGCCCGATGCGTTTGGCATCGACCGCCACCACGATGCACTGGTTGCCAAAACGTTTGGCTCCCTGGGTAATCAGCTCCGGCGTCTTGATCGCCGGAGAACAAATACTCACCTTATCCGCCCCAGCCTGAAGCATGGCATGCATGTCCTCCACCGTACTCAGCCCGCCACCCACAGTAAAAGGGATGAACACCTGATCAGCAGTCTTTCTGACCATATCCAGCACGATATCTCGTTTTTCATGACTCGCCGTAATATCAAGGAACACCAACTCATCGGCTCCGGCCGCATCATAAAACTTGGCCAGCTCCACAGCATCGCCGGCATCCCGGATATCCACGAAATTGGTTCCCTTGACTACTCTTCCCTTGTCTACATCCAGACAAGGAATAATACGTTTGGCTAACATCTACGACCCCTTCCTGCCCAGGCGCACCGCCTTTTCAAAATCAAGCGCACCTATATAAATGGCCTTGCCGGTGATAACCCCATCCACCCCGTAAGGTTCCAGCTCCATCACCCTCTTGATATCCTCCATAGACGAAACACCACCAGAAGCAATTACCTTAAGCCCTGTTTTTTCTGCAAGCTCTCTGGTGAGCGAAAGATTCACCCCAGCCATCATACCGTCCAAGGACGTATCGGTAAAGATCAGTCGTTGTATCCCCAGTTCCTTCATCTCCAAGGCCAGTTGCAAGGCAAAAACACCACTGTCTTCATCCCAACCTTCCAGGGCCACCCGTCCATCTCTGGCATCCAGCCCCAAGACGATACGTTCCCCATAGACCGCACAAGCCACCGCCACCAGAGCCGGATTCTTCACTGCAGCCGTACCCAAGATCACCCGGTCCACCCCGAGCTCCAAAAGACGCCTTATGGTCTCCATATCCCGAATACCCCCGCCCACCTGCACAGGAATGCTGAGTGCCTTGACAATGCCTGTGATGGCCTTTTCATTCTGTACCGAGCCCGCAAAGGCACCATTTAAATCCACCACATGAAGAAGCTCCGCACCGAGCTGTTCCCAATGCGTCGCCATGGCCACCGGATCATCCCCATATACCGTGGCCTCTTCCATTTTTCCCTGCACCAAACGCACGCAGGCTCCATCTTTTATATCAATCGCCGGTATCACCTTCATCGCGCGTCAACCATCCCTCCAAAATTTTTCAATATCTGCAAGCCCACCAAAGAGCTCTTCTCCGGGTGGAACTGTATGCCCACCACTGAACCCTTGGCCACCATAGCCACCTTGTCTCCATCATACTCCGTCGTCGCCAGAATCAACTCCTCAGCATCCGGCACCACATGATAGCTGTGCACAAAATAAGCAAACGATCCTTCCTTTACATCACGTAAAATCGGATGAGACCTTTTGATTTCCAATTCATTCCAGCCCATATGAGGCACCTTCAGCTCTGTCTCGATGGGCTTCACCCCACCAGCAAAAAGACCCAGCCCCTCCGTATAACCCTTTTCCAGGCTATAGTCGAACAAGAGTTGTAGCCCCAGACATATCCCGAGCAGTGGTTTCTGCCTTTGGTAAACCTCCAAAAGCGTCTTGACCAAATCCTTTTTGTGCAAGATCTCCATGGCATCACCAAAAGCACCCACACCTGGAAGGACCACCCCGTCGGCCGCCAAAATCACCTCACGCTGATCGCTCAGCACACTCTCAATGCCCACTCTTTCAAAGCTCTTGGCCACGCTGCGGACATTGCCCATATCATAATCTACGATTGCCAGCATATTCTACCCTCTACTCCTTTTACAAAACACCCTTGCTCGACGGAATGTCAAGGCTGCCCGGCTCCCGCCACAGCGCTTTGCGCAGCGCTCTGGCCAGCGCCTTAAACGCAGCCTCGATGATA
The DNA here is from genome assembly GCA_002418765.1 of Peptococcaceae bacterium UBA5767. GTDB lineage: Bacteria > Bacillota > TC1 > TC1 > UBA5767 > UBA5767. Next base: position 6,251 of record DIET01000047.1, on the reverse strand, counting down.
TGGTGGGTGTTTTTCCCCTCCAAGAGCACCAAATGCAGCGTAATACGCGCACTCATTGCCAAGGCTCGCATAAACTCCTCCACCAGTTCCGTATCAAACGAACCAATCTGTACCGCCGGCAGAGGCACATCCATATGCAGATAAGGCCTACCAGAACAATCCAGAGCGCAAAGCATCAATGTCTCATCCATCGGCAAGATGATATCTCCATATCGTGCTATACCTCGTTTGTCCCCCATGGCTTCAAGCATTAACTCTCCCAATACGATACCGATATCCTCCGTGGTATGGTGTCCATCCACCTCTACGTCTCCCTGACACAAAAGCACCAGATCAAACGAAGCATGCTTCGCCAAAAGCGCCAGCATATGATCCAAAAAAGGAAGACCCGAACTACCGGTAAACTGCCCCATTCCATCCAGACACAATGTCATCTCGATATTCGTTTCCAAAGTAGTCCGTTTGGCCGAAGCCACCCTCTTTTGCCTGTTTTCTTCTTCCACCGCACACATCATAACTCCTTTTTCATCCGAATGGCCACACTGGCAGCATGGGCCTCCAGACCCTCCTTGTTGGCCAAAAGCACCACTGCATCGCCACAAGCGTTAAGACCTTCCTTGGTATAACTGATCAAACTCATCTTCTTAAGATAAGTATCAAGATTCAGCGGCGAATAGAACCGGGCCGTACCCGACGTAGGAAGCACATGATTCGGTCCCGCCATATAATCTCCAAGCGGTTCCGGAGAATAATGGCCTAAGAAAATAGCCCCGGCATTTTTCACCAAGCCCAGTTTGCCAAAAGGATCCTCTATGGCCAGCTCCAGATGCTCCGGCGCAAAGGCATTGGCCAAATCAAACGCCTCTGGCAAGTCTTTCGTCACAATGATGGCACCTTGCCCCTCAAGCGACGCCTTGGCAATCTCCTTACGGGAAAGCTGCGCCAACTGCTTCGGCAACTCCTTTTTTACGGCCGTGGCCAGCTTCATCGAATTGGTCAGCAAAATCGCTGAACTTAACCGATCATGCTCTGCTTGGGAAAGTAGATCCGCCGCCACAAACGAAGCATCGGCAGTATCATCAGCCAGCACCAAAATCTCACTAGGACCCGCCAGCATATCGATATCCACCGTCCCATACACCAGCTTTTTGGCCATGGTCACATACACATTCCCCGGACCCACAATCTTATCCACCGGTCTTAAGGACCCCGCACCATACGCCAGCGCCGCCACAGCCTGCGCCCCGCCAACTTTATAAATCTCGTGCACGCCAGCCAAATCCGCCGCCACCAGAGTATATGGGTTCATTTTGCCCGTTTCATCCGGTGGGCTCACCATAACAATCTCTTCGACACCAGCCACCTGCGCCGGTACCGCCGTCATGAGCACCGAAGAAGGATATGCCGCCGTACCACCCGGCACGTAACACCCCACACGGCGCAACGGGCGGATAATCTGTCCCGTCAAACACCCCAGCTCATCCGTCTCCATGCTGCTAGGACGTTTTTGCCGTTCATGATACCGGGCAATCTGATCACGGGCTTTCGTAAGCGCCACAACCACGTCTTCTTCCACCTGCTCATACGCAAGCCTGATCTCTTCCGGTGTGACCTTGAAATTCTCATCAATGATCTTGGCCCCGTCAAAGCGCTTGGTATACTCATAAAGCGCATCCATTCCCCGAATGCGCACATCCTCCAAAATGGCCTGTGTCGAGGCAAGCGCCTCTTCACTGACCATTTGCGAACGCGCAAACACGGCCTTTACCTGCTCTTGGTCTTGGCTGTCTATAAAACGCACCGCCACCGATTCCTTGGCTTCAAACATATCCTTTTTTTCTCCTTATCCTCTTATTCGCACTCTGCAAGCAACGCCTGGATGCGCTCGACAACCGCCGTAATGCCCCCATTTTTCAGTCGATAGCTTACCCGGTTGGCAATCAGTCTGGCCGTAGCCGGAAAAATCTGCGCCACCTCCACCAGCCCATTTTCTCTGAGTGTCGACCCCGTCGAGACGATATCCACAATCATGTCCGATAGACCAATACGGGCCGCCAGCTCCACATTGCCATGCAGCTTGATGATTTCCATCTGCATGCCCAGGCTCTTGAAATAACGATCCGCTACCCGGGTAAACTTGGTCGCCACCCGATGCTGCGTAAAATCGGTCAAAGGGAACTTGCCATCCACCTGGCGAGCATCACGCAGTTCCTCCGTCACCGCCACCGCAAAACGGCAATAACCAAACCGAAGATCCGCCAGTTCAAATACATCAGCGCCAGATTCTTCCAATGTATCCTTTCCCACCACACCGATATCCGCCACGCCATATTCCACAAACGTAGGGACATCCGTTGGCTTGCAAATCAAATACGTGACGCCCTCTCGTTCAAAATCAAACAACAAGGTTCTGGACTCCGGCTCCACACCTTCAGTAGGCAAACCTGCTTTGGCCAAAAAATCCAGCACCTCGCCCCCCAGTCTACCCTTGGGAAGCGCTATGGTCAGTCTATTTTCCATAATCGTCTCCTTCCAGCACAAAGAGCCGCTTGATATTTTTGTCCTGCATATAATCCGCAGCCTCCGCCAAACTCGCCGAAGTCAGGTCCACTTCCACCCGAAGCCCCATCTCTCTGAGTTCTCTGGCCTTGATGACCACCTCCGTATAGTCATCACCCAAAATCAGTACATCTCGTCCATCCACCATGACCTTTTCATCTCTGGCAATCAAGATGCGCTCCACACCCAGTGCAAACCCCACAGCCGGCGCATCGAAACCAAATATCCCGAGCAAACGGTCATAACGTCCCCCACCACAGACAGGATGCCCGATACCTTCCGCATATCCTTCAAATACAAAGCCTGTATAATAAGAAAAACTCCGTAAAATGGAAAAATCAAAAAAGATGTGGTCGCCATAGCCATACGCCTGGACCACCTTGGCCAATTCGCAAAGCGAAGCGATGGCCGCTTGGTAGGCTGTGTTTTGAGAAAATCCGGCAATCTCATCCAAAATCTCCGGTCCTCCATTTTTTCGTACCAATTGCAAAAAAGCATGTGCCTGATTCGGATGGGCATGCTCTTGCAAAAGCACCTCCAGACCTACAAAATTTTTGGCTATCACCAACTCCCGGGCTTCTTCCACCAAATCCTCGTCCGAAAGCATCTCCTCCAGAAAACCCTGGGTCACATTGATCTCTCCGATGCCCACCTTATAGCGCTCGATGCCGGCCCTTTCAATCGACTCACAGGCCAACAGCAAAACCTCCACATCGGCCATCAGATCATCCGAACCAATGAGTTCCACGCCGACCTGGGTAAACTCTCTTTGACGCCCCACCTGCACATGTTCATAGCGAAACGTGGATCCCGTATACGAAAGACGAAACGGCAGCCGATGATCCCGCAAGCGCGAAGCCACCATCCGGGCAATGGGCGTGGTCACATCCGGTCTGAGTGCCAAGATATGGCCCTCCCGGTCGACGAGCTTAAAGACCTCAGAAGGATCCATACCATCTCGCTCCACAACATCATAAAACTCCAGACTAGACGTCCCCACTTCCTCATAACCATAGGAAGAAAATCCCTCCATCAAGCGATTGATCAAATTCCTTCGTTGTTTTGCCTCCCCAGGCAAGACATCCTTCATGCCGGGAGGGATCGTCCACTTTTTCTTCATCCTGCATCCTTCTTTTCCCAGAGAAATACATCCCTGTTTACTTTATTACGCTAAAGCATTAAATTAATAAAGTAATCCTATCATGCCCTGGTCCCTGTGTCAAGATTGTTCTTTGGGAAAAGCCCTGTCCAACACCAGCCGGTACCCATCGGCCCCATACTGCAGGCTCTTCTTGACCCGGGATATGGTCGCAGAACTGGCACCCGTCAACTCTTCGATCTGGGCATACGTCTCCTCCTCATCGAGCAGCTTGGCCACCACCAGTCTCTGGGCCAGAGAATGCAGTTCCGCCACCGTACAAAGATCCTCAAAGAATCGATAGCACTCCTCCTGGTTTTCCAAGGCCAAAATAGCCTCAAACAAATCATCATTTAAGGGATTTTGGAAACGACTCTGATAGCTCATGGCACACCTCTTTCTTCCTTTACCTGGAACCTGATGTTCCTTCTTCCTATTGTACCCAATCCGGCCTCCGAAATACAGGTCTTTCCCCAAACTTCACCACCGAAAAGTCATTCCTTCCGCTCCATAACCATGACGCTCACCATCTCTTGCAAAGTAATGACCATTTTTTTATAAAGCCCAAAGGCGTTCCATCATCAATCCACTCTTCCAATTTACTGAACCCATATCCTTCTTTGTGAATTCGGAAACAATCAAACAGGGCCGTTACTCTATCCTTCGTTAAACATGATGCGCAACGCATCCGTTTGTTATACCCAAGAAAATACCTACAACATATGATCATCTTCTGCACTTGCTGAAAACTCATGAGCCCTTTCATGTCAAATTGATTGAGAGAATTCCGGTTCATCATCATTTGATGTATGGGAAGGAAGACTAGCGTGTTATCGGGACAAAAACAGAGAAGTATCGACAGGACTAGCAAAAAACGAACAATAAGGGGAAACAAACGAAACTGAAAAACAATTTACGCAGTTCAGTGCTGTCCAATATTCAAAACAGCGACAAAAAAAACCAACCAGGTTCAAATTTTTAATCAAACCTGATTGGTCTCTTTTATGTATCTTCCATTATCATTTTGTTCCCGTCTTATACGGCATTCTCAATGCAAATTCAACTCCCACTATCGTAACATCAAGGACACCCAAAACAGTCCCACGTATGGAGTGAACTCATATCCTTCAAAACCGGTATTCTAATAAATTTCGAGGTCACCTAAACCGCCAACCAAGAAACCCATTAAGCTACCCATGTTACATGCTCTCATATCGTTAACCAACCCCATATTTGAAGTGCATTATGACATATTTAAGCCATATCCTCATCATAAAACGAAAGAGGCAACGAGTCCTCGGTAGGAAACAGCCTGAGGAATGCATCCACCACCATAGAGTCATATGCCTGGCCCCGCAATGCTTGCAATTCATCAATGGCTTCCTGGTGGGTTTTGGGCGGCTGATACCGCCGTCCCTTGGTCATCACATCGTAAGCATCGACCACCGCCATAATGCGCGAAACCAGAGGAATCTCCTCCGAGGCCAACTGGTAAGGATACCCTTTCCCATCGGTACGTTCATGATGCGCCAGAACGTAGCGAGCCACATGGGCCACTTCAGAGATAGACTGGCAAATGCGATAGCCGGCTTCCGGATGCTGCTGCATGATTTTTCTCTCTTCCTTATCGAGTTCTCCCGATTTAGACAAAATATACTCCGGCACCACCACCATACCTATATCATGAAGCTGCGCCGTTAACACCACATCATCAAGCGAAGCACGGTCAAGCCCCAGCGCCTTCCCCACTGCCAACGACAGCGTCTCCAACCGATGGCAATGGTTGTAGGTCTCATTACTTTTCTGGTTCAGTGTTTTCAAAAGGGATGTAAGAACGGTGCTACGCATGCTCTTTTTATCCAATAACTTGCGGCGATACATCCTCTCTTCCGCTAATGATATGACTTCCTCCACGCTTTGGCGCTCCAGTGTCTTGGTGGCCACACCCACCGACAAGCTAAGCTCCATATCCATATACGTATGCTCCCTCGAGCACTCCATCATGCGGTTGGCAATCTCTTCTGCCATCTCTCTGGGTGTCTGCGGCAACAAGAGAATAAACTCATCCCCGCCCCAGCGGGCCAGAATATCCTCTTTACGGCACTGTTCCTTGAGCATCGTAGCAATCTGCTTCAAAAGTTCATCACCATGCTGATGCCCAAACACATCGTTGGTCAGTTTAAGACCGTTGACATCCCCCATGATCACAGATAAAGGCCACTGCCTTTTGACATCCAGCCGACTCAATTCCTTCTGAAAAAAAGCCCTGTTGTACAAGCCTGTCAAAGCATCATGGAAGCTTAGATATTCAATCTCTCTTATCCTTTTCCTTTGTTCCCCCACATCCCGGAACACCAGCACAGCCCCCAGCAATTCCCCTTGCGCATCATGCATGGGCGTCACCGTATAATCCACATCATACTGTTGTCCCGACTGATTACGAAGGATCCGGTAGCCTCTGCCTTCCTGCCTAACATGACTGCTTAAGACCTCCTGCACGGGATACAACCGGGTCATGGCCTTCGTTTCATTGTCAACTTCCAGTAAAAAATGT